>JASIAM010000285.1 GCA_030041985.1 Bryobacteraceae bacterium | reverse complement strand
AGCGCCGCCGAACGCCTCATCCGCATCAAGACCAACGCCCAAGTTAAAGTGGCCGCGGCCGACGATTCCGACGATTTTTCCCACGAAGGCCCCGCGGCCAAATTTCAGGGACCCGTACCTCGCCTGAGCTTCAATGAAGCTGCCTGGAGCGAGCGTATCCGTAACCTCTCGGCGCGGTTCCTGAATCACCCCGCCATTCTCACTTCCCACGTCAGCGTCAGCGGCCAAACTGATACGCGCTACTTCGTCAGCACCGAAGGCGCGCGCATTCAACATGGCCGGGGGTTTGCGCGCGTGATCATCTCCGCGTCCGCCAAGGCCGATGATGGCGCAGACCTCTCTACCAGCGAAACCTTCGAGGCGGTTGACCCTTCCGGGCTTCCCAACGATACCGTGCTGATCGCTTCCATCGACCGGGTTGCCAAAGATCTCGAAGCCCTGCTGCACGCACCCGAAGCGGAACCCTTCGTCGGTCCCGCGATCTTCTCCGGCCGCGCTGCCGCGGTGTTTTTCCATGAGATCTTCGGACATCGTATCGAGGGCCATCGTCAGAAAGATGAAACCGAAGGCCAGACCTTCACCAAGAGCATCGGCGCCAAGGTGCTTCCCGATTTTCTTTCCGTAGTCTTCGATCCCACACGGCGCAAAATCGATGGCATCGATCTCAACGGCTGGTACGAATATGACGACGAGGGCATCAAGGCCCGCCCCGTCACCGCCGTCGAAAACGGCGTGTTGAAAACGTTTCTGATGTCGCGCTCGCCCATCCACGGTATTGGCCAATCGAACGGCCACGGACGGCGCCAGCCCGGTTATGAGGTCGTCTCGCGGCAGTCCAACCTGATCGTTGATTCGTCCAAAGGCGTTTCCGACGCGCAACTGCGCCAGATGCTCATCGACGAAATCAAGCGTCAGAACAAGCCCTACGGACTCTACTTCGCCGATATCACCAGCGGCTTCACCACCACCGCGCGCGCCGGCCTGCAGGCTTTCAAGGTAATTCCCATCATTGTGTACCGCGTTTACGCGGATGGCCGCCCCGATGAACTGGTGCGCGGAGCCGATATTGTCGGCACACCGCTCTCCAGTTTTTCCAAGATTCTGGCCACTTCCGATAAGCAGGAAGTTTTTAACGGTTACTGCGGCGCCGAATCGGGCAGCGTGCCCGTAGCTGCAGTCTCGCCCGCCATCCTCGTTTCGGAAATCGAAATCGAGAAGAAGGCCAAATCCAACGATCGCCCGCCGCTTCTGCCCATTCCGTTCGGCGCGGAAACCTCGGGGAGCGCGCAGTGAAACGACGGGGCATCGGCCCGGCTGCCGCTCTGGCAGGCGCGGCCGCGTTGGCGCTCACTTGTTTTATTTACGCCCAGTCGCCCTCCGGCCCCGCGGCCACCCCCGCTGGCGATCCCATCGTGCGCGCCATGCATGATGAGATCGATCGCTCCCTCAAACTCTCCGTCCCCAATCTGGAAGCCCCCTACTTCATCCAGTACTTGATGGATGATGCGGACGGTTTCACCGTCTCTGCCACTCTGGGCGGACTCACCGGCCGCCGCCGCGACCGCTTCCGCAATCTCGATGTCGCCGTTCGCGTGGGCGATTACGCTTTCGATAACACCAATTACATCGGCAGCGATTTCAATTTCGGCTCGCGCTACGATCTCGAACGCTTTCCGCTCGATGACACTTATCCCGTGCTGCGCCGCTATTTCTGGCTGGCTACCGATTCGGCCTACAAATCCGCGGTGGAAGCCATCTCCCGTAAACGCGCGGCGCTGCGCAACCTGACCGTCAACGATAAGATCAATGATTTCGCCCACGCCCAGCCGCTGCACCATCTGGCCGTGCTTCACCCGTTACAGGTGGATGAAGAAGCCTGGACGAATCGCGTTCGCGATCTCTCCCGCATCTTCAGCCGCTATCCCGAGATCGAGATTTCGGGCGTCGAATTCAATGCCGGCGATGGCGGTTATTACCTGGTGAATTCTGAGGGCACGGAAGTTCGCGTTCCCGACCGCACCGCGTACCTGCGCGCTCGCGCGGCTGCTCAGGCCCCCGATGGTATGACCGTTCGCGATGCCGTTGTGTTTCAGGCCTTCGACGCGGCCGGCATGCCCGCCGAAGCCGAAATGAAGCGCGGTTTGGAAACGCTTGCGAAGAATGTGGTGGCCCTGGAACACGCACCGGTGGGCGAAGACTACAGCGGCCCCATCCTGTTTGAAGGGGTCGCGGGACCTCAGGTTTTCGCTGAAGTTCTGGGAGAGAATCTCGGCCTCTCGCGCCGCCCCGTGGGAGAAACCGGTGGCCGCGGCGGTTCCACGGTTTTGAGCGAACTGGATGGCCGCATCGGTGCGCGCGTTCTTCCCGAATCCTTCGACGTGGTGGACGACCCTACGCAGAAGGAATGGCGCGGCAAACCGCTATTCGGCAGTTACGATGTCGATCGCGAGGGCGTCGAGCCCAAGCCTCTGCACCTCATCGAAAAGGGAATCCTCAAGGGTTACCTGCTGACCCGCCAACCCGTACGCGGCCATGAAGGCTCTAACGGGCGTGCCCGCATGCCCGGTTCCTTTGGCGCAGATACGGCTGGCATCAGCAATCTCTTTGTTCGCTCCTCGGAAACCGTAACCCAGGCGGCCTTGCGCAGCAAGCTGCTCGAGCTGATCAACGCCCGCGGCAAACCCTATGGCGTGGTGATCCGGGAAATGGATTTTCCTTCCTCCGCATCCGTCGAAGAGGTGCGCCGCCTGCTATCCAGCGAGCAATCCGGAGGCGCGCACGCGACCAGCATTCCCATTCTCGCCTACCGCCTCTACCCCGATGGCCACGAAGAATTGATGCGGGGCATGCGTTTCCGCGGCTTCAACACGCGTTCCCTCAAGGACATTATTGCCGCGGGCGACGACCTCACGACCTTTGATTTCATGGACAATCCGGCTCCCTTCGCCCTCATGGGCGGCTCCGGCTATATCTCCAACGCCGCCGTCATCGCCCCCTCGATCCTGATCGATGACCTGGAACTGCACCCCATCGAAGAAGAATTACCCAAGCTGCCCGTAGTTCCCCCTCCGGACCTCGTTCCATGATGCCGCCAGCCCCCAGTCCCCAATCCCCGATCCTCGCTTTTCACCCATGCGCCTCCTAGGCCGTTACATCTTCCGTGAAATCCTCTCCAGCACCTTCCTGGCTACCCTCCTGGCCACTTTCGTCATTTTTCTGCATGGCGTAGACAAGATTTTCGAACTGCTGGTGCACTCCAGCCCCAGTCCGTGGACGATCCTCACCCTATTCGCCCTAGCGTTGCCGCCAGTGTTGCCCTGGACCATTCCCTTCGGCATGCTCGTGGGAATTCTGATTGGCCTCGGCCGGCTCGCGAGCGATGGCGAAATCACGGCCATGCGCGCCTCCGGCGTTTCCAGCCGCAATGTCATTCCGCCGGTGCTCTTATTCGCCACCCTGGCCACGGCTCTGGCCGCCTATTCTTCGCTGCGCCTCGCCCCGCTCTCGTTTCGCGAGACCACCCGCATCAGCGAGCAGCTCCTCGCCTCACGCCTCTCCGCCGCCATTGAAGCGCGGGTGTTCGATGAAGATTTCCCCAATACCGTTTTGTACGTCGCCGATGTGCCCCCGGCGCGTCCCGGTGATCCCCAGCTCTGGCGCTACGTCTTCATGGCCGATGTTGCGCCGCCCGAACAACGCACCGCCGGCATTCGCGGCAAAGCCGAGGGGCCGCTGATAACTCTGGCCAAAGACGCCATCGTAATCCCTGATCTCTCCCACAACCGCATTCAGCTTCTGCTGCACGACGCCGCGCAGTATGAAATGGCGAAGGATGGCACGGAGCACGACAGCGTATATCAGACCGGCAATCAGGCCCTGGACGCTTCGCCGCCTGACAACTCGTCCAGCCCCGAGTTCCCCTCGATGAACACGCGGGAACTTGCGCGCTACGGCGGCCCCGATTGGATCGAGGCCCGGGTGGAATTGCATCGCCGCTTTGCGGAGCCGGCGGCCTGCTTCATGCTCGCCCTGGTCGGCATCCCGCTGGGCATTGTCACGCGCAAAGGCGGCAAATCGGCTGCCTATATCCTAGCGGTCTTTCTGGCGTTTTTCTGCTATCACCTCGCCTCGATCACCTTGATCGGCGTCGCCCGCCAGCGCGTGCTGCCTGTGCCCGTGGCCATGTGGCTGCCCGATGCCGCCTTCGGTATCGCGGGCGTGATCTTCCTCATACGCATGGAACTGCCGGGCGATACCGATCTGATCGGCGCCCTGCGCTCTCTCTGGGCGCGTTGGAAACCCGCCACACCCCCGGTGGGAGTTTCGGGCATCGGCCGCCTGCCGCTCCTCCCCCAGCTCATCGATACCTACATCCTGTCCACCTTCATGTTTCACTGCGTGCTGTGGCTGGCGAGCCTGGTTTGCATGACTTTGGTCTATAACTTTTTCGAGCTGGTTCCCGACATGATCAAGAATCATGTCTCGCTCGGCACCATGTTCACCTACCTCTTCTTCCTCAGTCCGAGTCTGATCTACCAGTTCCTGCCCATCAGCGTCCTGCTCGCGGTGCTGGGAGCCTTCGGCGTCATGAGCAAGCAGAACGAGGTGACTGCCTTCAAGGCGTGCGGCGTCAGCCTGTACCGAATGGCCATGCCGGTGTTCATCGGAAGCATGCTTTTTTGTGGCGGCCTCTTCGCCTTCGATTACTACTACGTGCCCGGGGCCAACCGCACGCAGGATGCGCTACGCGACGAGATCAAGGGCCGCGTCACTCAGACCTATCTCAACCCCAATAACAAGTGGATCTGGGGCGCCAACTCCGCCAACTCGGCGCGCATCTTCTATTACAAGTATTACGATGCCCCGCAGAAGGTCATGGCCGGCCTCTACGTCTTTGAGCTGGAGCCTTCCACTTTCCACCTGACGCGCGAGATCTTCGGCGAACGCGTCCATTGGAGCCCCTCGCTCCACACTTGGGTCTTCGAAAACGGCTGGTCGAGCGACTTTCGGGATATGCGCCGGCTCGATACGCGCCGCTTCACCGCACAAGCGTTTACCGAAATTTCCGAAGCCCCCGATTACTTCCTCAAAGCCCACGTCCAGGACAAGCAGATGAACTTCCTGGAACTCGACCACTACATCCGCGACCTTAAACAGAGCGGCTTCGACACCATCAGTCTCCAGGTAAGCTTTTACCGTAAATTCGCGGTTCCCCTGTTTGTCCTGATCATGGCGCTCATCGCGGTTCCGTTCGCCTTCCTGGTAGGGAACCGGGGCGCGATGACGGGCATCGGCGTCAGCCTGGCGATTGCTTTGAGCTATTGGGGCATCAGCATCTTTTTCGAGAAGGTGGGCGACGTCAATCAACTCCCGCCGCCCATGGCCGCGTGGTCGCCCGACGCGGTCTTCGGTCTGGCAGGTATGTACCTGATGACCCGCATGCGGAGTTGACCTAATTCCCGCTACTCCTTGCTCCCTGGTCCTCCAGTAAAGCTGCTTTGAACCGCAAACGGGCGCGATGCAACAGGACTCGCAGATAACCCCGGTCGACGCCAAATTCCTTCGAAACCGCGGCTTTGTCCTCTTCCCCCAGCAGCACGCGGCGCAGCAACTCGCGGTCTTTCTCACTCATCTTGCCCAGCACACGCCGCACTATCTCTTTTCGTTCCTCAGTAATCATCTGGCGTTCCGGATCGTCGGCCGGGTCGGCGGGTTCCGGAGCATTTTCTGCCAACTGGTCGTGCCGCCTGCCTGCCCGAGAAAGCTCCAGCGCCACGTTGTTCGAGACCGCGTGTACGAAACCTGGAAAGCTGGCCGGGTTCTCTAAAGTCTTGCCGGACCGGAAGTAGGCGATTACCCGTCTGAAAGTTTCCTGGCAAGCGTCTTGCGCCAGCGCAGCGGACCTCAGGCGTATCTGCGATTTAACCAATACCGGCTTGTAAAAAAATGCGATCAGGTGCTCTTCGGTTTCCCGATCTCCGGATTGCAGCCTGCGCAGATATTCCTCGTCGAACAGGTAGTCGGGAAACCTCCTTAGCGTGAGGATATCAGACTCAAGGATTGCCCTCATGCTATAAAAAGCGTAATCCGATGCAAAAAGCGCCAAAAAAATCTTTAGTACTTCTCCCAGGACTGCTTTGCGACAGCTCTGTATGGGATTATCAGGTGCGGGCGCTAGCCGATGCCGCCACCTGTATCCCCATAGATTGGGGCGACGAAGATTCTTTGGCCGTCATGGCGGAAACCGCACTGCGCCAGGCTCCGGATCGCTTTGCCCTTGCCGGCCATTCGATGGGTGGCAGAGTCGCCCTGGAAATGTATCGCGCGGCGCCGGAGCGGGTAACCCACATTGCGCTCCTGAATACCGGCTACCTCGCACGGCCCCAAGACGCTTTAGGCGAGCAGGAAGCTCGCAACCGGTTAGCCCTCCTTGATATAGCCCAAACTCACGGTATGCGTGCCATGGCCGAGCGCTGGATTCCGCCGATGGTGCATCCGGATCGGCGGACCGACGCTGCGCTCACCGGCAGGATCATCGAGATGTTCAGCCGTAAAACGCCCGCCATTTTCGCAGCCCAGATCCGGGCGCTGCTCGGAAGGCCGGATGCCACCGGCGTGCTCCAACAGATCCGATGCCCCGCCTTGCTACTTTCGGGCCGGGAAGACACCTGGAGCCCGCCCGCCCGGCATGCTGAAATGGCCGCCCTTATCCCCGGCTCGCTTTCGGCGCCTCCACAACTGGCCGTGGTACCCGATTGTGCCCACATGTCAACGCTAGAACAGCCAGCCGCCGTGGCCCAGGCGCTTCGGGAGTGGCTGACGGGTAGCTAATCTAAACCCAGTGCAATTGATGCAATACTTGTAATCTCCGTGACTGCAATCAAAAAGGCTCCGGTCCAATAGTGATAGTAGAAGAAGGGGCAGATGTTCACCGGTGGTGAGAGCCAGTTTCCCCAACCAGAGGAGGTCTTACGCCAGGCACTCCAGGATTATGCCGTAATCACTCTGGACGCGGCTGGCAGAATCGCGAAATGGAGTGAAGGCGCGGAGAAAATTTTCGGGTGGAAAGAATCGGATGTAGCCGGGCGTACTCTCGACCTCCTTTTCACACCCGAAGATCAGGCGTCGAATAAGCCGGCAGAAGAACTCAACCGAGCCGAGCGGGGGGAACCTTCGCCGGATGAGCGCTGGCACATCCGAAAGGATGGAAGGCGGGTCTTCGTGGCCGGAATAGTCCGCGCTATTCGGAGCGATGGTGGGGAAATTACGGGCTTCTCCAAAGTAGCGCGCGAGATCACCGCGCAAAAACTGCAGGAACTCCAGCGCGAAGCAGCGTTGCGCCGTGAGCAAGCGGGGCGGATCGAAGCCGAGAGGCGTTGGAAGTACCTGGAAGAGATTTTCGAAAACGTACCGGCCATGGTGGCGCTCGTACGGCTCCCGGAAAGGACGGTTGTCTTCGCGAATCAGGGTATGCGCAGGCTCGCAGGTGGCCGTGATCTGATTGGACAAAATATTCGCGAAGCCAATCCGGCACTCGACGAAGAGTTCTTTCACCGCTTCGATGCGGTCGCGGCTACTGGGGAGCGGTATAACGCCACGGAACGGCTGATTCCAATACAGGGCGAACGCGCGCTTGAGGAGCGATATTTCGATTTCGCATGCCAGCCCATGCGCAGCGAGACAGGCGATTTCGAAGCGATGCTGATATTTGGCGTAGATGTCACGGATCGGGTTCAGGCGCGGTGGGAAGCGCAGGCCCAAAGCGAGCGGCTCAAAATCGAAATCGAGCAACGTAAGAGCACCGAAAGCGTAGCCGAAGAGCGCGCATCCATTGTGGAGGAGCAAGCGGCGTTGCTGGATTTGGCGCAAGACGGCATTATTGCGATGGATGGCGCAGGCGCCATAAGGTTTTGGAATTCCGGAGCGGGGATGATGTATGGCTGGACGAAACAGGAAGCAATCGGCAGAAACATACACGAACTGCTACGCACGGAATCTGCCCTGCCGCTTAATGAAATTAAGGAGATTGTATTCAGCCACGGGGAATGGGAGGGTGATCTGACGCACTTTACCCGCAGCGGGAAACAACTGATCGTTTCGACCCGATGGGTGGTAACCAAGCGCGGCGGCGCGCCGGCAGGATGGCTCGAAATCGTTCGGGATATAACCGAGCGCAAACAAATGGAAGAGCATCTGCGCCAAAGCGATAAGTTGGAGAGCCTCGGTGTGCTTGCGGGTGGAATCGCGCACGACTTCAATAACATTCTGACCGGGGTTCTGGGTAATATCAGCTTGGTCATGGATCTGCGCGAACTGGGTTCTCTGCCGCGCAGTCTGCTGCAGAATGCATTGGAAGCAACAGAGCGGGCGGGGTTGCTGACGAAACAGATCCTGGCCTATGCGGGCAAAGGCGAGTTTTTTATCGAGAATGTAGACGTTTCGGCGGTGATTCGCAAAACCGTCAAGCTGATTGGCGGCTCGATTCCCGGAAATATACAACTGGACCTGGCGTTGGAAGATGTCTTGCCTCCAGTTCGGGCTGACGAAACGCAGATCGAACAGGTCGCCATGAACCTGATTTTGAACGCGGCGGAGGCTATGAGCGACGGAGGCGGAAACATCGCCGTCCGGACCGGCATTGAGAATGTGGATAGCGCCGCGCTAGCGAGGCCCTACGATATCGGGCGGCCGGCGCCGGGCCGATACATTGTCTTGGAGGTGTCAGATACCGGAGTGGGGATCGATCCCGCCATCAAACATAATATTTTCGATCCGTTTTTCACGACGAAATTCACGGGCCGCGGCCTGGGTCTGGCAGCGCTATCCGGAATTGTGCGGAATTTGCAAGGCGCTGTGCTGGTGGATAGCACGCCCGGGCGGGGTTCCGTGTTCCGCGTGCTGCTTCCCGCCAGTAGCGTCCCCGAAGCCGGGGATCTCGCAACAGAACAACTAGATCCGATTCTGGTTGCGGATGATGAACAGACGGTGCGCCAGGTTGCGGAAACCGTGTTGCGAAGCCGCGGCTATGATGTGGTGTTGGCCGCCAATGGGCACGAAGCGATGAACGTCTTCCACGAGCGGAACGGCAAGCTTGCCCTGGTGCTGCTGGACATGACGATGCCCGGCATGTCTGGCGAAGAGGTATTCCGCCGCCTAAAAGCGATGCGGGCCAATGTCCCGGTAATTCTCTCCAGCGGCTTCACAGAGGAGGAGGCAATCCGCCGTTTCGGCGGCCTGGGAGTGGCTGACTTTCTTCAGAAGCCGTATACGTCGCGGGCGCTATTACAGAAAATCGAAAAGCTGTTGGAGCGATATTAGTCCGATTGAAAGAAAGTGGGCAGCGCGGGATGCGAGATGAGCGGAAATGATACACTACCACCCAAGGGAAATTCGCAATGCATATCGCGCGGGCGTGTGCCGTGCTCCTCACCGCATCTCTGATCTCTGCATTCCTTCGGACTGAGGTAGCAGTTGCCCAGAATCACGACGACGGCCAAACGATGGAAGAGACCCAGTCGTGGTTGAAATCCCAGTTGGAAGGCAAGTTACTGTTAACCGACGACACCCCTGCAGAGAATAAAACCACGACTCTGGCTTTCAATGGCTGCGTGGCCGACTGGCGACTCGATTACAGGCATGGCTCAGAACGCGCATCGAAGTTAAGGCTCACGCTGCGAGCAGCGCAATTGTACCAGGCGGTGAAGGTCACTTCGAAGGGCCACGCGAATCAAGCGTACGCGGTAGAGTTCTCTCCGATTCCCGGTTCATCTGGAATGACAGCCAAGCTTGACGGACGCAATGACTCTTTACGGAGCGTTTTGGTTGCCGAGAGTCAAATCGATGCGGAGCGGATTGCGCGAGCGTTCTCCCGGTGGATTGAACTCTGCGGCGGACTGGAAGAACCGCTCTGATAGATCGGCATCGCCGGGAATCCTCATGTACAGTTCGCGGTGATTCCCCATTCGATGTGGCTGGTCTGCGCACCGCCCGGAAGATCACAGAAGACAACCAACTCGTCGCGGCTAGGTCGACGCGCCGGAGGAATAAATGGGGAATGTAGGGGATTGACACTGCAAAACACGTGTGATATCTGAAACGCACAATGAAACAAGATTTTCTCAGGATATGCTTACCATGCGCGGTCTTCGCAGCTTTGTTGGCCGCGCCTCTTGTAGGACAGGAAGAAGGAGGCCCGCGGCCCGCCGCGGCTCCCAAAGGACCAGCGCCGCGCCTGGCCGAAGGCAAACCGGATTTTTCCGGCGTCTGGAGCCCGGACCGTAATTTCATTTACGATATCGCCGATGCGCTCGCGCCTGGCGAAAATCTACCCCTTCAGCCCTGGGCCTCCAAGCTGACCAAAGAGAGGATGTCGAAAGACGATCCTGAAGCCAACTGTCTGCCTACCGGCGTTCCGCGGTTGGCCCCATATCCCTGGCGCATTGTGCAGTCTGCGGGAATCACCTTTTTTCTTTTTGAAGGAAACATTCACAGTTACCGGCAGATCTTCATGGATGGGCGCAGCCATTCCAAAGAGCCCAATCCGACTTGGTACGGGGAATCGATCGGGAAGTGGGACGGGGACACGCTTGTGATCGACACGGTTGGCTTCAACGACCGGTTCTGGTTCGACTTTGCCGGGCATCCGCATACCGGCCGGCTGCACACGGTGGAACGGTACCGCCGTCCCGATTTAGGGCACCTGGAGTGGGATACCACCGTCGATGATCCGGGCGCGTATACGAAATCGTTCACGCTGCACGGGCACGCCACCTTACAAGCCGATACGGATCTGATGGAGTATATCTGTCAGGAGAATAACCGCGACGTGCAGCACATCCTGGGCAAAGATCCGCGGAACCGGGAATCCAAACAGTAGACCAACCAAAAGAAGCCATGTCTACGGGGAGACATGCATATTTGAGGAATTCAAAGGCGAAAGCGGCAACGAAGTCAATATCATAACCGGCGGCGCGGCGTAAACTTCAACAGACTAGCCACGCCGCTCAAACGAGCCGCATTGAAACGGGGTTGCGTGCGATGACTTAGGACTTCCTTCACTGACCTGAAAGGAAATGCTCTTCGGGGGATTTGGGTGCAAAAAGGGGGTAGAAGAGTGCGTCTGACAACTAGTCTGATTCTTCTTGCCATTTTCTCTGAGGCCGCTTTGGCACAGAGTGACCGCGGGACCATTACCGGGACCATCACCGATCCGGCGGGGGCGGTGATCGCCACCGCGGCCGTTGAAGCCCGGAACACCGAAACCAACGCCAGGTATCCGGTCGCGAGTTCGGTTACCGGTAACTATACTCTTGCCGAGCTGCCAGCGGGCACTTATGAGCTGGATGTCACTGCGCCTGGGTTTAAGAAATTTATCCGGCCGGGCCTCATTGTCCAGCCGGCGCAAACCATACGCGTCGATGCCAGTCTCGAGGTTGGCAGCGCGACCGAGTCGGTCACGGTGGACGCAGAAGCTCCCTTGCTCAAAACGGAAAGCGGAGAATTAAGTCAAGTCGTCCGTACAGAGACCATGGACTCCCTCCCGCTCCTGCAGCTTGGCTCGGATCAGTCGGGTGTCCGCAACCCGTACGCCACCGTAGCGCTGCTGCCCGGAGCGCTGTGGCAGAACCTCACGACCAGCGTAGCCACGGGACTTACGGTGCGTATCAATGGCGCTCCCCCTGGCACGGAAACGCTGCTGGTGGACGGCATGGATGGGACAAACTTAGTCACTCAATTGGCCCAGGAGGAAAACGCGCCCAGCATGGATGCTATACAGGAGTGGACCGTACAAACGAGCAATTACTCGGCCGAGTTTGGCCAGACCGGCAGCGCGGTCATGAACCTGACCATGAAGTCGGGAACCAACCAGTTCCATGGCAGCGGGTACGACTACTTTCAAAACGAATTCTTGAATGCCGGAGTGCCTTTCACCAACAACGGTAGCGGCAGTTTGCTTCGTCCGGAGCAGCGGCGCAACGACTGGGGTGTGACGCTCGGTGGCCCAATATGGATTCCCAAAGTTTACGACGGCCGGAATAAGACTTTTTTCTTTTTTGGCTGGGAGCAATTTCTCCAGAGCCAAAACGTCCTGCCGGCAGTGCTTTCGGTTCCCACGGCGGCGTATCGGAATGGGGATTTTAGCGGCGCGATTACGGCTGCAGGCAGCACAAATCTGGGGACGGATCCTCTTGGCCGCCCGATTCTCGCGAATACGATCTATGATCCCTCTACGCGGCAAGTGGCGCCCAACGGCAGCATCGTCACTAATCCGTTTCCCAACAACACCGTCCCGCTCTCCCGCTTCGACCCGGTTTCTTTAAAGATTCAAAACCTGCTCCCGCAGCCGTTCTGTGTGGGAGGCGGGATTTGCAATCCCAACGCCGCGATCAACAACTTTCAGAATGTCGAAGGAGAGAACCGTACCACCGAAATTCCCTCGATTAAGGTCGACCAGATCATTGGGCCCCGGGACAAGCTTTCCTTCTTCTTTAGCCGCACCGGCACCTACTGCATCACGTGCTATGGCGACGACGGACTGCCGCAGCCCGTTTCCGACACGTTCGGCGCGGGCATTTACTCGCACCGGGAACGCTTGAACTACGACCGCACTCTCACTCCGGCGATACTGCTGCATTTGGGCGTGGGCTTTGATAAGAACGATCTCGGCCGGCCATCCGTGACCCCCAATTACAACGCCTGCTCCGGAGTCGGATTGTGTAGCGCGGCATTTCAGAGTCCGGCCACCTTCCCCGAAATCACTGGGCTCTTCAATAGCCAGGGCGGTGGCTTCGGCAGCGCCTCGGCGCCTTTGGGCCCTCCCGGACGCACCGATGGCCTTTATACAGCGTTGAATTCTATCGCCAGCTTAACCTGGGTCAAGAGCAACCATACTTTCAAATTCGGCGGGAGCGTGGCGTTCCAGGGATTTTATACGCGGACCATTGCCAATCTCCAGGGCACCTATGGGTTCGCATCCGGAGAAACAGCGATGCCATACCTGGTGAATACATCGGCAGGCACAAGTGTTGCCAATATCGGCCCCAACAATATCGGCTTTCCCTATGCCAGCTTTCTGCTGGGCGCAGTCGATACCGCGAATATCGACCCTCCCTCGGACACGCGCTTTGGAAAATACCAATTAGGGATGTATGCGCAGGATAGCTGGAAGGTGACTCGCAAATTCACGCTGGATTATGGACTGCGCTACGACTTCGGAACCTACTACACGGAGCAGTACGGCCGATCTCCGGATTTTGCGCCCACCCTGCCGGACCCGGCCGCCGGAAACCATCCCGGATCGGTCATCTATCAAGCCACTTGTCACTGCGCCTTCGCCCACAACTATCCCTGGGCATTCGGACCTCGCCTTGGCTTTGCGTACCAGGTGGCGCCCAAGACGGTGCTTCGGGGCGGTTTTGGCATCGTATACACCCCCATCGGCTCGGCCACGGCGGAGCACGGCGGAGCGGGAACCGCTACTGCGAGCAATCCTTTCGGCCCTTCGCCCATCCCCGGCTTGCCGGTGATGACTTGGGGCCAAGGCGTGACGCAGAACGGCGTGCCATTGACTGCCGCTCAAATCGCCTGGCCCAATTACAGCCCGGGCTATTATCCCATCGGTGGAATTATTCCAGGCACAGGGCCGGAGGTCTACGATCAGAATGCCGGAAGACCGGCGCGGCAGTTGCAGTGGAGCTTCAGCGTGCAGCGCGAGATCACGCCCAATACGGTGATCGAGGCCTCTTACATCGCAAACCGTGGTGCGTGGTGGCCCAACTACCTGGGAGCCGCGGCCCCGCTCGTCAATTACAATTACCTGAGCTCATCCCTATTGAACCAGTACGGGCTGACCCTCAGCAATCCGGCCGATTTGGCGATGCTGCTGGCCCCCGTGGGTTCCGCCGCCGCCGGGCCGTTCCAGAATCATATTCCCTTCACCGGATTCCCGCTGACCGCTTCGGTAGCCCAGTCATTGCGGCCCTTCCCGCAGTACAACAATCTATGTACCGCCTCAACTACCAGCGGCCTCTGCCCGTACGTGGCCCCGCCACTCGGAGACACCTGGTACAACTCGCTCCAGGCGACGGTCAACAAGCGGGTTTCGCACGGACTGGAGTTAACTGCCGGATTCACGTGGTCCAAATCCGAAGACACCTTCGGCGGCACGCCCGACGTACAAAACCGGGCCTTGGCGAAGAGCATTTCGCAGTACGACCAACCGTTCATGTTCCGGACCGGCTACAGCTACACTCTGCCGAAATGGGGGCCCAAAGCGGTATCGTATGCGCTTCGCGACTGGACGTTCGACGGCTTTCTTCTTTACGCCAGCGGGCTGCCGCTTTCGCCGCCCTCTACGAATACCACGGGTTACCCAGCCACCCTGGCTTCGGGCACGATCAGCAATATCGCGTTCCAGCCGAACCAGTACCAGCTCCGAGTGCCGGGCCAGCCGCTTTACCTTAAGAACATCAATTGCCACTGCTTTGATCCCAACACAACGTTTGTGTTGAACCCGGCGGCGTGGGCCGACCCAGCGCCCGGCCAGTTCGGGGGTGCAAGCTTTTACGACAATTTCCGCGCCGAGCGCCGCCCCGTGGAGAACATGGGAATCGGCCGGACGTTCCGCTTCCGCGAACAAGTCCGCCTGATGGTTCGCGCGGAGTTCACGAACATCTTCAACCGTACATCGCTCAATAATCCCAGCATCACGGGGACTGGCATCAGCCCGCAAACAGCGCCGGTTTGCCAGCTCCCTAGCGGCAAGAATGGTTCCTGCTCGCCAGGCGAAACGATCATCTCCGGTTTCGGAGCGATCAACACCTCGACGGTGTACAACTATCCGCGGCAAGGCCAACTGGTGGCCCAGTTCCAGTTCTGAATTGAGGCGGCCGCGGCAGCGCAGATCCGGACGTGGAACAGCCGTGATGGGCGCCACGTGCCCTTGCTCCGTAGCATATACACAACTGATCGAGGCGCCGCGGCCGTTCCGGCTTCCCCGCTTCCATTCCCCAGAGTACTAGGACTTGTAGTCTCTAAATAGAGGTGTAAGTTCCCAAAAAATGCAAATCCGTCCTGGTACAAGATAATTTTTTTAACACGCGAAAAGTACTTTTCAGACGATAGCTCTTAGATATATAATCAACCAAAAAAAGGACGAGTCACTCAGTGACTGAACGTTACGGCAGGAGAGTAGCCATGGTACAGCCGTTCTCTAGAGTTCTCATACTGTCAGTTGTCATTAGTTGTTGTGCGGCGATTGCCAGCGCGAATGTTATCCCTGTAGGTCTACTTACCTTTGATGCAGGAACACCGTATGCGCTGGCCGCCTTCGATATTACGAATTTGACAGGCGCGGATGCGTTCCCGCCGGACTTTCCGATTACCACCCAGCTTACGATCACGGTGACGAGCCTGGTGGCGGATCTTCAGGGAGGGGGAACTCTTACGATAAACGGCGGCGACTTTAGTGTCGTGGACCCGCAAGGGGACCTCAATTGCACGGTTGTGGGGGACGCTGGCAGCGGAGGTTGCGATTTTTCGGCTTATAACCTTGTGAGCGCAACCTTAAGCGGGACACTGAGCCCGGTAACCGGCCTTACTGGGCTTCCGGCTGGCGCCACCGGCATTGCAGACTCGTTTACTGCCACGATCGCACCCAACGCGGGTTGCGGGCCCGGCGGAAGCACCGCTACTACGCTGACTGCCGCCTGCGACGTTGCCGTCATTAACGCAACAACAGTTCCCCAAACGGTTCCCGAACCATCGTCGTTGACGCTACTTGGCATCGCAATGGTTGGCTTACTGGCAAGCTACAAATTCAGAGGAAGCGGTGAGGTAAGTTAGGCGGCTTAGGTTCTCCGGCAAGTCCATATCAAAGTGAGGAGGAGGATTCAATGAAACGGTCTGGCGTGTGTTTAGCGAAAATCCTTTCTACCGCTGCCGCAGCGGCGTCGATTCTATGGCTGCAGTCCGCTGGCTGGGCGCAGAGCCTCACTGCCTCTGCTAACCCGCCTTCGGGAGGAGCCGGGGTGAACGATTCTTACCTTACGGGCAGTGGTTTTCCGGCGGGCGCCATTACGGGCGCGACGGTCCACTTTGGGACAAGCTGCGCGGCCCCGGCGGCCGCCAGCGGACCGGTGATCCAGGTAACCACGCAGGGAGTGCTTCGCCGCTTCGAATTCCTGATCCCGGCTTCACTGAACCCCGGCAGTTACCAGGTGTGGGTTTCCGGGACAGCGGGTACAACGGCGTTCAATACGGTCACCACGCCCAGTTGCTCAGCCATTACCGTCACGGCCAGCGTCACCGGCACAGCTTCGCTGGGCGCGCCAATCGTAGGCGGCGCTGTGACGCTCGTGGACGCCAACGGAAACACCGCTACGGGCGCCACGGCTTCGGACGGGACCTACACCCTCAGCTCCGCGGGCTTGACGCCACCCTATCTGGTCAGGGTCGTGACCGCAAGCGCTTCCGGCGCATTTCCTGCGCACACCACGTTGTACAGCGTAAGCGCCGATGGCAACGCCAGCACGCATATTAATGTCCACGTCCTCTCGGACCTGATACTCCGCTCGTTCTACAGCGCCCAGGGAATTGACCCGGATAACGCGTTCTCAAGTCCTACCGGCCCCAACGCCGCGCCCACCCCCGTGGCCGTGCAGTCGCTCGCGTCCCTGGTCATTCCCGCCGTGCAGTTGTGGCTGACTGACGCGGGAGTGAATGCCACGCCCGGCCCGCCGGCGAATGGCGCGATTAACCTGATTTCCAGCCCCTTCACCGCCTATCCTGCCGGCGTTACGCCTACGGGCTTGGACGCCGTGCTGCATCTCATCACCTCCGAAATCATAGATCCCGGTAACGTGACGAGTGTCACTATCACGAATAGCCCCATAACGGAAACGATCACCCCTTCTTACTCCTCCGGCGACGTGACCCTCAACACCGTGACGACTAATGCGACGACCCATGCCAGCACCAACGAATCCTTCACGGGCCTCGTAATCACCAGCGCTAATCAATCCGTCGTCAGCGGCATTGACGCCACACTCGTGAACCTCGCATCCATCGTCAATACCCACGGCAGCGCGCTGACGGGCGCCGAGCTGCTCCCCATCTATGCCCCCGACTATATCAACGATGGCGAGAATGCCACCCTGGGTGCTGAGGCCTTCGCCGCGCAGATTGCGGGCATCACTGTCTATAGCTTGCAGGTCCAGAGCCTCAACAGCCTGAACACCACCACCCATGTGGCGGATGTAATTGTGGCCTACAACATCACCCAAGGCGGCGTAAACCAAAGCGGCACCATTGAGTGGTTTTTCCAGCTTCAAAGCGGTACTTGGCTGATGTATGGCGACCAGCAAATCGCCTCACTCGAACTGGGCGTGGGTGGACGCCATTATGAAGGAACGGGTGGCAATTTTGTCGGCAATATTCTCGAGGTAGGAGTTTCCGCGCCGGTAGGCACAATTAGCGCGGCAAGCGTAACGAGCAGCCTGAGCATCTGGCAGGCCGGCAATGGAACTACTAACACGACAAATCTGGCCCCGGAACCGACGCAGGTAAGCTTCCCGGTAAACCTCGAAAATTTCGGCGCCGACTCAGTCCCCCTCCTGCCTTTCCCCCAATACGTGGTTCCTACCGGCACGCCGTTCACTTTTACCGTCACACCGGTTTCCGGCCCCGCGGTCCAGTACACAGCGCATACCAATGCCGACACTACAGAAACCATTACGATCACCTCGCCCAGCGCAACAGGATTAGCCAACGCCCACCTCGGAAGTCCCCTACTGGTTGAGTGGACGCTTCCAACGACCTTTACCATTACTTCCATCGACGTCGATGGTGTAACTTTCAATGGGCCGGAGAATAGTTCCTCTACGCTGGAATGCGATAATGACGTAAATCCCGGTACCAACGCCACCTCAGTATATATAACGATGCCAGCCACCTGCGGAGGTTCGCCGGTAGTCAATGCATGGGTGCGTGTAAGTATTGGGGGGCTGAGCGTGAGTACCGGAGCCTGGTTCTTTTTCTGAGGACCGGACTCAGCGCCGCGAGCATGCGGCCGCGCGCGTTGACGCTACTCAGCGAATGATACGACAGCCCGGCTGTATTCGCAGCTCCCCATTGCGCCCTCCGCGAAAATCTCATGTTCCGCGATCCAGCGGAACGAATCTTCGTAGAGCTGCTGCGTGTACGGTTCGAAGATGAGCCGCTCACCCGGACCCCAGCGCCGCGTATCCATCTGGTCCAGAAAACGCGCCGGAAATTCATTTCTGTAAAAGTGCGTGTATT
>JASIAM010000025.1 GCA_030041985.1 Bryobacteraceae bacterium | reverse complement strand
GATGTACCTCACGCAAATTTCGAGCCAGTTCACCATTGGGCCTAACGAGAACGGCAGCTCACCATTTCTCACGATCAATAACGCTTCCAGCAACATTGGATCCGTCGGCATCGGCACCACGGACCCCTGCACTAACTCTCAGGCGCCCTCGAATTGCAAACTTTCGGTCGCTGGTGCTATTCAAGCCCAGGAAGTGGTCGTGAACACCGGCTGGTCGGACTATGTTTTCAATCCCGATTACCGCCTCACTCCCTTAACCGAGGTCGCTGGCTATATCCAGCAGAACCACCATCTTCCCGGCATTCCTTCCGAAGCGGAAGTCAAAGACAAGGGCGTAAGTCTCGGCGACATGCAATCCAAGCTGCTGGCCAAGATCGAGGAACTTACGCTTCGCATGATCCAGGCGGGCGAACGGAACAGCCGCCTCGAGCAAGAAAACGGGGAGATGCGGAGAGAGATCCAAGAAATAAAGGAGAAGATTGCCCAATGAGGCCCTTAACAGCAGCGGTCGTAATCTTCGGTGGACTGTGCACCGGTGTGCTATGGGGACAGGCGAGCTGGCCTAGCTACCCGAATAACACCACTATTTCCGTAACGAGCGCCGGCAACGTGGGGATAGGAACGACAAACCCGGGAAGCAGGCTCAGCCTTTCCGGTGTCGGAAGCACGGATTCCGGTCAGGCCGACGTCCAGATCACTGGCACTGGAACCGTAGGCGGCGGCGTGAATTTGATATCGTCTGATGTCGGCGGCAGAAACTGGTTGTTAATTTCTACGGGTTCCGCAACCGGAATTCCAGGCAGCCTGGGTTTCTACGATCCGACGGATGGAGCGTATCGCCTGGTAGTTAGCCCGGCCGGCAATGTCGGCATCGGCACCACGGACCCTTGCACTAACTCTCAGGCGCCCTCCAACTGCAAGCTCTCGGTCGCCGGTGCCATTCAAGCCCAGGAAGTGGTCGTAAACACCGGCTGGTCGGACTATGTTTTCAATCCCGATTACCGCCTCGCTCCCTTAACTGAGGTCGCTGGGTATATCCAGGAGAACCACCATCTTCCCGGCATTCCTTCCGAAGCGGAAGTCAAAGACAAAGGTGTCAGTCTCGGCGACATGCAAGCCAAGCTGTTGGCCAAAATCGAGGAACTTACTTCCTACATGATCCAGGCTGACGAGAGGAACAAAGCACTCGAAGAGAGAATCGCCCGATTGGAATCGGAACTTAGCCAAAAAGAGGACCGCGAAAAATGATCCCATCCCGTGTCGCGTGGCTCGGCACCGTCTGTTCTCTTGCCTGCGTGCCGACTTTGCAGGCCCAGCTCACGATTACCTCCAGCACGCCGCCTCCCTATACGGCCAATAATTCCATTACTACCAGCGGCACCGTGACGATCGGCAGCGGTTCCACTGTGACCTATCAGTCGGGAGGGGTCATCTACCTGATGCCCGGCTTCACTGCCGCCGCGGGGAGCACCTTCACCGCTATGGTCGCACCGCTGATTCTGTCCCTGACGCCCACTTCCGGGCATGGGCCGAGCCAGACATTCACGGCAACGTATAGCGATTCCGCCGGCTATCAGGACATCAAGTACGCCCTATTTCTGGCCAACACTGGCGTGAACGGGGCTGGCGCGTGCTACGTGCTTTGGGCGCCGGCCAACAGTTTTTACCTCATGAATGACGCCGGCACGACCTGGCTCGGGCCGATTACCGGTGGCTCCAGCGCTACACTGCAGAACAGCCAATGTACTCTGAGCGGAGCGACTTCTTCGGTAAGCGGCTCCGGAAATTCGCTGACTGTCAACTTCGGGATCACATTCCTGACCGCGTTTGACGGCTTGAAAAACACCTACACCCTGGTTTATGGTTCGGCCGGTAACTCCGGCTGGCAGCAAACCGGTACCTGGACAGCAGAGGATGGACCGCCACCTCCCGACGGTTCCACCGACCCCCGGCACATCGGCGTGATGTCCACCCGCTCGTATTGGGGCGCCGCGGGCGAGCAGATCGACCTGCAATCCGGCAACCTGAATCTCGTGGTTCCGCAGATGAGCGCGCAGCTTGCCGCCGGTTCGAGCGTCCCCTTCACCCTGAGCTACAATTCGCAGATCTGGCGTCAGGATTCGGGCGGCGCCTACAACCTGGGGCAGGACGTTGGCTACGGGTACGGATGGCGGTTTCAGGTTGGTTCCGTCGAGCCGGTGTACAGCGGTAACCCGGCGCAGCTCAGTTACTACGTGTATAGCGACGGCACGGGCGCCCAATACCGCCTGGACCAGAACAACAGCAACCTGTGGACTTCGCTGCAGGGCACCTATGTCACTTACAACGCCAATAACAGTACGCTGTATTTTACGAATGGCACTTTCTGGACCATGGGGGACACCTCGGGACCGAACGAAGCGGATGCGGGGACGCTCTACCCAACACTGATCGAGGACGCCAATGGCAATCAGGTGGTGATCCGCTATAAGGCTGGGGCGGGCAGCGGCGGCAGCGCGCGTATCTATGAGATCCAGGATGGACGCGGTTACTGCGATAACGGGGACGGCAACACGTATACGTTCCTGTTCACCTACGACCTGACACCTCACTTGACGCAAGTAACTTCGTGCCTGCAAACTACTTACGGCACTACCAATTTCACCTACCTGACGGGGCAGACGCTGTTTTCGCCGTTTAACAGCGAGTCGTTCGGTACGGCCACCCTGCTGGAGTCCGTTTCGACCTTCGACAGCCGCCTGCAATCATTTCAGTACACGA
The DNA here is from genome assembly GCA_030041985.1 of Bryobacteraceae bacterium. GTDB lineage: Bacteria > Acidobacteriota > Terriglobia > Bryobacterales > Bryobacteraceae > PSRJ01. The sequence goes on along the minus strand of JASIAM010000025.1, from coordinate 1,104 downwards.
CAGCGGGCGAGATGACCGGTATGGCGACTCCATTCGGCGGTTCCCTCTCGTGGGGGTACCGCACGTATACCTACGGCAACGGCGTGAGCTACCGGGAGGTGCAGACACGGCAAATATCTCCGAGTAGCGGGACAACCTATAGCTGGAATGTCGTTCTCGACAGTAACCCGACCTCGCATGCGCAGACGACAGTGCAGGACCTCGGGGCCGGCACGCAAAAGGTGTGGAACTTTCAGACGGCCTCAGGGCCTTTCCTGGGATTGGCGACCGAATACCAGGAGCAGGGCGCCGGCAGTGTGACCTTGCTGCAGAAAAACTACTCCTGGTCACAGGACTCGCTGGGGAACGTGTACACGGGTTCGGTGACTTCCATTCTGAATCCGGGCCAGAGCTACCAGGCACAAACCCAGACCGCGCAAACGCTGGATATTTACGGTAATGTTACCAACTCGGTAGTGACCGATTATAGCGGCGCCACGCGGACTTACACGGCCACGTATGTGACAAACGCAAACTACAAGGCCCTGTATCTTCGCAACTTACTATATTACGCGAACGTGACTCCGAGCGGGGGTAGTGCGATCACGCTGGTCTCGAATACCTATGACACCGACTCTTGTCCTATCGGGGTCGGCGGTCTGCAGAACCAGACGGGCCTGATGCTGCACGATGCCAATTACAACGTGAACTTCACGTATCGCGGGAACCCCACGGTTACCAGCTACCTGAACAGCGTGAACTGTTATGCTTACGAGATCAACGGGGCGATCTATGAGGCCGCCAACGGCGCCGGCACCATTGTGAATGCCTCCTTGAATCCCGGCACGAACTATTCGCTTCCGTCGGCCCTGATGCCGAATGGCAGCAGCAGCCTGGCCACTAACGCTGACTATGCCGATTCCTACGCGTGAGTTCGCTACTCTAATTTGGCCCACTTTGAGCTTTTAATTTGGCCCACCCCCTGGGAACTCCGGATGGCAAGATTCCGGGATGGACAGGAGGCGGAAAGTGGAGCTATTCGAAGAGATCCGGCGAGGCTACGCGGCCGGAGAAACGATTCAGGGACTGGCGAAGAGACTCGGCGCGCATCGACGCATGGTGCGC
>JASIAM010000284.1 GCA_030041985.1 Bryobacteraceae bacterium | reverse complement strand
TAGGGTACGGCCTTCGTTTTCGTGTCCATTTATCAGTAGCGACTCTCCTCTCATGGGACTTGGGAGGAGAGATTCCTCATTCTCTCCCAGTTCAAGCTCTTTTCTTGCGTTTCGGTGGGGCGCCTGGAACGGAGCCCTGCGACGCCCGTAGGGCGGCGCGTTTAGGGCGGAGTGGAAGGCGCCTCACCGAAACGCGCGCCGCCGAGGCCTGGTAGCTAACCAAAACATTTCTGTGTCGTCTTGTTTGGTCAGAGTGGGCACGTGATGCTGTCGCCGCAAAGACCGAACGAGAACGCGTGTTCCCACCGCCGATTTCGAGTTCTCCCATTGACGCTGGAAACCGGCGAGGTCCTCCCGACGCTGGTGGATTTCTGCAGTTGGATTCCGGTTCGTGTAGCGACGCGCTGGGTGGTCCGCCGTCGACGGTGGCGGTCGATGCCCTCGACCCTGGCCAACGACCTGCGCTCGCTCGGGCTGCTGTATTCATGGGCGAGCGATGCGTTGGAAGGGGAGCTAGACGATCTCCTCGAGGACGGACAGCCCATCACCGGCATGCAGATCGAGGACCTGATCGCGTTTCTGAGGGTAGGCGGCCACGTCGTCGACATCAATCGGGCGACGATCTCAGGCAGTAATACGGTGGCCCGGCATGCCAGCGTCATTCGCGATTTCCTGAAGTGGGCCGTCGATCTGACGAGTCAGGGCCGCCGCCCGCAGATGGTCTCATTCGATGAGATCCGCCACCGGAGGGCTTGCCTTGACGAGGCTTTCCACGCAATCACTCGACAGAGCGGTGGTTCCCAGCGGATCCGGCCCCTGACTGAAGAGGAAGTGACACGAGTTGACGGACTGATCGGTCCTCGCCGTAAAGGCGATGGCGGTCTGGTTGTGCCTCTTCAGTTTGCATCCGCTAATCCGTTCAGGATTGAGACACGGCTTCGCAACTGGCTCATGTACGCCATCGCGATCCACAGTGGGCTTCGTCGCGGAGAGTTGCTCAAGCTTCGGCTGGATGACCTGCCCCGGCCGGATTCGCCGGGGCTGAAGATCCGGCGGCGTGCGCACGACATCGCGGATGCTCGCCGCCACCGCCCAGGCGTAAAGACTGTCGAGAGAGTACTCGACCTGTCGGGCGAGGTGCGGGCCGGTCTCCGCGCATATCTCACCAACCGTGCCCCAAGCGGGCGGGCGGCCGGTGGGAGCCCGTATCTGTTTGTCACAACCGCAGCGCAGGCGCTGTCGATTACTGCGGCAAACGAGGTCGTCGGCGTGATCGCCAGGAGCACTCAGATTGACGACCTTTCGTGGCACAGCTTTCGCCACACGTGGGCCGAGGCTCTTGCCGAAGAGTTGCTCACTCAGCATCGGGAGGAGGAAACGCTGGCCCTGCTCCGGACATTGGGCGGTTGGAAGCCGAGGTCCGCCATGCCCCTCCACTACACCCAGAATGCGATGGCCCGCCGGGCGAGCGTCTTTCTCCGTGAACGGAACGAGCGCCTCTACAACACAGCGGGTGGGCAGCGATGACGGCTCCAGCACTGCGGGACCGGCTGCCGACATCGTGGCCTCTCGTACCGGCGGTTCGCCCACAGGTCATCACGAAAGACAGGCAGATCGTTGACACAACGGGTGACGTCTGGCGGTTCCGGGCTTCTGATGACGGCGGCCGTCTGCTCCATATCAACTGGCCGGTCATCGCGGCGGCCTCTGCTCCGATGCTTCTAGCGGAACGCGCCATGCAGATTATAAAGCTGTACATCGCGCACCGGCTCACATTTTCAAAGGGAATGACCGTTTGGAACGACTCTGTAATGTTCCGCCGTTTCCTTCGTTGGTATGTCGCCGCTATGCGGGTCGGCCGACCCGCGGCGTTTGATTGGCAGCTCGTCACGGAAGATGTCTTCCGTGCGTTCCTGGAACATGGGCTCAAGACGGCCAGCAAGGGGAACGACTTTGCCCGGCTCAGGGAGATGTACACCTGGGGAGCCTTCGGTGCGCAACTGCCGGAGTTTGATCCCGATCTTGCCCTTGCCCTGAAGGCGATTCGTGCGCAAGGCAACATCAAAGGCGCTGCTGTCCGGTTCCGCGACCCGCTGAAAGGACCGCTGGATCAAGATGAACAGCGAATCGTCGCACGCGCAATCGCGGCTGGCGCCGGGACACCATCCGACCGCGCGGTGGTCATGCTCCATTTCGAACTCGGCCTCAATCCGCAGTCGACGGCACGCATGAGGAACAACGACCTCAGAGTATTCTCTGCAAACCTCGTTGACGGCGGCCGCTCGAGGCCGATTACCAAGTATCAGATTCGGGCACCTCGGGTGAAGAAGCGCCGGGAGTTCAGGGAAACGAAGACGAGACCCATCAGCGACCAGCTTGGGCAGCTCCTGGCTGAACTGCGGCGGGGTGAACCGGCCGATCCACTCTTTCATTGGCTGTCACCCGACGCTCCCGAAGAAGGTATCAACCAGGCCATGGTACGCTTCGCCACCGCAGCTCGCTTGATGTCACCGCGAACGCGATCTCCGCTCCACCTCACCCCTCGGCGATTTCGCTCGACACTGGCTACAGAGATGGCAAGGGAAGGCGCATCGCGGGAGCGGATCGCCGAAGTTCTCGACCACACCGATTTGCAGAATGTAAATGTCTATATCGAAGCCGCATCCTATGTCGTCGATCAACTGGGAGCTCGATTCGATCAGATGTTCGATCCGTTGCTCCAGCGCTTTCGCGGCAAAATCGTGGATTCCACGGTTCCGCGAGCTTTCCCGAAGGTTCACCCGAAAGTAATCCCCGGCGACATCATTCAACTGCCAACAGCACCAATGAACGTCGGCGGGATTGGAATGTGCGGACGCGATGCTCGCAAAGATGGGCTATGCCGGCTAGCACCCCCGCTGACCTGCTATCCTTGCGAGTTCTTTGCCGCCTTCCGCGCCGGGCCTCACGCCGAGGTGCTCACCGCGTTGGAGAAGATCTCAGAGGAGATGAAGGCCACCAGCGACTCCCGCATTCCCATGCAGTTGGAGGATGTCATGTCCGCCATTCGCCAGTTGCTGGCCCAGATTCATCAGGAACAGGGGCACACAGCATGACGCTGCCGGTGCCTGCGGCAGAAGCTGCCTACGTACGGCAGGGCCGGGCGCTTTTCAAGACCATATTTCCGAATGCAGTCTTCCCCTTCGAAGCGCCATGCTGGGACATCCGGCACCTCCGCACCTCTCAGCATAAAAAGACAAACTCGTGGATATACTTCACGCTCCACGGTTCCATTGTGGATCCGCTGCCGACGCGCTTTTCGAATGTCGTGAAGGCATACATACTGCTCAACAAAGGCGCGTCCGCCACGATGATCCTGAGAGTGGACATCGCCCGCTTATTGTGGGAGGCCATCCGACCGCGATTCGGTGACGCAGACGCATTCGACTGGCGCCAACTGACCGAAGACGATCTCCTGGGGACTGAGCAGGTGATGCTGATTCACTGGAGCCAGTCGACCTGTTACAAAAGATGCACCCAGCTCCAGTACATGATGCGGGCGTTGGCGGCGGTTCGGGGTGGGGGCATCGTTCGTCCCATGGAGGTTGCGTTTACCACGCCCAGAACGGACGATTCGGAGCGGTACACGCTCGACGGGCAACTGGAACGAATGAAGAGGATGCCCTCGGACGAAGCGATCTGCGCGGTCGCCGACATCTACGCCAGGCACGCTAAGGAACCGCCGGACCGGCTGATTGCCTGCATTCTGGCAGTGATGATGGCGACGGGCCTTCGGATCGGCGAGACGTTGACTCTGCCTCTGGACTGTATCTGCTCGGAGGGCGCTGGTGTAAAGAAGCGATGGGGTATCCGGTACCACAAAGAGAAGTCACGGGACGGCCAAAAGCAATTGGCGGTTCGTTGGATGACACCGAAACAAGCCGAACTGGCGACCGGCGCTATCAAGGAAGCTCGCGCCATCACCGGGTCGGCGCGTGCTCAGGCCAGGGTCCTGGAAACGACGCCAGACCGCGTACGGCTTCCAGGGCGTCACCGGAATGACATGCTTCGCTGCGAAGAGGTCGCAAGTTTGCTCGGTATGACGATCGAGAGCGTCAACCAGATTTCGCCGTCGAAGCTACCCCGAAAGGTTGTGCGGCACGGTGCTTCCAAACACCACGAATATCGAGCGTCGGATGTAGCCGCCCACCTGTTCAGCCTCCGCGTGACCGAACTATGGATAGTCGACCGGCGAGACGGCACGAAACAGAAGCTCTCGGAGAGCCTATTCGTTGTTTTCCGCAACTTCAAGCATAAGCAACGTCAGATGAGCCGATTCCTCGTCGAGCCGTTGACGGAGCAGACGGTCAACGATTTTCTGGGAGGACGAACGGAGAGAGGAAAAACGATTGTCACATCAGCATTCGAACGTTTCGGCCTTGTAGACAACGGCGGGAGCTTCTTCAAAATGCACACGCATCAGTTTCGTCACTGGGTCACAACAAAGGCCGCCATTGCCGGCGTTCCCGACGAAGTGATCGCGCGATGGCAGGGGCGCGAGCATATCGGCGATTTGGAGGCCTACAAGCATCTCACTCCCGCGGAGCGGGTCGCCACGCTGAGAGCGGCCCTTGAGTCCGGCCGCACGAAGGGACGCGTCGCCGAGATGTACTTTAATCTGCATGATGACATTCGCGACGTTTTCTTGGAGGGCCAACTACAGGCCGTCCATGTGACACCGCTCGGCCTTTGCGTGCATGACTTCAAAGTGTCTCCATGCCCGAAGATGCTGAACTGCGTCAAGGACTGCGATGACTATCTGTTCGATACCACGAACCATGTGCATCGTCAGAACCTGGTCCAGCTACGAACTCGGACACAGCAGATACTGCAACACGCGGAGGCGCAGAAGCCCCGTGGCGGGGTTGACCTTTCTGAAAGCTGGATTGCCGACGCAAGAGCAACCTTGGCCGGCGTTGATAGAATCCTGGCCGCTGACTCCGGCGGCGGGTCAACCATCGTGCGCCCCCACGCTGGAAAGGCGTCCCGTTTCGAGGCGCCCGTGAAGGATTGAGCGTGCCGCGCCCACCGGTAGAGGACGACGTCCGCAAGGCTGTTAGAGATTATCTCGCCGCCGCGGTGAGCAGGTCACCGGAAGAAGCGCCGCTGAACGTTTTGGCAGTTGCGAAACAGACCGGCTTTGATCGCAAGACCTTGAAAAAGTACGGTCTGGATATCGAAGTCTCTAGGGCGGCCAAGCAGCAAGCGCACGCTGGCAGACTGTCGCCACGGGAAACGGCGCGGCGGTCTCAGGCGGACGCAATGCACGACCGCGATCAGGAAATCGCCGACCTACAACGTCGCTGCGAAGGCCTGGTCGCTCGAATCTGTTTGGCGGAAGGAAACGCTCAGCGGCTAGGAATTGACCCTGTTGAACTCTGGAGGCCGTTGGCCATGCCTGATCGCTCGATTCCCCATGCCGGCGAGAATTCCAAGCGGCGCCGCACCGGTCCGCTATGAATAGTTTTTGGGGCGAGTCAGTGTTTTCCGGGTGACAACAGATTCGCTGCCTTCGCTACGATCCGTGATTCCATATGGTCCGGGCTTCCCGTCCAGTCGGTCACAATCTGCCCCGACGTTGCGTTCCCCTCCAGACCTTTGCCAAACGCGAATACCCACGCATGCCGCCCAAAACTGCCATGCACGCCCGCGGTCGCAGACAAAGCCGTGTAGTAACAGCGCCGCAATACCGAAGCTGACGATTCCTGGCGCGGGAACATCGCGTGGCCGCGTTCGTTGGTGATCCGATCGTCTTCGTGAGATCGCGATTCAGCCGAATAGTTCTGATAAACCAATCGAACCGTCACGTCACGTACTGGCTGACCGCTATCATCAACCACCCAGACATCCCATGTGGGGCACGCGCGGTACGGAATCGGGATCAGCAGGAGGGCAAGAATGATCGCTCCAACGACCACGCTTCGCCGAATCCCAACCATTCGGTTTCGATCGTATCAGGTTTAGGGGTAGATATAGTTGACGCCACCAAACGGGTCAGTCGCCGATGAACTTCAGATAGGTATGGACCTCATCGGCACAACGACGGGCTAACCTCTCGATCTTCGACAGCAGCTCCCGGTCTTCCTCCGTTCGTGCTTTTGAAACAACGTCCACCCACTCGGACAGGAAACGTGGAATCTGAAGTGGATTGAAAACCGTATCGCCATACGGGTCAATTCCTGCCAGCATCGGATAAGCGTCGCGTTTCTCGTTCGGAGGCAAAAGATCGGTAAGCAGGTTCTTGGGGTCTGCAACACTCTGGATTCGACCGCCACATTCATCCTGAAGCTGGATTTCTAGCCCCACATTCGACAATATAGCGAAATCGGAGGGAATGGTGGCGGCAAGCATATCAATGCCGGGTTTACTCCGGTGCGTCTTCATTGCCTCGGCCACACACGAATAAATGGACAATGTTTTTGGAGTCGACCATCGAGAGATTCGATCACAAGCTATTGATGCTAAGACACTTACTCTATTATGGACACGGCTTCAGCCGTATAGTCCCGTTTTGAGCATGGGCAGGCCCGCCACGTTGCTCGAAGGCCTGTGCGAGCACGCCTTCTCACTCGGCGCTGACGCGCTTCAGGTGGAGTATAAAGACAGCCACGAATGGGTCTTCGCCCAAAAGGCAGGCATAGGAATCGGCATCGCGCAATACCGGAGCTCCGGCGCAGATGCCAAGGAGTTACGTACGAACCTTTATGCCGCCGCGAAGAAACCCGTCCGCGCTGTCCTCGGCGGCACGCTTTGCCTTCTCGAGGTGCGCGTTTTCGACAGTTTCGGCGAAGACGCCTTCGAGGTTTCGATACGTCCCGCTCCCAAGCTGGACCCGTTCCGCCCACCGAAATTCACCACGAAACAGGGCCAGTACCTCGCCTACATTTACCACTACGGAAAAATCCACCGCGTGGCGCCGGCCGAATCCGATTTGCAGCAATATTTTCAGGTTTCTCCGCCCTCAGTGCACGAAATGATCAAGACCCTGGAGCGCAATGGCCTGATTGAACGGACGCCCGGCATGGCGCGCTCCATTCGCCTTCTCGTAGCCCCCGAGCACCTGCCAAGATTGGCCTAACGCCGCTTTGCTACAATCGTATCGTTATGGCCATTCCTAACGTAAAGCGTTTCCGCCCCTTCTGCCCCACTTGCAACCAAAGCTTCACAATCATGGCGGTCCTGCCCCGAGAGACCAACGTCGACCAGTACCTCGCCGACGCCGTCGCGCGCCACGATCACAAGGCGTTTCAGGAATCCAAGCAATTGCACTTCAAAGTGCGTGTCGGACAACAGAAGCAGAAGAAGGCGAAGTAGTCTACCTCGGCTGTTCGGTTACAACCGGGCCTGCAGATTGCGCAGCGCCCGGACCCCTTCCATAGCCACATCTCCATCCGTATCGGTGCTCAGTTTTTGCAGGTAGGGAATACTGTCTTTATCGCCGCTGCGAGCCAGCACCCGCGCGACATTAATTTTTTCGTCCTTGGTGCCGTTGGTAAGAGATGGATACAGGGCCTGGCGCACTGGTTGGTTGCGCCCCGTTTCCACCAGGTACGCGAACGCCACGTCGTGATAAGCCGCGGAGTTCAGCGTGTTAATCAGATACTGCAAGGGGCTGAACTCGCTCATCTGCGTATTGCCTAGCGACACCAACGCAAACGCCAGTGCCAGCCGCACCGGGGTTTTGCCCTCATCCTGCCAGGCTCTTTCCAGCATGCTTTGGTCGGCCGGGTTTTTCAGGCGCGCGAAGCCTTCCGCCGCCGCCGCGCGCATTTTGTCGTCTTTATCCTGCAGGTAGCGCTCGTAGAGCGCACGGCTGCTGTCGTCGGGCAGCATGGCAATGGCGGTGAGCGCGGCGCGCCGCACCCGGGCGTCGCGAGAACGATTCAGCACGTCCACCGCCTCCGGCAGCGCCGCTTTGTTCTGCAGCAGGCCCACCGTTTCGAGCGCGGCCGTCTGCACTTTAGGGTTCAGGTCATGCAGCAGGAAGTCGATTTGCGTAGCCGAGGATTCGTCCCGAATTTTTTGCAAGGCAACCAGTGATTCGTAAATGACATCAGTGTCCTTGGTGCGAATCGCTGCCAGCAGATCGGGAATCGCCGCCCGGCCGCGCAGGATTCCGATGGCGCGGGCGGCATTGGCCCGCACACTCATGTTGGCGCTCGAACTGGCCAACTTCCCCAGGGCCCCGATCACGTCCGGGCGCACCATGATGTACGGGTCGATCACCTGGTTGTTGGTATCGGTGAACTTCCCTTTAATACTCGATCCTACGCGGGAAAGGCTAGATCCAAACCCCATTTTCACGTAACCGGGAAGGTAGAAGTTCACCAGGCCGTCCGTGGCTCGGATCTGTACCTCCGGGTCGTTGTCCTGCGTCGCCAGAATCAGCGGATCGAGACTGCGCTCCGTGCCAATGTCCGTGATCTGTTTGACCACCTCGATGCGCACATCGAGATCCGGATTTTTCAATAATTCCTGAAGTCTCGGTATGGCGTTGGACCCGGCCTTGGCAATTTCGCGGACGTCTTTGGGACGCACGTCCTGCGCCGAAAGAACGGAAATCGCGGCCAGAGCCGCCAGCCACCAGCGGTGGCAGGGAGGAGTCGCTCGGAAGAGATGCATACGTAGATTTTGACGCAGCAGAGGCTGAAGAGCTACCGTTTTTCACGAACCGGCGATGGAGCCGCGTCGAATCGGCAGGCGAAGGCGGTGTTGTGCCACAATGAAGATACCAGTCTCATGCCCAAGCCAAGTTCGCTGGCCCACGACCCGGAGACGGGTTCCGCGCCGCCAGTTTCCCCCAATGATTCCGCCGAATCTTTCGGTGACATTCTTTCGCAATTCGAGCAGTCACACGCCCATCCAGCCCGCGCCCATTCACCAGACGCCGGTCCTCTCGAAGGAACCGTGATCGCCATATCGGGCGACTCCGTGTTTGTCGACATCGGTTACAAGATGGAAGGCATGCTTCCTCTCGCCGATTTTCAGGCAGCGGGCGAACCGGTTAAAGCCGGCGACCGTTTGCCCGTCTCCATCAAGGGCCGTCATCCGGAAGGCTACTACGAGTTGTCCCGCCTGAAAGTCGAGCGGCCCAAAGATTGGACGGCGCTCGAAAGAGCTTTCTCCGATAAAGCCGCTATTGCGGGTGTGGTGAGCGCGGTGGTGAAAGGCGGTGTCAGCGTAGATGTCGGCGTGCGCGCCTTCATGCCCGCGTCGCGCAGCGGAGCCAAGGACGCCGCGGAAATGGAAAAGCTCGTCGGCCAGGAAATTCGCTGCCGCATCATCAAGCTGGATGTCGCCGATGAAGACGTGGTCGTGGATCGCCGCGCTGTCCTCGAAGAGGAAGAGCGCGCCGCCAAAGAGCATCGCTACTCGCAGATTCAGGAAGGCGAGCAGGTCGAAGGCGCCGTGCGCACGCTTACTGACTATGGCGCATTTGTCGACATCGGCGGCGTGGACGCCCTGCTGCATGTGGCCGATATTTCGTGGGGGCGTATTAACAAGCCTGCGGATGTGCTTAGCATCGGCCAGCAGATCGAAGCCAAGGTGTTGAAGGTCGATGCCGCCAAGCACCGCATCTCGATCGGCATGAAACAACTGCAGCCCCATCCGTGGGAGCAGGTGGGCGAGAAATACAAAACCGGAGAACGGGTCTCCGGCACGGTCACCCGCCTCACCGATTTCGGCGCTTTCGTAGAGCTGGAAAAGGGCGTCGAGGGCCTGATTCATCTGTCCGAGCTATCGTGGTCCAAGAAGGTACGCAAGCCTTCCGATGTGCTCAAGCCCGGCGAGCTCGTCGAGGTGGTTGTTTTGGGCGTCAATCAGACAGAGCGCCGCATTTCTCTCGGTTTGAAACAGGCTCTGGGCGACCCTTGGGCGGAGGCTCCACGGAAATTTCCCGTCAATTCCGTGGTGGAAGGGCCCATCACCAGCATCACCAAGTTTGGAGCGTTCGTCCAGCTAGCCGAAGGCCTTGAGGGCATGATTCACGTTGGCGACATCAGCGCGGAGAAGCGTATCAATCACCCGCAGGAGGCGCTCAAGCTTGGCCAGGTGGTCAAGGCTCAGGTGCTTGAACTGGACACCGAAAAGCGGCGTCTTCGGCTAGGCATGAAGCAGCTCGTGCCCACCAGCCTCGATGAGTACATCGCCGAACACAACCCTGGCGATGTAGTGAGCGGGCGCATGACTCACGTGTCCAACGGAAAGGCCCGCGTGGAACTGGGTGAGGGAATCGAAGCTTCCTGCCGCCTTCCCGCGGAGGCCGGGCCACAAGCCGGCGCGCCTGAGGAAAAAAGAACAGACCTTTCCTCTTTGTCTTCGATGCTCCAGGCTAAATGGAAGGGCGGCGGCGCAGGGTCCGGCAGCCCGGCAAGACAGGAGCCGGCGCGGGCGGGCCAAGTTCGCAGCTTTCGGATTGCCCACCTCGATCCGCAGAGCAAAAGCATCGAAGTCGAGCTGTTGTGAAGTGACTTAAATACAACTTGCCGGTTTCCACAGGGAAAATCGCTCAGGCGCGGCAAATATCACAAACTCAGCCCGAAGCTCATGCTGGAAATCTGACTTATTGAATTACCGTCGTTACCGTGTTCGCCACCTGGCCGTCTGCTGTGACTACGATGTTGACTGTCCCGGCTCCTGCCAGGCTGTCCGGTAACAGCAAGTTCAACTGATCCAACCCGGGATCGGTTCCCTGTGGCGCGAAGACAGATTGCACAGTTGTGCCATTCACTGTTACCGTGACCGTGTTCGCGTGCCGGAAGCCTGTCCCATACAGTTGCAGATAGACTTGATCTGTCGCCGTGGCGAAGCTGACCGGCGTCGTAGTATACGTGTTGCCGGAGACCGTGAACGAGTCAGTGAGGGTGTGCGAGCCATCCGCATGCACATACACGATCTGTCCGGCAAAAACTCCCTGGCCGTTCATGCCTGCCGTAAAGATGCCGGGGGCCACGTTGGCGATCGTAATCTGGAGAGACTGGCCGGATGTCCCTCCGATGCTATCGCTTACCGTGGCCGCGCCGGGAGCCGTTCCCGAGGGCATGACGAAATTCACCTGTTCGCTCGACGCAAACACACCATAGAGAAGGGCCGCGCGCGTGCCGCTGGCGCTATCTTTCACAGTCACCGTGGTGTTGTCGAGAGTGGTACCCAGCGGCAGTGTGGCTGCGGTGTTTCCCGTCAATTGGATCACGTTGAACATGCTGACGATCTCATCGGGCGCAAAACTCATAGACAGGTTGGCCGCGGCGTTAGTCAGTTGCAGTTGAGGCGGTGTCACTGTGACTGTAACCGTTGCGTGAGAAGCTCCCCAGGTAGAGTCTCCGGTATAAACTGCAGTGATCGTGTGCGTGCCCAGAGTCAGGGTAGTGACACTCAAAGTAGCGCTGCCGGATGCCAATGGCGCGCTGCCCAGCGGCCCGCCATTATCCTCGAACGATACCTGTCCGGTCTGCGCCGGGAATCCCATGGGAGGCGCTGGTCCGACCTGGGCTGTAAACACAACCGCCTGGCCGAGGGCCACAGACAAGGCGGAAGCAGTAACCGTTACTGTGCTGGCAAGCGGACTGATCACTTGCCCGAGACTGGCCTGCGCGGGCGAGTATGTGCTGTCGCCGCTGTACTTGGCTACAATTGCATGCGAACCCGCGGTCAGTGTTGCCGTACTGTACACAGCTTGCAGATTCACTACTGAGGCCGTACCGAGCAGAGTAGTGCTGTCGAAGAACTGTACCGTCCCCGTCGGATTTCCGCCGCTCGCGGTAAACGCTGCTGTAAATGTTACCGCTTGGCCGAAAGTCGAAGGGTTGGCGCTGCTGGTAAGTTTCATAGTGAGGCCCACCGCCGCATTCACCACTTCCGTGAGACTCGCCTGCGAAGCCTGGAAGGTGGTATCGCCGCTGTACCTCGCGGTGATGGTGTTAGATCCCACTGGGAGTGTGGCGGTGCTGAAGGCTGCGCGGGCATTGGCAAGGGCCACTGTGCCTAAGACGGTAGCGCCATCCAGGAACTGGATGGCGCCGGTCGGTGTGCCGCTCTGGGTGGACGTTACCACCGCCGTAAAAATCACAGCCTGGCCGGCCGCGGCTGGGTCCAGGCTGCTGGTCAGCGTAACGGCCGTCGGCGCCAAAGTTACTACACCACTGCCTGTTGCGGTGATCGTAACATTGGCGCTGGTGCTGAATGTGCCATTGTTCACCGTCAACTGGAAGACATACGCGCCGGCCGCATCGGGCGTGAAGGAGGCGTTGGCATTGCTGGCATTGGCGATACTGTCGGTTGTCACGTGGCTCCCGGCCGGTGCGCTTACCAGCGTCCAGCTATAAGTGAGCGGCAGCGCCGGAGTGTTGGGATCGGAACTTCCGCTGCCATTCAGGGTCACTGGTGTGCCCGCTGGCACAGTCTGATTCACGCCCGCGTTGGCTACCGGCGCTTGCACGCAGCCATTGCACAGCCGCGCCGTCGCCGTGGCGATGATAGACGAGTCCGTCAGCGAAGTGATTTTTACGGTCACCAAAGCCGGCGCCGTGCCCGTGACATTCAGATAGAGTTGGCCTTTGGCTTGGGAGGGCAAATAGAACGCCGAAATCATCTGAGTTGGCGTCCCGTCCAGGTTCACCAGGTTGGCCTGAATACCTCCCGTGGTGGCAGTGATCTGGGCGGAATAGCTATCTTGTACTGACCCGGTGTTCTGCACAATCAGGGGGAAGACCGCGTCGGCGCTCTGCGAAGAAGGCTGGAAAACGGCTGTCACGCCGTAAGCGGGCAGCAGGTTGATGCTTAAAGCCAGAGTATTCGTGGCGGCCGAGTTCCCTTGCGAGGTGGCCGTTACGTTGAGCGGCACCAGGCCGGCCGGTGCGAACGCCGGATTGCCGACGGTAATATTCACATTTTGGCTGGCGCCGGCGGCTAGCGTTACCGATTGCGTCTGTAATGCTGACACTTGGGCGCCAGGAGCGCCCAGCGTGAGCGCGAACGTGTCGCTGACGCTACCCGTATTGGTGACTGTCACCTGTGCAGTAGTGTTCGGGCTGAATATGGTGTTAAAGTTTACCGCCGTAACGGTCACTCCGTTGGCAATGACGTTGACAGTAGCCGGAGCCGATCCGGTGCCGCCGTGGTTCTCACCATAGGCCGTCACCAAAATCGGAACGGCCTGCGGAGCCGTGTTCGCCGGCACGCTTACCGAAAGCGTGGCCGTAAACGTCTGGCCCGGAGCGATCGTGGGGGCCGTGCCCACTCCTCCGAAGAGTGACGGGAGCTGGCTGTTGCCGCTGAAGTTCGTCTCTCCTATGATATTGAACGTGTCCGCGAGCGGGCCAACGTTGGTAACTTGTGCCTGAAACACGGCGGTGTCGCCCGATCCCGCGCTGGCGCTCGATGGTGTCACTTGAATCAGCACGTCCGATGTGTCGATAGTGGTGATCGGTGTGCCGGGGCCCGATGGCGCGCTGCCCGGATACTGATTCGTGTAAATCAGTGTCCCCTGCACGGTGCCATACAAACCTGTGGCGCTGGCGATCACCTGGAAATTATAAGTGCCTGCCGTGGCCCACAGATCCGGAATGACGGTGAACGGAACACTCACAGTCCCGCCCGCGGGGACACTGGCGGCCGCCGGAAGCTGCGAAAGGTAATTGTATATAAGGTTAGTAGTCGTCCATGACGCGGGAATCCCGCCGATCGAGAGATTGTAGGTAACCGCACTTGCAGTCGGATTGCTCAGCGTGACGGTGTAGACGGCATTTGTGGAGCCTGCATATTGTACTGTCTGGCTCTGCGGCGACAGATTGAGAAGCTGCGCGCCGTCAACCTCTACCGGAGCGAGATCCACCGTTCCATTCCCCAGAGTGGAAGTAAAGCTCACAGTTCCGTTCTGATCGACCGTCGCCATCTGGGACGGCTGTAATCCGGTAACCGTGGAAGTCCAGGTGATGGCGTTGGTACTGGTAACGTTGTTCCATGTGAGAGTATCGAAGCCGCTACCGTGGGTGATGTTAGTGGGGGTAACGTTAAACGATGCCGAATTATAAGTTACCGGGCTCGCATTGGATGTCTGCAGGCTGACCGAATAACCCGTTACCTGGCTGCTCAGTAGATTACCGGGAACCTGGTAAATCGACAGGCCCGACGCAGTGGGGGCGTAGAGGTAATTACCTTGAACAATGAAACTATTGGTCGCTGCCGTTAGAGGACCGATATTTGTAATTACCGGACTGGCGGGATTGGTGGTATTCACCAGTTCCAGTACCGGCAATCCAGACATCCCATCAGCATTCTGAGTTCCACCGAAAAGAAATAGATTAGGCCCGAGTACCGCACCGCCGTAGCCGTTGCAGCAGAAATTGTTGGTCGGGGTGGCTGATAGAAGCTGCGGACTCAGCGGATCGGAAATATCGAAAACTGTAATGTATTCCTGGTTATCCGTCTCTACGTTGACCTCATGCACTGTACCGGTGGTATCGGCGCGGGCGACCAGCAGGTTGCCCTGAATCAAGGGATTGATCACTTCCTGAATCCCATTACTGGACACCAGCGCCTGCGCAATCAGAGAGAGATCATTGGGATTGGAAATATTGACCACGTCCAGCGCGCCCGATCCGTTGAAGTTGTTGCCGATATCGGTGGTGCTGCCCGCATACAGCAGTTGTGAACTGTACAGTGCCAGCCCGGCTATCGGACTCGGTCCTCCGTAGGTCGAACTGTTCTCTCCGGAGAGGGTCCCCAGGACCGGCAGGCTTGTCAGGCCCCCCATCGCGATGTTGGTAAGGTCCACGGAAACGACATCCCCCCCTGCACCGGTGAAAGCGTCTCCAGTCTGTGCGCAACACGAGAAATATACTTGCGTATAGAGGAAACCGGTATCGCCCAAATAGACAACCGGGTCACCAACGAACCTTTTAGGGAATGGAATCGCGTTCACCAACGTCGGATTCGTCGGAGTGCTCAGGTCGAACACTAGAAATCCGGGGTTGTTGCCGTTTACTGTGCTGTTAGTATCCGCGAAAATTACCAGATAGTTCGTGCCCGACCTCTGCTGGATCGAGCAGTGGATGTTGGCGGCATTGCTAATGTAAGTCGAAAGGGCGGTAGTCAGTACCGTAGGGGATGCCGGGTTAGACACGTCCACTACACTGACTTCATTCTCGTCGCATACGTAAGCCAGCGTTTGCATGCCGGATACTTGTAACAAGGCAACCGTTTCGGCCGTCGAGGCCGTAGCCACCGATCCGACCAGCGTCAATGATGTCGGGAAGTTCGAAGGAGAAGTGACCGTGAGCGTGTTTTGCAGGGTGGTGCTGTTGGAGCCGGCGGGAACGGTCTGCGGGCTGACCGTGAGTGTCGCACTGATCAGAGGGCCAACCAGCAGGTATCCCGTGCCAGTGCCTCCGCTTAGCGCATTACCGTTACTGTCGGTCAGGGTAACCGAAAGCGTATAATCTCCGTTCGGCGTGCCGCCGGGGATGGTCACCTGTCCGAAGTCTACCGCGGTGAGCAGGTTGGTAACCGACAGGGTGGCTGAAACCGGACCTGCGGATGCGACCTGGGTATTAGAAGAATTGAGCACTTTGAGCGAGGTCTGGATGGCAGTGGCCTGATTCACCACATTGGCGATATGGGTGACCACATCCACTGACTCGCCCGCAGTGACAGAACCAGGTTGCGCCAGCACATCCTGTATCGCAATCACATTTGGGCGGAGACTAACCGTCCCAATAGTGGATTGACTGTCCGTTGTCAGATTTGTAGGAGCGGCAGTGACTGTGTAGGAGAATGCCTGGAGCGTATTCCCAGTCTGGGAGATGATTACGGCGGGATCGCTGGAGTTGCCCGCCGGAACCGACTGCCCCGGCGCCAGCGTGACGGTACTGGTGTTCAACCCTCCCAGGCCCGTGGGAATACCGGAAACGGAAAGATTATATGTCTCAGTAACCTGGGATTCGTTCTGTAGATCAATCTTCACCGTGGTCGTGCTGTTCGGCTGCGCCACAACTGTAGAAGGCCCGAGGCCAAGCTGGAAGGGAAAAGCTGCGGGCGACTCGAACAGGTTGCCAATGGCAGTAATTGCCGTGTTGAGGTCGGTAATAGTTTGCGCGTAGTTGCTGCAGGTAGTGTTCGTAATCTCCTGGGACAGAGTGTACTCGCCGTTGGGAAAGGCGCTGGTGAAGAAGCCGGAATTACTGGAATACTCGACTTGTGACAGCAGGTTGTTGGCGTAGTTCTGAAAAGCGGCCAGAGTGGCTGCCGTGCAGCCCGCTACCAGGTTGGTGATCGCGCCGGACAAGCCGCTCAAACTAGTGGCAATATCCGATCTGCCGGCGGCGATCGCAGCCGGCGCGGCGCTAGCTGCCGCGAGGGCCTGCTGTGAGGTAACTGTTAGCTGCAGCGTCGAGCTCGGTAGAATCGTACCGGTAGTGTTCGTCTGATTGAGGGTCGAGGACACCTCAACAGCATTTTGTGCACCCACCACCGCTCCGGACGAAATGGTAATCGTCACCGGAATGTTCTGCGACTGGCCGGCAGTGAGAGACACGGACGAGGGAACGCCGGTTACCGTAAAAGAAGAGGGCGCGCTCAGGGTTAGCGGCGCGGTCACTGCCGTGTTGCCGACTGCCTGAACGGTCAGCGTCGCATCCACCACGCTTCCGGGTGTTGCCGATGCCTGGCTGGGAGACCACGACAATGACAGGCCCTGGATGCTGGGAACGTCAAAGGTCTCCATGGCACTGGAAGTAATACTGGAATTACTTGCGCTGGCCACGTTGAGTTGAAACGTCTCCGGTGTGCCGGCAGCGACTGAGGTGTTGGATGGCTCGACGCAAACTCCGATAATCGCCGTTGCACCGGCGGGGATAGTAACGGAAGGAAGACTGGTAGTTACCGAGAAGCCCGAAGGCACAGACGCTGGAGTCAGATTAAACGTGTCCGCTTGCGGGCCGGTGTTTTGAATCTGGGCGCGATAGACTAACGGCAGTTGCGCTCCCGAAAATGGAAGGGTGAGCAACGGATCGAGCGACAGTTGCGCGCTCACTCCAGCCGTGCCCCCCGGTGTTCCCGGCGACGGCACCGGGATGGCTGTCAGAATTGCCGGAGCTTGGGGGTCAACGCTCAACCATGTCTCGGCAACTGCAAAAGCCGCGAGGATTCCGAGCGCAAAAAACGGAGATGTTGCTGAGATAGCCGCTATGATCGAGGACAGTTCTGAAAATGCATTCAGAAGCAGATTGGTGAACGCGGCGCCCTTACCGAGTGTCGCCTTCAGGAAAAGCACGGGCAGTGCGATAAATAACGACTGTACGATGCCATAGACAAAACCCAGGTCGAACTGGAACGCCGGACTGAGTGCCACCAGCGTCGCTTCATCTCCATTAAGGATGACGGCGGTGTAGTCGACAATTCCCTGGTGAGCACCGTCCTCGGCAACCGATTCCGTCAGCCCCGTAGTTGGGTCGATCTGGTACCACCCATAGGTATTGATGGCATTGAGAGAGACCATAGCGAGCGGTGCGAACACCAGCAGGTTAGACTCGAGCGCGGTCACAATGCGCGCCTGGGCGTCTGCCGAAATCGGGAGAGTGGAGACCGTGCTGATGTCTGACGGGGTAAGGAGAATAGTGCCGATGCCTTGCGTTTGGGCCGCTGAGAAGATATCCGCTACGCTGCCCGCGGCCAGCAGTGTAGTGCCGTTCTGGGGCGTGTAATTCTGCGCCAGCCCCTGGGACATCTCTGATTCGTCAACCGATTCCACCACCCCGCGCAGGAAATTGTAGGCGACCGTCGCTGTTGTGCTGTTCTGTCCGGGTAAGGGAATCGAATACTTATCGTCCTTCAGAAGGTCCAGCTCTTCGGTAATAGTCGCGGAGCTCTGGGCCGTAGTGACTTTGTTGGTGACTGTGATCAGGCGGGGACTGTTGAAATAGGCCTTCACGTAGTTGGCGGAAGCTGTGGCTACATCGGTCTGATCCGAAAGGTTGGCGAACGCGGTAGCAATCAACCGGCCGGTCACCATGGTTGACAGTTCGGCGATATTCTGCTCTTGCTGAAGCGCCTGGTTTTGGGCGGGGGTCGGCGGCGAACTGAGCGCAGCCGTTTGGGTTACCAGCGGCGCGAGCTGCGACTGGATAGCGGTGGCCGAAGCACCGAACGACTGCACCTGGCTCGGGTTCTGCAACGACGCCGAAACATCGATCGTGGTGATATCGACTGGGGTGAATGCAGCAGTGGCAGAGGCAGGAACCGTTACTTGCGTACTTCCGCCATTTTGCCGGGCCGCATAACCAACCCGGTCAAACAGCGTCTTGGAATAGGTCTCGCTGTTGCCGGACGGGTCGGTCACTTGAAATTGCAGGAACACTCCGGTGAGAACTACGCTGCCCAGGGGAAAGCTGGTGAGAAATTCCTGATACTGAGTTCCCGTAATCGTCTCATCCTGGCTGGGGTCGGTAGTGTTGCCATAAGTCAGGTAGGGAGTGTACGTGTTCGTTGTGGCGCTGAATAGTGACGACGTCGTGTTGGTGCTTACCAGGTGACCCAATGCCAAGGGCCGCCCCACCAGTTCCGCCGTCGCGAAGGTCTGGGTGAGGACCGGCGTGCTGCTAAATCCGTTTCCGCCGAGTAAAGCGCTGGCCTGCGTGTAGGTCTCGGCATCGAGTTCCACGTACACCGTGTTCTTCAGGTTGTCCGGAATGGTGGTGAACGTGGTTGCCGGGGTTCCGTAAACCTGCCCGAGCACCGACGTGGAAAATGACGGATCGGCGTTCTGGAACGGCCCCGAACCCTGCGCGTACTGCACCCAAAAATGCTGCTCCAGCGTGGTTAAGAAAGTGGCGTTGGCTACCGGGTTGGCCGGTGTGGTCCCGGAGGGAAGGCAGCCGAGGACGCCTAAGGGTGTGTTGCCGAAAATCTGCTGCAGAATCTGCGTGGCCTGCGTGCTGGTGAGTGCGCCCTGCACGTATTGCGCGGTGTAGCCGGCGGCGGTCAAAAGGGCAATGAGGAGACTGGCCCGGTCGAGCGCGTTTCCGGCCATGGTCCAGAGCGTTCCACGCGCGCCGCGCAGCGAGCCGGAGTAGATGTCAAATCCCACCTGGTCACGCACAAAAGCGAAGATCTGGTTGGGATCGTTGTGAAGCGCTGTGGCTTCCGCCACGATATACGGGTCGGCGCCATCCGCCGGATTGGCTATGGTCGTTATGGCGCCGGGTGACAATAGCATGCGGACCGGTTTCTTCTGCGACTTTTGCAGCGCGGATCCGCTCGCACCGGGCGTGACCTGATTCGGAAGCTTGTTCGACAGCGCGGCCGCCCAGGCCGGGATGGAAGTAGTGGCGCTGGGCGCAGTCACTCCTTGTGGCGTCACTCCCTGAAGTGGGGAACTAACAGCCGGCTGGACGAGCGCTCGTGGCGTAGCGCCGGGCGCAGCGGGAGACGTAAGTGCCGGCAGAATGAAACTGCCGGCGACGCCTTGCCCGCGCCGAAAACTTGTACCGGCATTGGGAGGAGTCACGGCGGGACGTGCTGCACTGGCCGGCCGCCCGGTTGCTACGTCACTCTTTGTGGGCGCCGAGCTTGCCTGGATTCCCGCAGGCAATCCGGAATCGGCCTGCTGTCCGTAGCCCGATTCGGTTAGCGCAGCAAATAGGACCAAAAACGCAGAGAAACAAGTAAAATCGCGGAACCAACCAGCCCTGTTGTGGAACACTGGCCCTCACCTCGTTGCGCCGTCCACAACGGGGCGCACCAACCCCCAGCCAAAAGAACAACCCGGGAGTGGAACCCCCTCCAACTGTGGCGCTAAAGCCCGGCTCGACCCGAGACTGAAAAATCGAGTTCGGGCAAAGATCCTATTGTTAGCCGACGCACACCCGGAGTGTCAACAAATTTATAGGAAATAGGAGTACTGGATGGAAGGTACTGGAACGAACGCCTTACTGGTCTGTCCGGCGCTCGCGTTGATAGGGCTGCTTCAAGTATTTTTCGGCCACTGCCTGCGCGCCTTGGGTGTTGTCCTTGGTGCGGATGGCCAAGTTGTATTCGTTCACCGCGCGCTCCCGCTGGCCGGTGATATCGAAGATCTCTCCCAGATAGATGTGTGCCCACACCTCGGTCCATTTGGGCTGAGAATCGCCGTTCAGCGCCGACCGAAACTCGTTGGCGGCGGACTGATAATTGTTTTGCAGGAAGAAAACCTCTGCGATCCGGTAGTGAGCGAGCGAACTGTTGCGATTGGTAGTCAGAGCTTTCTGATATTCCATAAGCGCTTCGCCATACTCGCTCAGTTCCATGAACTCTTCGCCCTTGCGGATAGCTACGGCCACGCGCACGTCATTGCCGTAACGCATCACCTGGTCATCCGGATCGATGATCACGTTCTTGGGCTTTCCGAACGTGTCCACCGAGAATTCCGAAGAGGTGCCCACCACTTCCACGCGTTTTTCTTCCGGATTGCCTTCGGTTTCGATCTTGAGCATGACGGGCATGCGGAAAGTATCCAGGTCCTGGGAGATTTTCCCCATTACGCGAAAGCCCTTCTGGACCCGGTAGATGGTGTATTCGAGCTTAAATTCGGGCGCGCCGCTCGATTCAATCCACTGAATGAAGAAGTATCCCAGGTCCTGCCCGCTAACCGTTTCGGCCACCTTGCGGAAATCGTCGGTAGTAGTTGATTTCCAGGAGTACTGGGCAATATAGGCCTTCAGCGTGGCGAAGAATTTATCGTCGCCGATCACATAGCGCAGCATGTTGAGCACGGCCGCCCCTTTGCTGCCCGTCAATGCCCACATTTCGGGCGAATAGTCCTCCAGGCGCGCCGACTGAATCACGGGAACGTTATCCACGGTCAGGGCTTCGATCACGGTATCGCGCATCTGCGATTCCATGGCGGCTTTTCCGGAATCGTGCTCCGTCCACAGCGCTTCGGCGTAGGTGGCCGGCCCGTTGCTGAGCCAGAGGTGATTGCGAGTGGCGGGCGAGACCAAATCCTCAAACCACTCCCGTGAAATCTGGTTGGCCAGTAGTTTTCCATTGGGCGCGCTTCCGATGGCGCGCGGCGCGAGAAACACCAGGCCCGGGGCGGCATACCCGTTGGGAGCGCCGGCTTCCGTCTCCACCAGCGTCAGGTCAGCGTAAGGCGGCAATCCCAGTATCCCGGTGAAGTACGACATAATCTTGCCGGTCTCGTCGCCATATGCCTGAGCGGCCTTAGTCTCGGCGTCCCGAAAATAAACGCTGGTGGTGACCCCTTCGGATTGCACTTTCACCGGATCGCCCTTCACTACCGCAAAACTGGCTGGAAAAGAGGGCCGCTCGAACTGGAACGTGTAAGCGGTTTTGTCACCCGCTTGCGAAGCCGTTGACACGCCGCCCGCCACCACTGTGTACCCCGCCGGGACGGTGACCCGCATGTTGGCCGCAAAGCGATCCGTGGTGTAACCGCTCACCGGCAGCCATCGCGCCGGATACATGAAGTAGGCGAAATCGGGATGAATGGCAGCAAACTTGATGCCGTACACCGGCGAATCTTCCTGGCCGGTCAGGTGCCCGTCGTAATAGAAAGTGACCGTGGCCGGTTGGCCTTTGGGCAACGGCGAATCGAAATTCAGCCGGACGGTGAAATCCTGCTGATTGCGCGAAGACTGAATCTGCTTCCCTTTGTCATCCACTACGCGCGAGACGTTCAGAGCATTATTCAACTCGAAAGCGGCGCTGGTGAGGCTATCATCCACCGGCACGAAACGCATGGTGACTTTGGCGGTCAGGGTCTGTGTGTTGGGCGACACTTCGGCATCGATGGCGTAGGCGTCCACATCCAAGCGCGGCGCGGCATGGCGATCCTGCGCCGCCAAACAGAGCACACCGGCCAGCAGACACAATGCCAGACGCCGGCCCGCCGTTACGAAGGGGTGAAGATCACGATACATGTACAGCCTGTCCTTCCAGAATAGCTTGGATAATCCTGGCCGCGCGCGCCGCCGGAGAGACATGATTGTGCGCAGCAGTCGCGAGGCGGGCGCGCACCTCAGCCAAGCCGGCGCGCATCCGGCCGCGGGCGTTGTCGTCTTCCAACAGGCGCCGGGCTTCGGCAGCCAGGTTCGCCCCGGTCATGCGGCCCTGCATCAGTTCCGGCGCCACTTCTTTTCCCGCCACCAGGTTCACCATGGAATAAAAAGGCACGCGAACCAGAAGCTTGCCGGCCACCCAACTGGGCCATGTTACCCGGTAGAAAGTGACCATGGGAGTGCCGAGTATCGCCGCTTCGATGGTAACGGTGCCACTCGCCGCCAGCGCGAGGTCGGCGTACGCCATGGCGTTCCAACTCTCCCCTTCTATCACGTGAATCGGCGCGGCGCCCAAACGTTCCTCGAAGAATTTCAACCCGGTGGTCGGCGAGGCCGGTAATACGAAAGTGGCAGGCCTCCGAGAGTTCCCCTTCCCGCCGAGCCGCTCAACAGCCTGGAGCAGCGCGGGCAGATGACGCGCCGCCTCTCCGCGGCGGCTCCCGGGAAGGACTGCTATTAATGGACGGTCCAGTGCGAAGCTGTGTTTCCGAAAAAACTCCTCCCGGCTCAGGGTTGGTTTCACCAGATCCACTAGCGGATGGCCGATGTACGTAGCCGCAATTCCGGCGCGCCTGAAAAATTCCTCCTCGAAGGGAAAAATGCATAGCAGGTGGGCCAGATCACGGCGCATGCCGGGCAACCGTCCCTTGCGCCACGCCCAGACTTGAGGCGCCACCAGGTAAACCACGGGGACACCTTGACGGCGAAGCTGGCGGGCAATGCGCAAATGAAAGTCGGGCGAATCGGTCAATATGGCCAGGTCCGGTTTCCGGCGTTGCGCGGCGTCCAGCAGGCGGCGGTATTCGCCATATATGCGCGGTATGTGCGAGACCACTTCGAGAAGCCCGACCACGGCCAGGCTCGCCGCATCCACCACCGTCTCAACTCCCGCTTCGCGCAGGCGCGATCCCGTGCAGCCGAAGAACTCCGCGTCCGGCCAAAGCCGCCGCAGTTCATCCACGGCCAGCGCGGCGTAGAGGTCGCCGGAGGCTTCCCCCGCGGAAACCAGAATTTTCGGTTGCGGCATGCGGATTGGCCCTGGACTCAAGTTTAGCCCCTGCCGCCCTGTTACAATCGACGCTACAATCGACTCGGGCATGTCCAACGAACCAGAGCGGTCTCGTATGACCATAGCGGACCTCGCGGCGCGCTGCCGCGGCGAAATGATCCCGCTCACCGGGAAATTCTCGTATTTCTCGATCGTCCCAATAGCGGATGAAGATTTACGGCACTATCTGCGGGACCCGATTGCGGCCCTGCCGCCCATGGTGATCACGAGTCTTCCGCAGGTGAATATGATCCTGGCGCCTTATCTGGAGAAGGGCGGAGTGGCTTCCGGGCCGCGTTCCGGGGATGCTGTCAGTTTCGAGCGGCCCGCCGACACCCGCCAGATTGCCATCGCACAGTGGGAGGAGGAGGAGTCCGTCTTACTGGTATTCGGTATCAAGGATATTGAAGTCGCCGATTATCACTACCAGTTCTACAGTACTGTAGCTTCCCTGGTGGCCGACCGTTTGCCGCAAGATGTCCAGGAGCGTTTTCACCGCACGATCCGCGAAGAGCTGACGGCCGAAGTGCACGGAGAAGTGGATGAGCGAAGCTGGCATTTGAAGCAGGCGCTGCTGCGGCGGCAAACCAACGTGCGAAAAGAAACCAAACTATTCCGGGAGTACGCGCGCCAGGCGTTCGAAGACACACTGACTTTGTATCTGCACGGCACCTGCTGCGATATCGATGTGGAGACCGGCCCGCGGCAAATGCCCAGCCGCTACCTGCGGCGCCGGCTGGAACTACTGCTTTCGCTGTATCCGCCGCCGGAAGGATACGCCGTGCTGCCGGAGCATTTGAAGGCGCGGTGATTCACCGCCCCTCCCCGGTGAAACCGATTACTGCAACTGCTTATCAGTACCGTCGCCGCTTGGCTGTCGAAACCGGGATTGAACTGAAAATCAACCAGGGATCAGAAAATGAAACTGAGGCCACCACGGAAACTGCGGGGTGTTTGTACCATCAGAAGCTGCTGTCCGCCGGACGCTTCGACCGGCAAATACCCTTCGGCCAGCAGGTTCCGCAGATCGGCGGTGAATTCGATGCGCCACGGCAACACGCGCGGGATCGGCTGCCGAATGTACAGATTGAATCCGGGCATCTGTGTCGCCGATTGCATACTGTACAAGTTACCCAAAGTCAGCCACCCTGTATCATTCAGCCATTGGTAACTGGCGATCAAGTGAGTGCCGCTCCACGGACAGGTTGCTGCCACCTGAGCCGTAACCGCCTGCCTGTGGCTAACGCGAATCATGGACCGGAGTTCGTCCGGACTGCTGCTGACGAGTTCCTGATTGGCTATCGTCATACCGGGCATAGTGCCGTAAATGACGGTCGCGCTCACATTTTGTCCGAGGCTCTGGGTGAGTGCCGCGTTGTAACCGGAGGTCTTGTAATTGCCCGTGTTGAAGATGGCGTCGCCGGTGAACAAATCGGGCAAAAGATCGGCGTCGGCGTACATGCTCGCCGGCCCGACAACCGAAATGGCTGCATCGGTTACGGTTTCCCGGTATCCGGACAACTCAACTTTGCGTGAGCCGAGCTTCCTCGAATACGCTGCCTCCAGTTCGTTGCCGCGCTGAATCCTCGGATTGTTATTCACGGTGGAGATGCGCGGGAACAGCCCGATGGCGCTGAGGTCGCGCTGGAGATCCAGATCGGGGCTGCCGGATTCCTCCGCGCTTCCCTCTAAACCCGGGTGCGCATTACCGGATGAAAACGCGAAAGCCAAGCTGTTGTTATCGCTAAGCGAATAGAGGAGGCGCGCATAAGGGCTGACATAATTCAGGTGATCTCCGCCAACGGACAGCGTATCCATGGCAAAGCCGTATTGCAAAGTGGCATCGTCGCTAAGTTCTGCGCGCTCCTCCATACTGGCGGTCACGGAGCGCATGACGGGGACACCCAGATCGGGGACGCCGGTTACGCCGAGCCGGCCGGGCAAAAACACCTGGCGCATGGTCACCGAGACTTCGGGTCCGGTGGCGGAGATGTAGGCAGTACGGAACGTGGAGACGGGCACACCACCCTGTATGCCGTAACCCAGATTGCCGCTCAACTCCAGGTGACTGTTGCCGAATATCGAAGTTGCCAACGCAAACGCGGTTCCCAGATCGGCTTCATCGCTGGCGCCCGTTACCGGCGAGCCATCGCTCGCGGAAAGCTGCAAAAGCGCCCGCGTATCGGAGAAGGCCGAAGCCCGCGGCTGATGGTCCCCCAGCGCGGTACCCACCTCGCCGGCGAAACGCAGGACAGGACGGGTAGCCGAAGCGCCACGTAACATCCATTTCCAGTCGTCGGTCATGAAGGTACCATTGCCGGGACGCGGATAGGCCACCTGGATAGAACTGAAAAGGGAACTCAGGCTTACCTTCAACAGGGCCTGCATTCCCGGCTGCACCAGGATGTCTTTTCGAAGAGCAGGCACGAAGGTGGTAAGACCCACACGCACCGAGTAGAGATCAGGAAACAGGCCCCGGAACCGGAACTGGCCCCGCTCATCGGTGAGCACCTTATCGTAGATGCGATCCTGGCGATTGTATAGAATCACCCACGCGCCCATTTCGGGAAGACCGGTGGAATCGGTAACCACCCCGCCGATAGCACCCGAAAGTTTGAGCGGACTCCGCAGCGAGTCTCCGGCCCAGGATACGGCTTCAAAGCATAGGCATGCCGCTGCCAAAGCCAGAAACCCAATCGACCTGTGCGTCTGCTTCCGGGACATGGACGCTTATCTGACCGCGCGGGACATACGTTCAGATTCCCGCTTATCGACTAGGTTACCGTAAATGGGGCCGAAGAGGTAACGACCTGGTTACGATTTTTGTCCGTGACTTTCAGGCGAATCTCGTACTGGCCCGGGTCGAGACCCTTCAACGGCAAAAGCTGTTCGAGGGTTACCGAACTGGCCGAAGCGCCCGGAACCTTGGTCACATCCTCGGTGAACTGATACCCCGGAACCGGCTCATTGGACCCCTTCTTGACTACCTCAAGCTGCACCTGCCCGGACGGCTTGTGGGTCTTTTCGTCCCCTTCGAAGTTATACAGCTTAACGTAGATCCCCATTTTTTCTTCGCGCTTGAAGGTCTCATCCACGCGCGGCCGGACCTTGGAATCACCGATGACGAACTGGCCTGCGCCAATACTTCGGGGCGGCACCTTTTCGAGCACATCGGCCAGAACCAAGGTGCTGGTGGACAGCTTGTCGGGATCGGTGCGGGGCACCTCCAACCGCATTTCGTAATTATTGATATTGCCGCCGACAACGTCCTTGGCGACGATGTTGAGGCGGTAAACAGCGGGAGCGAGCGGAATCGTCTTCTGGTAAATCGAGCGTAGCTGGCTGGACGCCTCCAGCATGTTTTTCGATACCGGGACTTCCACGGTATCTTCAAACACCTGCACCACCCTTCGGGTCATGGTGGTGATGCGGCCATAAATATCCACCGTGGCCTTTTCCACGCCATCTTTGGAGGCGAATTGCAAGTCTTTATTCTTGAACTGGAGGGTGATGCTGGTGAGAACGGAGGCATCCGTGAGCGGGAAATAATCCGCCCGCGCCGACATGGGAAGAATATTGAAGGTGATATGGGAGTTGACGTCCGCTTCCAGGTCCTTAAATTTGATCTGCGGCGGCTGCTGCAACTTGGTGAACTGCTCCAGGCGGGTGAATTCGTTGTAGGAGGCAGACTGAGTGCCGCCCATCGGGGCTCCCAGGTGGGTACCATCGGTATTGTTGAAACGCGCCGTCTTATCGGATAGGCCCAATTGCTCCATCAGCGTGAGACCCGCGCCGGGCACGTACGTAAGGGCGTCCTTTTCGGAGGGGTCCATCGTCATGTGGTATTCGCCAGTGAGCGTGGGGTCCACAAACTCGATGACTACGTTGTTGCCGATTCCTTCGATGTAGCGGTACGTCCAGTCCTCAAACGGATACGTGGTGGTTTCGCCGCCGCCTTCTTCGGGCGGGCGTTCATAGGTTCCACCGGAAGGGTGCTCTTCGCGATCGTCCGGCGGGCCGAACATTATATAGATGCGGCCACGATCGGTTTTCCAACCGGGAATGCCGGAAGCGAAATTATCGTTGGCGTATTGAATACGGCGGTAATGCTCTTCCTTGAATTCGTTTTCGACGGTATCGGGCGTGGGGTCGCGGCGCAGCCAGAATTGCTCGATGAACTGTTCGCGTTCCTCATCCGTCTGCAGACGCTTCCAGGTTTGCCGCTCCTCATCGGTGATGATGTAGGCGACGTCCTCTTCGATCCATTTCTTGTACGGCGATTCCAACTCTTTGCGGAGCTGCTCCTCTTTCTTTTTCTTGGCACGCTCCGAAAGGGGCTTCGCGATGGTGTCGCGAGATTTCTTGGGACTATCGCTGGAACTAGATTGGCTGCTTTGGTCCTGATTGGGTGTGGTGCTTACCGAAGTTTGATTTTGAGCTGACAGCACGAGACCCAATCCAGCCAGACCACCGAGAGAAAGACACGTGATTAGCAGGCGTGACACTTTCATTCGACCCACCGCTCCAGTAAAAAATTGCTGCATCTATTGTAGATCCTGAGATTTCGAGCGGTCAATCCCGTGAAAGGCGCGCACAGGTGTGGTGTTCCGGCGGCCACGGCGCAGCTTGGGGCTGGGAAACAAGGGCAGGGGGCCGGGAGCCAGGGAATGGAAGGCGGCCGCCGGCGCCCCAGGTGGCTCATTCGCCCATAGCTTTGACAATCACCCGTTTGGGGCGCTTGCCGTCGAACTCGGCGTAGTAGATTTGTTGCCAGGGGCCGAAGTCCAGCTTGCCTTTAGTCACCGGCACAATCACCTGGTGGTGTACCAGGAGGCTTTTGAGATGGGAGTCGCCGTTGGTTTCGCCGGTGCGGTGGTGGCGGTAGTCGTCGCGGTAGGGCGTCAGGTGCTCAAGCCATTGGTCGATGTCGGCGAGGAGTCCGTCTTCGGCATCGTTGACCCAGACACCCGCGGTGATATGCATGGCTGAGACCAGAATCATGCCTTCCTGGATGCCGCTCCTATGAAGAACGGATTCCACCTGAGTTGTAATATTGATATATTCGCGGTGGTTTTTCGTATTGAACGTCAGGTACTCGGTAGAGAATTTCATAGCGAAATCTTACGATGGAAATGGCCCCCACGACACATGAACCCGCCAACCACGCGCGCATATTGATAGTTGACGATGAACCGCCGCTGCTGCGGATGATGAGTGTATACCTGCGGAGACTCGGGTATATGGTGACAACGCTCGACAGTACCGAGCAGGTGCGGGCACTGACGCCTGCGGAGATGCGGGATTTCGCCATAGCCGTGTTGGACTGCAGCATGATGGGAATTCCTGAGGAGTCGCTGGCGTCCGAGCTGCTCGCGGCAAACGGCAGCCTGCGGATTGTAGCGGCCAGCGGCTATCCTGTAGATTTGGGCGTTCTGGAAGCAGTGGCTCCGGGGCGCGTAGCTTTCCTGCACAAGCCCTTCACGCCGGAAATGCTGGCGGTAGCTGTGCGGAGGATGATTGCCCCGAAAGAAGAAAAAAGAATTTAAGCTGGCGCGGGAAGTGAAGGCCATTGCCCGCGAGCGCGTGGGTCGTGTGCCCGCAGCCAAGCCGATCGAGCCCAAGGCTGCGCGCACAAAACCCAAACACAAGAAACGCCCGGAGGAGGAGGCGCAGTGAACTACGTTCGAGAGGTAGCAAACCCGTTCACGGGAAAGACATCCACTGCCTGGTCGCGGCGGCAGTTGTTGCTATTCGGCTGGTTTCCTTTCTTCCACCGGAAACAGATCACGCTCAACGGCGCGCGGTTTCGTGTGATCCGCCGCGGAAAATCCAAACGCCGTTACCTGGTAATTCACGGCGACGAGCAGACAGCGCGGCAGGTTTTAGAAACCTTCATGGCAACGCACGATGGAGTCGCGTTTCTGATCGAATCGAACACGCGCAACGTGAGCATCAATGGGGGGGAACTCGATCCCAACCGGATGTTCTCCACCGAAGGCGCCGAGCTAAATCTCAAGATGCTGAATCCCGGCTGGTCGTATCCACAGGTGGAAATCGCGCTCAGCGTTCTGGACCACCACCGCGACCACCTGGTGAACGCACTGCTACCACCGAAAAGGGGAGTGCTGGTCGCTCTCCACAATAATTCGGAGGATTACTCAGTAAAGGATGAAGTGCCGATCAGCGATTCGATATCGCTGAAGCAACCGGACAATCCGCACGCGTTCTTTTTATGCACCGATCCGAAGGATTATGCGGCGCTGTCCCAATCGCCGTATAACGTGGTGCTCCAGCAGAAGAAACCGCAGCAAGACGACGGCTCGCTTTCGCGCCTGGCCGCACGCGAAGGCGTACGCTACGTCAATCTGGAAGTACAAAAGGGAGACGCCAACCGCCAGGCGGAGATGCTCGCGTGGTTGGATAAGAACCTGGCTTAGCGGATGGATGAAGAACGCGCTGGGGTTCGGACCAATCGATTTTATCGAATTCGGTCTGGCCGCTGTTCTGGTGGCGGCGATTCTGGCGCACGCGCGCGGCGCCGCGTTCGCTCGCAGACTGGCGGAGCGCCCGATCCCCTGCATGATCTTGCTGGCGAGCGTGCCGATCGTGTTGCGCCTGGTGCTAGTCGCGCATCATCCCCTCCCGATCCCGCGCGTGGCGGATGATTTCAGTTATCTCCTGCTGGGCGACACGCTGGCGCATTTCCGTCTCGCCAATCCCATGCATCCGATGCACCGGTTCTTTGAAGGCGTGTTCGTCCTGCAAGACCCGTCGTGGAGTTCCTACTATCCCCTCGGGCAGGGATTAGCGCTGGCTTTGGGCGAGCTTGTCTTTCGACTTCCCTGGGCGGGTGTGGCGCTCTCGGTGGGGCTTCTGTGCGCGCTTTGTTACTGGATGCTCAAGGCCTGGGCCGATCCTATGTGGGCGCTGGCGGGAGGACTTCTGGCCGCGGCCGAGTTCGGACCGCTGAGCACGTGGATGAATACGTATTGGGGCGGCGCGGTATCCGGCATTGCGGGCTGCCTGGTGTTCGGCGCAATTCCCCGCTTGCGGGGGCCGCGGCCTGCGCGCAGTGCCATTCTTCTGGGCCTTGGACTCGGCTTGCAGTTGTTGACCCGCCCTTACGAGTTCCTGCTGCTTGGATTGGCCGTGCTTCTGTTTTTTGTTCCGGTTCGCAGCCTGGTGATCGCGGGGATGGTTCTGCTCCCGGCGTTTGGGCTGACGCTGCTGCAGAATAAGCGGGTCACGGGCAATTGGACGACTCTGCCCGCCGAGCTCAGCCGCTATCAATACGGCGTGCCGACAACCTTCGGCTTCGAACCCGCGCCGGTTCCACATCGCCCGCTGACAGTGGAACAGCAGATCGACTATGACGCGCAAACCGCCGTACACAATCGCGCCGGATATTGGAGGCGGCTCGGCGAGCGCATTACGCTGTCCGGCTTCTTTTTTCTGCCGCCGCTGTATCTCGCCGTTCCGCCGTTTTTACTGTTGCTCCGCGAGCCGCGGTTTCTGAAGGCCGCGCTTACGATCGCCATTTTCTGGCTGGGCGCGGCGTTGTATCCGTATTTTTATCCGCATTACATCGCGGCCGTGGCCTGCCTGTTCCTGCTCGTCAGCATCAAAGGACTTGCATGGATGAGCCGTTTCCGCATCGGCCGGGCGGCGGCATCTTTGATTCTTATCTTATGCCTCGCCGATTTTGCCTTTCGCTACGCAACGGCGGCCATCCAAACCGAGGGCGACCCGGAACACCGCGCCGCAATTCAAAAGCGGCTGGAAGGCGAACCCGGAAAACAGTTGGTCTTTGTGCGGTATTGGCCACAACACGGCGCATCGGAATGGATCCATAACGCCGCCGATATCGATAGAGCGAAGATCGTCTGGGCCATTAGCCTTGGGACGGAGGAAGACGCGAAACTGCGGCAATACTATGCGGATCGCAAAGCCTGGCTGCTAGAACCGGACGCCCATCCGCCGCGGCTGACGGTATTGCCGCCGCAGCAGTGAACCGAACTGCGGGCTAGCCGCCTTCGAACACATGGGTAGACCCGCCGGCGGCAAGACCGCCGGCGCTACCGAAATGGCAATTTACTTAATTGAGAAATTGCCCTGCGATCCTTCGCGGTGTGCCATGTGGCACTGGCCGCAAGCGCCCCCGATGGTTTGCAGTGAGGCTTGTTCCTTGGCTTCATCGCCGGCCTTAGCCGCCTCGGCGAGTTCTTTGGACGCGTCTTCCGCCTTTTTGGCGATTTCTACGGCATCGCTGGCGTTGCGCCCTTCCCAGAAAGTTCGCACCATTTGGAACAGACCCGCCAGGTGTTCGGCATCGTCGGGGACATCGGCTGATTTGGAAGCGACTCCCTTGGTCACCTTTTGTTTGGTCTTGGCAATGTCTTTCATCCAACCTGAGTAGTCCGCTTCGGATTGTGCGATCACGCAAACGGAGAAACCTAGAGCGAGAACAATAGGAAGCACGGCGGTGATTTTCATGGGGTGAAGTATAGCACGTATCCGCGTTTGTCAATACCAGCAAAACAGGATGCGAGTGCGAATCATCACACTACGGGGACTTCCGGCTCGGGCGCGTGCGAACGGCGTAGTTTCACGTCTTTGAGCAGAATATTGAGTACGACCGCTGCGCACATGATGACCGCGCTGGCGATGAAGATCAGTTGCAAGCCGTGCAACAGAGCGATGCGCACGCTGGCGAACAGCTTTTCGAGGATGCGTGCGCCATCCGAAAAACGCGCGAAGGTGGCTTCCAGTTGGGGACGCGCCTGGGCCAGCATCAGCGGATTGGAGAAGGGGCCGAGCGCGCTGGCAGGAACGCCGGCAGGAACTCCTCTAGCGAAATCGCGGTGATAATTGGTAAGCAGCACGCTGCCGAAAACCGCTACGCCCATGGTGCTGCCGATGGAGCGGAAGAAGGTGGTGGAAGCGGTGGCGGCGCCCATGTAGCGTACGGGAGCGGAGTTCTGCACGGCCACGGTGTAGACGGGCATCAGAAGGCCCATCCCGAAACCGGTGATGATCATGGCGGCGAGCACCGCGCTGGGTACGGTGGCGGCGTCCATGCGCGCAAACAGAATCATGCCCAGCGCCGCGAGAACGCTTCCGGAGACTGCGGATAGTTTGTAACTGGCCAGGCGCAGATTCAATTGCCCGGTGGTAATGCTGCCCGCCACGCTGCCCATCATCATAGGGGTAAGCAGGTTGCCGGAACGCGTGGCGGTAACGCCCATAACGCCTTGCATGAAGAGCGGCATGTAATAGATGACGCCGAACATGGCCATGCCCAGCACGAAAACCGCGATGGAAGACATGCTGATCACGGAGTTGTGAAACAGGATGAGCGGGAGCAGCGGCTCGACCGCTTTCGATTCCGCGTAGAGAAACGCCGCCAGCATGACCATGGAGAAGGCCAGCAGACCCTCCACGCGCGAAGATCCCCAACCATAATCGGTGACCCAGGTGAAGGCAAGCAACAACGGCACCAGGAAACCGATCAGCGTGACGAGGCCAAACCAGTCCATGACGCGCAGCACACCCTGGGGGCGCAGGGCGGGGAATTGGGAATAAATGGCGACGATAGCGATGAGGCCCACGGGCAGGTTGACATAGAAGACGGCGCGCCAGGAGATGTAGTCGGTGAGCCAGCCGCCGAGCGTGGGTCCGAAAATGGAGGCCATGCCATAGGTGGCGGCGAAGAAGCCCTGATAACGGCCGCGCTCGGCGGGAGAGAAAACATCGCCAATGATGGTGAAAGCCATCGCCATCATCATGCCTGCGCCGACACCTTGCAGCCCGCGGAAGACGATCAACTGGCTCATGCCGTCGAGCGGGAAGAAATTCAGCGTGCCGGAAGCGCCGCATAATGCCGAGGTGCCCACGAAGCCCGCAATGCCTCCCAGAAAAAACCATTTCCGGCCATACATGTCAGACAGCTTGGCGAAGATGGGGACGGCGAGAGTGGACGTCAGCAGGTACGCGGTGGCCACCCAGGGATAGCGTGTGAACCCGGAAAGGCTGGCGATGATGCGTGGCTCGGCCGTGCCGACGATGGTTTGATCGAGGGATGCCAGCAGCACGGAAAGCATCAGGCCAGCCATCGTCCAGAGCAACTGCGGACGAGTGAGACGAATCAAGCCGGAGGTGCGGAAATCCGTGTCGGCGGGCGCGGCCATCTATAGATTATAGCGGTGGGGTCTTCGACACTTGGCGGAAGCGCGAGGCAGCCCTGGCAGGTTGCGCTACAATAAGTCGGTTTGCCATGGGTAATCTAATCATTCTGGGCGCTCAATGGGGAGATGAAGGGAAAGGCAAACTCGTTGACGTCCTGGCGAAGCGTTTCGATATCGTGGTGCGTTACCAGGGCGGCCACAACGCCGGCCACACGGTTTTTATCGGTGAGAAAAAGTTCGTATTGAAGCTGATTCCCACCGGCATTCTCCGGCCCGGCAAGTTGGCCGTAATCGGTAATGGCCTTGTAATCGACCCGGCGGCGTTGCTTTCCGAAATCGATATGCTCACGGCGGAAGGCATCGAAGTTTCCGGGAGATTGTTCCTCAGCAATCGCGCGCACGTGTTGCTGCCGGTTCATCGCACGATGGAAAAAGTGTTCGAAGCCCGCCGGCCGATCGGCACGACTTCCCGCGGTATCGGGCCATGTTATGAAGACAAAACGGCCCGCCGGGGAATTCGTATGGCCGAACTGCTGGACCGCGACGGTTTCCGCGCCAAATACGACGCCCTGATGGCGGAAAAGATGGCCATCGGCGCAGCCCTGGGCGTAAACGAATACGCGGACGTGGCCGCCATTCGCGAGCAATACGAAGCCTTCGCCGAACGCATAAAGCCGATGGTCTGTGACACGGCCATGCTGCTTCGCCGCGCCATGCGGGATGGCAAGGCGGTCATGTTTGAAGGCGCGCAGGGAACATTATTGGACATCGACCACGGCACCTACCCGTTCGTGACGTCTTCGAGCGCCAGCGCAGGCGGCGCCTGCACAGGCGCGGGCGTGCCTCCCACAAGCATTGGCAGCGTGGTCGGCGTGGCCAAAGCGTATATCACGCGTGTGGGCGGAGGGCCGTTTCCTACCGAAGCGCTGGACGGCGCTGGGGAGAGAATCCGGCAGCGCGGCAACGAGTTCGGCTCGGTGACCGGACGGCCCCGCCGCTGCGGCTGGTTCGATATCCCGCTGACGCTCTACAGTGCCGCGGTCAACGGTATCGACACACTGGTGATCACCAAGCTCGACGTGCTGGACGAGTTCGATAACGTCCCGGTCTGCGTCGCCTATCGGCGGGGCGGCGCGGAGGTTCGCGACATTCCGGCCACCATTGCCGAAATGGAGCAGCTCGAGCCGGTATACGAGTGCCTGCCCGGCTGGAAAGCCTCTATTTTCGGTATGACTTCCTATGACCAATTGCCCGCGCGCGCGAAGGAGTACCTGGCGTTTCTCGAAAGCCGCGCCGGCGTTGAGATCGGCTGCATCTCCACAGGCCCGGAGCGCAGCCAGACGATCATCAAGCCTGGTTCGCATTTTGAGAAGCTGCTGGGCTGACCTGTAGGATGGCTGGACAAAAAAGCTGCCGCGCTTCGCGCGGTTGGCAGGTGAAAACGCCTGCCCCACAAAACGGGACACCACACTAACTTATCGCTTCCTGCCGATCACGGCGTAATCCAGTCCGCCGAAAAAGGCCTCGCGAAACTCGCCGGGAAGCGCTGCGAGAGCAGGCATCGATTCCACCGCCGGCGCCAGTTTCTTCAGCTCGATCTCCCCGACGCCGAATTCTTCGAGGTAGAAAATGAGGAGCCGGGGCGGAATCGGCCGGGTGTGCGTGGGATCGAGATAGAAATGCGTAGCGAAGATAGCCAGGCACTCCGGGTTGGGAGTCTCTATCGCGATGATGCCGCCCGGCTCCAGCGATCGCGCCGCCAGCCTGATCATTTCCGGCAAGCGTTCGGGCGGCAAGTGTTCCACCACCTGCCCGCAAAAGATGCCGCCCAATTGCGCAGCGGGCAGCGCGGCGAGGTATGAGAAAAGATCCGCGGCTTCGGCGCTCAGGCCCTTGAGACAGCAGAGTGCGACCGATTCGGCGCTGAGGTCAATGCCGCGCGCGCTTACACCCGCATCGCGCATCAACTCCAGAAACTCGCCGCGTCCGCAGCCGATATCGAGCACGTTCGCGCGTCCGGCGAAATACGGAACATATACTTGCTGGCCGGTTTTCACGTACTCCTCCGAGCCGCGGAAACGCTCGGCGAAAGCGGCGTGGTCGATCGCAGGCGAGCCGTTCGGAGAGGATGATGCGCTTGTGGGATCGGGCACCGCAGAGCGCCAGGCGCCCCCTGGCGCTTCCCCCAATTGCGCGCGTTGCCGGATCAGGCGCAGTTCGGAGTGAATCAGGTGCTCGAACTCGCGGCGCGTCTTTTCCATGCCCTCGCGCCAGGCGGCCGTGAAGCCGGCATGCTGGCCGCGAACGGTTTCGCGGAAGTTGGCATCCATCAGCGTCACGCGATGCTGAAATGCCGCATGCAACTCGCCTACATTGCGCAGGTAATTGGCCTCTGTCTCGTGCAGCTTGATCTCCCATCCCGCGCGCCATTCGGCCCAATGCCGCCGCATATCCTTCAGTTCTTCCGCTTCCTGACGCCGCTCCTCGGATTGCTGCCGCACCTGCTCCCCGAAAGACTCAAGGCGCCCAGCCAACTCCACCAGCGCGCGATTGGATTCGTTCATTGCTTCGATGGCGGCATCGATGCAGTCCATCACACCGCGATTGAAAACCACCTGCTCGCGCACATGCCAATCGAGCACGCGCGAAACAAGCCGTTTCACCGCCTGCACCAGCGCATTCAGAGGACCGCCGCGGCGCGGATTCACCACTCCGATGGAGGCCACTTTGCCCAGGGCTGCATCGCGGGCGTGCACTAGCGGCAGCAGGGCGGGTAGCGGTAGATTGCCGGGGCCGGAAGTCTGCGGGTGGCGCGCGCGCACCTGCTCCCGCACTCCCCGCAGCATGGCGATCAGCTCAGCGCTTTCCACGCCGGGGCCTCTGCGCTTTCCGGGCCGCCCGCTCCCAGTTCGCGGTGACCAGCGTGCCCAGCCCGCCGCGGGGCGTGAATTCGCCCACTACCGTGGCGCGCACCGGATCCGCCGCCTTCACCACGTCCTGCAGGATGCGATTGACTACGTTCTCCTGAAAAATTCCCATCTCGCGGTAAGCCAGCAGATACATCTTGTACGATTTCAGTTCCAGGCAGCTCCGGAGCGGAACGTACCGCAGCACAATGCGCCCGAAATCGGGGAGGCCGGTCTTCGGACAAACAGAGGTGAACTCCGGCATTACGATCTCGATTTCGTAATCGCCGTATTGGTTGGGCCAGGTTTCGATTTCGGGCAAAGGCTCGCGGGTGCCGGCGGCCGCATGCTCGTCAGTATAGGCGCGCTTCATACGGAGGGCTTTTCTGCTAGCGACCGCGAAAGCAGATCGAGGAACAGGCCGACGTCGGCCACCACCCCTATGGCCTGCCCCGTGCCGCGGTCGCTGACCTTGGTAGCTACCGCCGGGTTGATATCCACGCATACGATTTTCACCCAACTTGGCAGCATGTTGCCGGTGGCGATGGAGTGCAGCATCGAGCCCAGGCACAAAACCAGGCCTGCGCCTCTGAGTTGCTCCGCATAAGCATCCTGGGCGCAGTTCATGTCGGTGATGGTGTCCGGCAGCGGCCCATCATCGCGCAAACTTCCCGCCAGCACAAATGGCACACCGGCGCGAATACACTCATAGAGGACGCCCGAAGATAGGCGGCCGGATTCCACCGCGGCGCGTACCGAGCCCGCATGATAGATCGCGTTGATTGCGCGCATGTGATTGCGGTGTCCGTACTCTTCCTGCCGGCCGTCGGCAAGACGAACCCCGAGGGAAGTGCCGAACAACGCTGCCTCCACATCATGCACACCCAACGCATTGCCCGCCAGCAGCGCGTGTACCCAACCGCCACGAATCAGCGAAGCAAGGCCCGGAGCGCCGCCCGTGTGGACCACCACCGGCCCCGCGACCACAACCACCCTCTGCGCTTGCTCGACCGACTGCCGCACCAAGGACGCCGTCTGCCGCATCGCCGTTTCCACCTG
>JASIAM010000283.1 GCA_030041985.1 Bryobacteraceae bacterium | reverse complement strand
TAAGGACCCACGTAAAGAAAGGTACCGCTCGACCGCGGCCGCGATCGTCGTGCGATCGGGCGTGAGAACATGGCCTTCGGATTCACTTCCGTTTTCCCGCACCTGGTAGGCGATGCGTTTCACGTTGATGAGATGCAAGGGGCCAATGTTATCGGACGTGGCATTGCCGGCTGCCGCGCCGCAGCCGAGCGTCATGGCGGGAAACAGATTCGTAGTGATGCCCGTGGAGCCATGGGGCGCAGGGGTGTTCACCAGCACGCGCATGGCGGGCACGCGTAATCCGAATTCGCGGATTCGCTTCTCGTACCGTGCATGAATGACGGCCGTGTGGCCGAGGCCGCCGAATTGGAGCAAGGCGTGGCAGGTATCGAGGGCGGCGTTGAAATCTTTCACGAAATGCAAGGAAAGCACGGGGGAAAGCTTTTCGGCGGAGAGTGGGTACTGTTTGCCGACGCCGCCGATTTCGGCGCAGATGATGGAAGTGTCCGCGGGAATCGAGAAGCCGGCCATTTGCGCGATCTTCTGGGGCGCTTGGCCGACGCATTGTGGATTCACTGTCCAATTGGGAAGGATGAGCAGCTTGCCGAGCGCGGCCTTTTCCGCGTCGTTGGCCAGATACGCTTTGAGCGATTTGAGGATTTCCAGGATGCGGCCGCGCAGCAGTTCTTCCGCGACGATCGCCTGCTCGCTCGAACAGACAGTGCCGTAATCAAAAGACTTGCCGGCGACCACTTTGGCTACCGCGTCTTCGAGATCCGCCGAGGTATCGATCAACGCGGGAACATTGCCGGGGCCGACGCCGAATGCCGGCTTACCACTCGAATATGCGGCTTTGACGATACCCATGCCGCCGGTGGCCAAAATCACGGCGGTGCGCTCGTGGCGCATGAGGGCCTGCGTGCCCTCTAGCGTAGCCATATCGACGCACTGCAGAATGCCTTCGGGCGCGCCCGCTTCGAGGACGGCTTCGCTGAGCACCGCCGCCGTGGCGCACGTCGACTGGTGGGCGCGCGGGTGCGGACTCACCACGATCGCGTTGCCTGCCTTGAGTGCGATGAGGCTTTTGTAGATCGCCGTCGAGGTGGGATTGGTGGTGGGCAAAATGGCAGCTACGACGCCTACCGGAACGCCAATCTCGACGACTTTCTCCTGCGGCAGTTCCTTCAGGACACCCACGGTCTTGAGGCCGCGCATGCGCCGGGGAAGCACGTCCGCGGCCAGCATGTTTTTGAGGTGTTTGTCGCGCGCGTTGCCGTAGCCGGTTTCTTCGACGGCCAGGGCGGCAAGCCGCTCGGAGTGGCTACGCGCGGCAGCGGCGGCGTGTTCCACAATGGCGTCGATCTTTTCCTGCGAATAAGTAAGGTACTGCTGCCACGCCGACCAGGCTTTTTCGACTTTCGCGCGAACCTCCTGGATCGAGAGGAGGTCTTGGTCTGCGAGCATCAGCCCTTACTTCTTGAGGCCGCCCGTGGGAAGGACCCGCTCCACTTCTTCATGCGGACGGGGAATGACATGCACGCTCACCAGTTCGCCCACGCGCCGGGCCGCGGCCGCGCCGGCATCGGTGGCAGCTTTGACTGCGCCCACATCACCGCGACAGGTGATCAGCACCAGGCCTGCGCCAACGAATTCCTTGCCGGTCAGCACCACGTTGGCGGTTTTCACCATCGCGTCGGCGGCTTCGATGGCGCCCACCAAACCTTTCGTTTCGATCATGCCCAAGGCATCCATGCGATCTCCAACTTTGTGAAGTACTTAAGCTAGCACAAAAACAGGGACTAGGGACTAGGGGCGGGGGACTGGGAAGGCCTCATAACAGCGAGAGCGGATCGACATCGATCACCAACGCGGTGGCGCCCCACTTGTGGTCCAGGGCAAAACAGCGAACGCGCTGGAGCAGTTCGTTTAACGCTTTGCGGCTGGCGGCTTTCACGAGGAATTGATAGCGGTATTCGCTTTTCAGGCGCGCCACCGGTGCTTCGGCAGGACCCAGAATGCGGAGCTTTTCCGGTGCCGGCGTGAGCAGCAAAGCCAGTTCGGAACTCATGCGGAGGGCCGCTTCCTTCTGCTCGCTGCGCACCAGCACGTTGGCCATGGCGCTGAACGGCGGATAATGCAAAGCGCGGCGGAAGGCCAGTTCTTTTTCATAAAACGCCTGGTAATCGTGGGCCGCCGCCATGCGGACCGCGTAGTGATCGGGATTCACGGTTTGCACCAGAACCACGCCGGGAACACTGCCGCGCCCCGCGCGCCCGGCTACCTGCGTGAGTAACTGAAAGGTGCGCTCCGCCGCGCGGAAATCCGGCATGCCCAGGCCGATATCCGCGGAAATCACGCCGACCAGGGTTACGTTGGGAATATCGTGCCCTTTGGCGATCATTTGCGTGCCGACCAGAATGTCATAACTCCCCTCGCGAAAATCGCGCAGGATCTGTTCGTATTGGCGTTTGCCGCTCACGGTATCGCGGTCGAGGCGCGCGATACGAGCTGCGCCAAAGACGTGATGCAGTTCCTCCTCCACGCGTTCAGAACCGAGACCCAGAAAATAGAGGTGCTCGCT
The DNA here is from genome assembly GCA_030041985.1 of Bryobacteraceae bacterium. GTDB lineage: Bacteria > Acidobacteriota > Terriglobia > Bryobacterales > Bryobacteraceae > PSRJ01. Next base: position 40,594 of record JASIAM010000283.1, on the reverse strand, counting down.
CGAGCATTTGGCGCACACGCCGGGCACTTTCTGCGCGTAACCGCAGTAATGGCAGAGCAGGCGGTAATCGCGTTTGTGAAATGTCAGCGTGACGGAGCAGTTGACGCACTGAATGCGTTCGCCGCACGCGCGGCAGGCCACGAAACTTGCAAAGCCGCGGCGGTTCAGCAGGATGATGGTTTGCTCCCGATTCTGAAGACGCTCGCCCACCGCCTCGACGAGCTGACGTGAAAAGACGGCTTGCTTGCGCGTTTCGAGAAACTCCTGGCGCATATCGATCAGGCGGACCGAGGGCAGCGGGCGCTGCTCGATGCGGCCGGGCAGTTCCAGCAGCGTATATTTGCCGCGCTCCACGTTATAGCGGCTTTCCAGGCTGGGAGTGGCCGAGCCGAGCACCACGCACGCTCCTTCGGCCTGGGCGCGCACCACCGCTACATCGCGCCCGTGATAGCGTGGCGCTTCCTCCTGCTTATAACTGCCATCGTGTTCTTCATCCACCACGATCAGGCCGAGATTGTGCACGGGGGCGAACACGCCGGAACGCGTGCCCACCACAACCGAAGCCGCGCCGGAGCGGATGCGCCGCCATTGCCCCGAGCGCTCCACGTCCGTGAAGGCGCTGTGCAGGATGGCCACCCGGTCACCGAAGCGCGAAAAGAACTGCCCGGCTACAGCGGGCGTCAGCGCGATCTCGGGGACCAGCAGTAAGGCGCTGCGGCCCTGCTCGACGGCCACTTGGATGGCGTTCAGGTATACCTCGGTTTTGCCCGAACCGGTCACGCCGTGGAGCAGAAAGATTTGGAATTGCTTCTGTTCGATCGCCGCGCGGATCTGCTCGAACGCAGCCTGCTGGGGAGGATTCATTGTATGCCGCGCGCGCACCGGAGCTTCCGCCATGGCAAGCGGCTCCTGTCTCAGAATCACCAGACCTTTGCGGGTCAGAGATCGCGCGGCGATGCTGGCGTTCTTCACCGTGCCTTCCAGGTCCTTCAGATTATGCGATCCCGGGTGTAGCTCCAGAAACGCCCGCAACTCGCGCTCGGATTTGTTGAGTTTGGGGAGCGGGTTTTGACTTTCCGAGGTTGCCGGCAATTCGAGGCGTAATCGATCGGAGGGCGCGCGCAGAGGGTCGCGCTCGGTTTGAACCTGCTCGGCCACAAGGAACCCTCTACGTTCCAGCGTGCGAATGACTTTATCGGCCAGTGGCAATGCTTTGGCGAGGTAGGTTGCATTGAGGGGCCGCTTTTCGAGCAAACGCAAGACCTGCGCGGCAGGATCTTCGGGGGAAGCATCGAGAACCAGTTGCCGCGCGGCATCGCGTCCGGCATCGGTGAGCGACCACACCTTGCCACGCCGGATTTCCGCGGCGAGCGGCAGCATGCCGCGCAGGACTTCGCCTAAAGGGGCGCAGTAGTAATTGGCAATCCAGCGGCCGAGCGCGAGCAGTTCCGCATTCAACACGGGTTGTTCGTCGATCAGGCGCAGCGCCTGCCGCGCGGTCATAGAGGGCTGCTCGTCATGACAGCGAAGGATGATCCCGGTCAGTTTGCGCGGGCCGAACGGAACCAGGACGCGGCTGCCCGCCCGCGCGCGGTGTTGCAGTGTCTCCGGCAGGCTATAGGTGAACGGCTGATCGAGCGGCACCGGCAGGCTGACATCGCAATAGAGGTGGGTTTCGCCTTGGCCTCCCTCGCTTTGCTGTGACATGAAAACTCCAGCATAGCTGGTCGAACTGGGCCGGGGTCGCGGGCGGAGCGTGCGCTATCATTGGAGCCATGCCCGAATCCCCGCAGGCTACCCACGCTTTTGACGACTCTCTGGTTACTACTGCGTTCACGTTGGATGGCTATCGCATCGTGAAGAACTATGGCATTGTTCGCGGGATCATCGTGCGGTCGCGATCCGTGTTTGGCACGATTGGAGCGAGTTTCCAGTCGCTGGTGGGCGGCGACATTACTTTGTTCACCGAGCTGTGCGAGGAGACTCGCCAGCATGCCTTTGAGCGCATGGTCGCGCACGCGGCGGAAAAAGGCGCCAACGCGGTGATCGGCGTTCGGTACGACGCGACCGAGGTGATGCAGAGCGTAACCGAAGTCCTTTGCTATGGGACTGCGGTGAGAGTGGAACCCGTGAAGACGGCTTAGCCCGGAAGCCCGGGCCCCACTACCTATTTGCCCAATGCTGGTCGAGCGCGAGATTCAGTCGCAAAACGTTGACTCGCGGCTCGCCCAGGATGCCGAACGTGGGCGGTTCGGTCAGTTGAGTGATTAGCTGGTTCACCTCGTCCAGGGAAGCGCCGCGGGCTTTGGCCACGCGCGCTGCTTGCGCCCGCGCCGAATCCGGACTGATGTGCGGATCGAGTCCGCTGCCGGAACTGGTCAACAGGTCGGATGGGATTGGGCCGTGATAGTCGGGGTTCTCTTTGTGGAATTTGTCTACCGATGCTTTTACGCGGTCGATCAGTTTCTGGTTGGTTGGCCCGAGGTTCGAGCCGCCGGAGGCCGTCGGATCATATCCATCGTTGCCGGCATTGGAAGGGCGGGGATGGAAATATTCCGCCTTGGTGAAGTTCTGGCCGATGAGTTCCGAACCCACCACTTTGCCGCCGGCTGTTACCAGGCTGCCGTCTGCCTGACGGGGGAAAAGTGCATGGGAGATGCCGGTAATGGCGAGCGGATACACAATCCCGAGAAGGATGGTGAAAAAAATCTTGATGCGGAGTCCGGGAAGAAGCTGTTCCCACATATTCTTTTCTCCTATGCCAGATGCAACAGCACCAGCAGTTGATCGATCACCCAGATGCCAGGGAAGGGCGCGACGATGCCGCCGGCGCCATAGATGAGCAGGTTGCGCCGCAACAGGCTGGCTGCGCCTACGGGGCGATATTTGACGCCCTTCAAGGCCAGCGGCACCAGCGCAATGATGATCAGTGCATTGAAAATTACGGCAGCCAGCACCGCGCTTTGCGGCGTGTGCAGCCCCATGATGTTGAGCTTGCCCAGCGCCGGGTACATGGTCATGAACATCGCGGGAATAATGGCGAAGTACTTGGCCACGTCATTGGCAATGGAAAAGGTGGTTAAGGCGCCGCGGGTGATGAGCAACTGTTTGCCGATGGCCACCACTTCGATGAGCTTGGTGGGATTGCTGTCCAGATCCACCATGTTGCCGGCTTCTTTCGCCGCCACCGTGCCGGTATTCATGGCGAGGCCGACGTCGGCTTGCGCGAGAGCGGGCGCGTCGTTGGTGCCATCGCCTGTCATAGCCACCAGGCGTCCGGCGGCCTGCTCTTTCTTGATGTACTCGAGCTTGTCTTTGGGTGTGGCCTGCGCGAGGAAATCATCTACGCCCGCTTCGGCGGCAATAGCGGCCGCGGTGAGCGGATTATCGCCGGTGATCATGACGCTGCGGATACCCATTTTGCGCAACTGGGCGATGCGTTCCTTCATGCCGCCCTTCACGATGTCTTTCAAGTGAACGACACCTAGAAGGCGGCGGCCATCGGCCACCGCGAGCGGCGTGCCCCCGTTGCGGGAAATGCGGTCGCTCATCTCCTGGAAATAAGATGGCACCTCACCACCGCGTTCGGCGACGAAGCGGCAGATGGCCTCGGTTGCGCCTTTGCGAAGCTGGCGTCCGCCCACATCCACGCCGCTCATGCGCGTGTAGGCGGAGAAGGGGATGAACGTAGCTTCGTGCTCGGGAATGTGGCGTCCGCGAAGACCGTATTTCTCTTTGGCTAATACTACAATCGAGCGGCCTTCCGGGGTCTCGTCGGCAAGGCTCGATAGCTGCGCTGCATCCGCCAGTTCCTCCGGAGTAACTCCGTTGATGGTGAGAAACTCGACTGCCTGGCGATTGCCCAAAGTGATAGTTCCGGTTTTGTCGAGCAGCAGGGAATTGACATCGCCGGCGGCCTCCACCGCCTTGCCGCTCATGGCCAGCACATTGTGCTGCATCACGCGATCCATGCCGGCGATGCCGATGGCGGAAAGCAGCCCGCCGATGGTGGTGGGAATCAGGCATACGAGCAGCGAAACCAGAACCGTCACGCTGGGCACCGAACCTCTGCCCGCCTGGGCCACGCTGAAGACGGAGTACGGCTGCAGGGTGATTACGGCTAGCAGGAATATCAGCGTGAGGCCGGCTATCAGAATGTTGAGCGCGATTTCATTGGGCGTTTTCTGCCGCTGCGCTCCTTCGACCAGCGCGATCATGCGGTCGAGAAAAGTTTCCCCGGGATTGGAAGTGATGCGGATTTTGACCTGGTCGGAGAGGACCTTGGTGCCGCCCGTAACGGCGCTGCGATCACCGCCCGATTCGCGAATTACCGGCGCAGATTCACCCGTAATGACGGATTCATCCACCGTGGCGATGCCTTCGATCACTTCGCCGTCGCCGGGAATCAGGTTGCCGGTTTCGCAAACCACCACGTCGCCCGCGCGGAGGGCCGTTCCGGAAACCTCCTCGATTTTTCCCGAGGCGGTGAGCCGTTTCGCAAGCACGTCGGTCTTGGTTTTACGGAGACTGTCGGCCTGCGCTTTGCCGCGCGCTTCCGCCATAGCTTCGGCGAAATTTGCGAACAGCACGGTGAACCACAGCCAAAGTGTAATTTGCAGAGTAAAGCTGTTACCCGCCGCGCCGGTGAAAATGTCGCGGATCAGAAAAACCGTAGTGAGCGCGGCGCCCACTTCCACCACGAACATCACCGGGTTCCTCATCAAGTGAGCCGGGTTGAGCTTGCCGAACGAGGCGCGTGTGGCCCGCTGCACAATTTCTGGATCGAACAAGGAGCGCGAGCGAGCCAGCTTTTTCGGAAGGAGCGACGTGGTTTCGTCTTCCGGAGGAGGCTGAACCGGTGGTGGCACAACCGTCACTGTAGACATATTAGCTCCCCAACGGCAGAACGATAGAAAACAGCCTGCCGGCTTGTAATAAGTAATGCTCCACAATCGGCCCCAGCGAGAGCGCGGGGAAATATGTGAGAGCGCCAACGATGATTACCGTGCCTACGAGCAGCCCCACAAACAGAACGCCGTGAGTGGGCAACGTGCCGCTGGTGATGGGCACCTTTTTCTTGGCGGCAAGGCTGCCCGCAGCGGCTACGAGCGGAATGAGAAACAGAAAGCGCCCGATCAGCATGGCGAAACCCGTGGTCAGGTTGTACCAGGGCGTGTTGACCGTGAGGCCTCCAAAGGCGCTTCCATTATTGCCGGTGGTGCTGGCAAAGGTGTAGAGGATCTCGCTCAATCCGTGCGGACCGTTGTTTCCGAGGTTGGCCGTGAGCGCACCGGGAGGGTTCCAATAGCCTTTTGCGTGGAACTGCATCACTGCGCTCAAGGCGCTGAAGCACAGCACGCTGGCGGCGGTAGCGATAACGGCCAGCATCGCCATTTTGACTTCCTTTTGCTCGATTTTCTTGCCGATGTATTCGGGCGTGCGGCCCACCATGAGTCCGGCGATGAATACGGCCAGGATGCAATAGAGCAGAATGCCATAAAGGCCCGCGCCGACGCCTCCGAAAATGACCTCACCGGTCATTATGTTGAACAGAGGCACCAGGCCGCCGACGGGCGTGAAACTATCGTGTTGGCTATTGACTGCGCCGCAGCTTGCGTCAGTCGTCACATTGGCAAATAAGGCCGTGGCGGCAATTCCGAAGCGCACTTCCTTGCCTTCGTAGTTGCCCCCAGGCTGGCCTGCGGTTTGCGCAGTCTCAAGTCCCAGCTTGGCGAGGAGCGGGTTTCCGGCCTGCTCGAAGTGATAAATGGTCAGGGTCCCGGCCAGAAACATGACCGTGAACGCGCCGAAAATGGCCCATCCCTGGCGCGTGTCTTTCACCATCTTGCCGAACGTATATGTCAGCGCGCCGGGGATGAGAAAGATCAGAAACATTGCCAGCAGGTTGCTGAGCGGCGTGGGGTTTTCAAATGGATGCGCCGAATTGGCCCCGAAAAACCCGCCGCCGTTGGTTCCCAGTTGCTTGATCGCTTCCATGGACGCAACCGGACCCTGCGCGATGGTCTGTTTCGCGCCTTCTACGGTGGTCACTACAGTGTATGGCAACAAGTTTTGAATGGCGCCCTGAGAGACATACAACAACGCGGCCACTATGGAGAGCGGAAGCAGCACGTAAACTGTGGCCCTGGTAACATCCACCCAGAAATTTCCGATCGTGCGCGCTTCCTGGCGGGCAAATCCGCGAATCAGCGCGATGGCGATTGCGATGCCAGCCGCCGCCGAAGCGAATTGTTGCACAGTCAATCCTGCCATCTGTACGAAGTAACTCAGGGTTGATTCGCCCGAGTACGCCTGCCAGTTCGTATTGGTGACGAAACTTACCGCGGTGTTGAAGGACAGATCGGGAGACACATTTCCCGCGCCGAAATGTTGCGGATTGAAGGGAAGATAAGCCTGCGCGCGCTGCAGCAGGTACACGATCAGAAAACCGAAAATAGTGAAGCTCAGCAAGGCCGCCGTGTATTGGGTCCAGCGCTGTTCGACATCCTCGCGAACGCCCGCCATGCGGTACGTCAGCACTTCCAGCCATCGCAGGATGGGGTGCAGAAAAGTACGCTCGCCTGCAAATACGCGGACCATATATGCGCCCAGGGGCTTGGCACAGATGAGAATTAAGCCCAGAAAGAGCGCAATTTGGAGAATTCCGCTGCTAGTCATAAACTCCTTTTCCGCCGCCAACCTTTTTCAACCGGTTGCACGCCCGCGGCGGCCAGCGAAAGCGTGCAGTCCGTGATTAGAATTGCTAAAAGCGCTCCGGTCGGAGCAATGCATAGATCAGGTAAATAAACAAACCTAAAGAAGCCAGACCGGCAATCACATAATCCATTGGAAACTCCTAGAGATTGTCGCAACCCTTGGCGAAGGCCCAAAAAATCAGCAGGGTCACACACCCAACGGCAACATAAAAGATATCCAGCATGTACTCACTCCTAGTCCGCCATAACTACTTCGTAACCAGCCTTCCGCAGCCCGCGCGCCACACGATTCTCCAGCCCAAACCACCGCCACTTGCGGCGCGTGCCGACCACTACCAGGGAATGCGGCAGGAGCACTGCCCCAAGAACATCCCAGCGGTCGCGGCACAAGTAAATGCGAACCACTGTCTCTACCGGACATTCTGATGCAATTTCGCGGAGACGGGCTTCCTGGAAATCGAGCAATACCGGCGGGCTCGAAAGCGGCAGCGGGAAAGGCACGATTTGCGGGACAACCAGCGTGATCCTCGCGCTAAGCCGGGCGGCGAACACGGCCGCGCGCTGGAGGGCTACCAGCGCCCCTTCCGGCGAAGTAAACACCACCGAAATCGCGAGGCGCTGATCATCGCTCGCGGCCTGTTGCCCATCCGGAGGCAGTACCTTGGGAAGCAACTGTTTTTCGAACGCTGGTGCAAGGTGGCTGAACTCTGCCATAAGTGGCTCCGTTTTCAGAGTAGTGATATGTGGCTAAAGAAGTCATCGAGAAGGCGTGAAAAAGTTATAAAGATCGGCCGCTATAGAATCCTCATGCCTTCTTTATGACTTTTTCATCAGCGATCTTTTACGATCCGAACGTGACTCCCGTTTTTCCGGGCGACCTGATTGATGATTACCGCGTCGATAGTTTGATTGCGCGGGGTGGCATGGCTTCCGTCTTTCGCGCGACCGACGTGCGCGACGGAAGCTGCGTGGCGATCAAGATTCCGCATCCCGAGGCCGAATGCGACCCGGTCTTCTACAGCCGGTTCCAGCGCGAAGAGCAGATTGGAAAGCTGATGGACCATCCGGGCGTAGTGAAAGAGATTGGCGACGGAAAAAAGAGCCGCGTCTACCTGGTGCTCGAATGGGTGGAAGGCGAACTGCTGCGCAACATTTTGAGCCGGGAGGGGCGCCTCGCGGCTGAGCGCGCCGTGCGCATCGCGGTGGAGATTTGCGGCGCGCTGGAGCATGTTCACAGCAATGGTGTGGTGCATCGCGATCTGAAGCCGGAAAACGTGATGCTGGATAGCCGGGACCGGATTAAGCTGATCGACTTCGGAATTGCGGCCAAACAAGGCGCACGCCGCCTGACCTTCGGAAAGTTTTCCCGGCTCGCGGGCACGGCGGATTATATCGCTCCGGAACAGCTTAAAGGCAAGCGTGGGGATGCCCGTACGGATGTTTATGCGTTAGGCGTGATGCTATTCGAGATGCTGACGGGGAAAGCGCCATTTGAAGGCGAAAACCTCTTCGCCATAATGAACGGGCGCCTGCTGCACGACGCGCCCTCTCCGCGGGAGACGGATCCTACTATCTCGCTCGCGCTGGAACAGATCGTGGCCAGAGCCATGGCGCGCGACCCGAAGGACCGCTATCAGAGCGCGCGCGATCTGGCTTGGGACCTCGATCATCAAGAACTGCGCGGCGCTTCGGAAGCGCGCGAGGCATCGAAGCGGCGTGAAGGATTCCGGTTGTGGCGAGCGTGCCTGTCCAAGCAGGTGCTATTTTATGTCGGCCTGGCCATGATCCCCATGCTGCTGTTCGGGCTGATGCTGGTGGTGGCGCGAAACGCTTAGAGCGAGCGGCGCGGGCGATACAATCGGATGTGCCTGAAGGCCGCTCTGGGTTGCGCCTATGTATCGACGCTTTTCCGCTGCTGATCCGCAGCGCGGGCATTAAGAATTACCTCTACCACTGGATCACCCATTTGCAGAGTGCCGGCTTGAGCCGCATCCGCCTGTTTCCTTACCTGGGTGTTCCGCGGGAACTCGACCACGAGCGGTCGGTTGTGGGTCCTTTCGGCACTTTCGCCCGGCTTGCCCTGTGGCACAGCGTGAACCTGTGGCCGAATCATCTGCTCGACTGGCTATCGCCGGGCAACGACATCTTCCATGCAGTGAAGCTGCTGAACCCGCCGCGCCGTTCGCGCCTCACCGCCACTTTGCACGACCTTACCTGCTGGCTAATGCCGGAACTGCACACGTCCACGAACGTGGCCGCGGAGAAGCGCTTCGCCGAACGGATCTGGAAGCGCGCCGACGCTCTCATAGCGGTTTCCGAAAATACCCGCAACGATGCGGTCCGGCTGCTCGGTCTCGATCCACATCGCATCCAGGTGATTTATCACGGCATTGACGATCGCTACTTCGAGGCTGATGCAAGCGAGGTGGAGCGGGCGCGCCGGCAATACCGGCTCGAGCAACCTTATGTTCTGTGTGTCGGCACGATCGAACCGCGCAAGAACCTCGGCACGCTGCTGGACGCCTATGAAACGCTTGCGCCCGCACTGCGGCGCGAATTCCAATTGATCATTGCGGGGCCGGCGGGCTGGTCTGCCGAGGATGTGAAACGGCGGCTCGCGCAACCCTCCGCCGGTGTGCGCTACCTACGATATGTTCCGGAGAGCGGCCTGCCCGGGCTGTTTGCCGGCGCAACGGTTTTCGCATATATATCGCTCTACGAGGGATTCGGTTTCCCGGTGGCACAGGCGCTCGCGGCGGGCGTGCCGGTGCTCACGTCGGCGGTGTCCGCTCTGCCGGAAATAACCGGCGGGAGTGCCGAACTCGTGGACCCGCGCAGCGTAGACGCGGTTCGCACGGCTCTCGAACGGCTCCTCACTTCGCCTGCACAGCGCTCTTCTCTGGCGGCCGCGGGCCGTGCGCGTGCGCAACGATTCCGGTGGAAGATCTGCGCTGCCGAGTCACTGCAGTTTTTCGAACGGGTCGCGGGACGCGGGTAAAGTCATCCCTTCGCCACGGTCAGGCCGCAGCGGGGACCTTTTTCCGTGGCCGTTTCGGAATGAACGCGAGAAAGCGGCGCGGGTTATCCACCATGATCTTGTGCAGCACGTCGTCGCTCACGCCGGCCGCTTTCAGCTTCGGCAGGAATACTGTCACCGTTTTCCCGTAGTTACTCGAAGTATCGGCGGAGAACATCAGGTGATCGGCAAAACCTGCCTCCAGGAGTGCCATAACCATCGGAACCTGCTGCGCATCGTTATTGCCGCCCTGCCGGTCGAAGCCTACAAATGCGCCGCGGCGGCAGATCACTTTCTGCACATACACGTTGGGATCCACCAGGTTTCCCAGGTGCCCAATTACGACGCGATCCGGTTTCACCCCGGCGTCTTCGAGGATATCGAGCTGTTCGATGGCTGATTTGCCGGGAATGCCGGTGTGCGTGAAAATCGAAAGGTTCGTCGCTACATGCGCCCTTCCCACGGCGCGGAACACCTTGCGCTCATCCGCCGTGATTTCGTCCCATGAGCCGATTTCCCCAAACACGCCCACGGTATCGTCATCCACCTGTTTGATGAGCGCCTTCAAGATCTGCTCTTCGCTCATGGTGGAGATTTCTTTGGGATAAAACGGCTGGGTGTAGAATCCGCCGCCCGCCACGATCGGCATGCCGGACTTCATCGCGACCTGACGCAAAAAATCGACACTGCGTCCCATCTCGGCGTGGCCGGCGTCGACAATACAAGCCACGCCCTCACTCTTTGCTTTGAGGACCTCGGCAGACATGAGGTCCACGTTGTGCATGATATCCGGGCCGCGAGCAGGCCCCCCGCGGCCTGCGCCGCCACGCGCGGGCAGCGGCGGCAAACCGTTGGCGGCGCGCGCTGCCGCTGTAGCCGCCGCAAATTTCGCGTTGAAATCGGGGCCCCACTGCAAGTGCTCATGGAAGAGCGTTGCGCCGCCGGCCAACTCTTCGGGCATGTAGTCTTTTAGGAGTGTGCGGATGATGGCGCCCTTTGGAAACGTGGGTTCCTGCGCGCCTATCCGGCGTGGGACTGCAGCGGCTGCGGCGCTGATTCCCAATATTTCAAGAGCTTGCCTTCGGGTCATTTCAACTCCACTTGAATTTCCATCGCGGTTTTGTCGCCCAGATTTTCGGTGACATGCTTGAGCGGATCGCGCCACGCGATTTCGCCCGGTTTGCGCGGATTATCGATGGACCGGCCGTCCGCCAAGGTCATGGTGGTGTGTAACTCAGTTAGATATACGACAACATAATGCGGATGCTCATGCAGAGGGCTTTTCACATGCGGCACGAGAATGGTGCGCAGCACGCGCACGCGTTCGTTTTCGAACGGAACCAGGTGATGCACGGGGTCCAGTTTGACAGGGTCGAGCGTGACCGGCCAGCCTTTGACCTTAGGAGCATTCGGCTTCAATTCGATGAGGGCAGCTTCGAACGGCTCATCCGACAGATTTTCTTCAATATGCCGGGTGGCTTTGTTATAGGCAACGTCGCCACGCTTGCGGGAAACCTCCCGCGTTGTGCCATCGGGAAACGTGAGGCGCTCATGCACGTCCGTGAGAGAAACGGCTACCGCATCCGGATGCTCGTGCATCGCGGTTTTGGCGTGCGGGGCGTGTTTGACCCGCAGCACGCGCACCCAACTGTTGTCGATCTCGATTTTATAGTCCTGTGGGTTTACGCGAACGGGATCTTGCGCCGCCAGCGTGGCGGAAGCGAGGAGAATGGCCAGTAAAACTTTGCGCATTGGGGCTGTGGAATGATTGTACTCCAGCCAAGCCGCGAAGAGACGGCTTCAGCCTGCGAGATCTGGCGAGTAATACCCTCAGGGTTCGCGTTCGAGAAGTTCCTTCAATTTCGCCAGTTCGATATCGACTTCTTTTGCGGCGGCGTCGAATGCTTTATCATCGAGAACCGGCGGCTGGAAAAACGTCATGAGGAATGTAGAGCCGTCGCCGTTTGGAATAACCCGCGCCGGAACTGTCCACGATGCCTGCGGGTCCTTCCAAACATGATCCAGCAAACCGAGCGGCTTATTAGAAAGCATCTTCAATTGCCCGCTCCCCTGCCGGGTCTCGGTGTCGTACCATCCATCGGCCGCGGGTTTCGCAGATCTCATGTTGACGATGGCCCACTTGGGCCAATTCTCTGGGTCGCTCAGGAAGTCAAAAGCCCGTTCCACGCGCACACACAAGTCAACGGATTTGGTGATGGATCGGCTAATGTTCTTCGGCTGCATTCCGTCTCCTAAACATCGCCCGAGACGCAGTCGCGTTGGGGGCGTGGAATGATTGTACTCCAAGGGCGCGGCTGCTCAGCTACGGTTGGGTGGCCCCCGCGGGGCCTGTTTCGGCGGTGTTCTGGTTCCCAGCGTTCCGGTCTGCAATGGGGGGCTGACTTCCCGGCGCGTGGATTTGACATTCCACCACCGGCTCGGAGCCTTCGATGAAAGTTTCCATTCTGGTGCGCGGGCACGCGGGCGCGGCCAATTCTCCGCTGTCTTCGCAAATCCGCAGCGAGACCAGCCCGCGCGGCTCCGAGAAAGGCTGGGCGTCGCGATAGGGGCGCAGTTGGGCGGCACGTTTCATGAATTCAGTCCAAATGGGCAGCGCCGATCTTGCGCCTTCGAGGCCTAACTGCCGATCGTCATCGAAGCCCACCCAGACCACACACAGCACTTGACTGGTGAACCCCGCAAACCAGCCATCGTGCGAGGTGCCGGTTTTGGCGGCGGCCGGCAAGCGGAATCCCCGCGCCCGCACGCCCGCGCCCGTACCATCGCTGAGCACGTCCTCCATCATATTCACCAGCAGATAATTCACGCGCGGATCTAAAACGCGCTGCGGATCGGGCTGCCGCTCATAGAGCACCGCACCGCTCCGTGACCGTACCGAGGCCACCGCCGCGGGGCTGACCCGCACGCCGCCATTGGCGAAAACCGTGTAGGCCCCGGCCATTTCCAGAGGCGTCGCATCATAAGCTCCCAGAGCGACGGCTGGGGTTGGCTGGATCTCGTCGTTCAGCCCCGCGCGCCGCGCCAGCGCCACTACCTTCCCATAACCTACCTGCTCGGCCAGCTTCACAGTGGCTACGTTGAGCGAGTGGGCCAGCGCTTCGCGCAGCGTCACGTCGCCCAGGTATTCCTGATCGAAATTTCCGGGCGAATAGGTTTTTCCGTTGAAGACGAACGAGGCCGGAGAATCGTCTACGGTGCTTGCCGGCGTGAAGATTTCCCTTCCTCCGGCTAAGGCCGTGTTCAGCGCGGCTGCGTAGACGAATGGCTTGAACACCGATCCCGGCTGCCGCATGGCCAATACGTGGTTGAGCTGGCTTGCGCCGTAGTTGCGTCCGCCGACCAGCGCGCGTATGGCCCCGCTGTGCGGATCGAGCGCGATGAGCGCCACCTGCGGCTGGCCTTTGGGGAAGGCCTCGCCTTTTGGCCCACGGGACCGCTTCCGCAATTGCTGGTCGACGTATTCCATTCCCGTTTGCACAGCGGCTTCAGCCGCGGCCTGAAGGTCCGGGTCCAAGGTCGTAAACACGTAGCGCGCACTTCGCTCATGATCGTCCAGCTTGGTTTGCATCTCATCGTTCACCAAGTCGAGGAAGTAAGAAGTGTCCAGGGCTTCGGAATGTTCCGGCGCGAGCGTGATCGGCTGTTGCGCGGCCTCCAAAAACTGCTCCCGGCTGAGGTAGCCGTTGTGGTGCATCAACGCCAGCACCAGGTTGCGCCGCGCCCGCGCGCGCTCTGGATACCGGTATGGATTATAGTAACTGGGCCGCTGAATCATGCCCGCCAGGAGCGCGGCTTCCGCCGTATTTAGCTGGCTTACATCCTTGCCGAAATATGCGCGAGCCGCTTCGCCGAATCCGGTGATGGCGAACGGACCGCGCCGGCCGAGGTAAATCTGGTTCGCGTAGTCCTCGAAGATCTGCTGCTTTTTCAGCTTCTCTTCCAGGTGCAACGTGATGGCGATCTCCTCGAATTTGCGCTTCCAGCTTTTGTCCGGGGCCAGCCAGAATCCGCGCGCCAGTTGCATGCTGAGCGTAGATGCACCCTGCTCCTTGCGTCCATCCTTCAGATCCACATAGGCCGCCTTGGCCAGGCGCAGAACGTCCACGCCGGAATGGGAAAAGAACCGCTTGTCCTCTACCGAAACGACCGCATTGACGAGGGTGGGCGAAAGGTCGGCGAAACGCACCAAGCGCCGTTTTTCGCGATTGTCGGAAAGATTGGTGATCAGTGGCGGCCCCATCAGGTAGGAGTTTCGTTCGGTGTTGTCATCGAGTGAGATAATTTTCGCGATTCGCCCATTTGCAAAATAAAGCACAGCCGGTTCGCCGCCGATTCGCGAATCCCGCCCGGGAAAAATTTGGATCGCATCGCCGCTGCGGTGGTACCAGCCGATCGGACTCCCGTCCGTAGTGGTATAGCCGCTGCGCCCCAAGCGCCGGGCAACCTGCTCCGCGCTGAGATTGTCTCCCACCCAAATGGGAGTGGGCGCGTAGTAAATATCGATCGTGCTCGAAAAAGGCCCGCGCGCCAGCCGCCGGTCGATCATGCGGGAGAGCTTCCAGTAGTGAAACCCGAACAGAAGCACGGCGATAGTGGCCGCAGACAGCACACAAGCCACGGTGATGCTGCCTTCTTTCCGGTAGAAAAAGCCGTGCCCGCCGGGATCTGCCGGCCGTTTTGGTAAATCTTGCACTCTTGTTAAACCGAAGCACGTGGGCTGCCAGGGACCTCACTCCTGGCGCAGAGTTTTGACGGGGTCAAGCTGCGAAGCACGAAGAGCGGGCCAGCCGGCGGACAGCAGCGCGACGGCCCAGATCACGGCGATGGCGGCGGCAATTGCGGTGGGATCGGCCGGCTGCACTTGAAACAGCAGCGATCGCAGGAGGCGCGTGGCCGCCAGGGACGCGGCGGCGCCGAGCACCACGCCCCATGCGATCCAGCCCGCTGCCGACCGGAGTGTGAGGCGTAGAATGCCGGCGGGCGTGGCCCCCAGCGCCATACGCACGCCGATCTCGCGCGTTCGCTGCGCCACCAGAAACGACATCACACCGAACAACCCCACTGCGGCCAGAAACACGCCGATGCCCGCGAATACCGTGAGCAAAAATGCATACGCGCGCGGCCGTGCATCGATTTCCGCGAGCTGGCCGCGCATGGTTTCGAGCTTCACGGGCAGCGAGGGATCGAGCGACGCCAGCACGGCGCGAAGGGATCTCTGGGCGACTCTGGGATCAATCGCCGTATGCGCGACGACCACTGCCGATCGCCAACCGGTGGGCGGTTCCGCGTTGCGGAAATTCAAATCGATCGAAGGCTTGCGCACAACGTAATACTCCGGCCAACTCTCGCGCGTTGCCCCAAGGTTGGTTACGTCACGGGCGATGCCGATTACGGTGGTCCACGGCGGCTGCTCGTGTTCGCCCTGCGGCCCCCAGATCAGGAGCCGCTTGCTGATGGGATCTTCGGTGGGGAACATGCGCCGTGCCAGGGATTGGCTGAGGATCGTCACGAAAGCGGAAGGGGCGCGGTCCTGCGCGGTAAACGGCCGCCCCCGCACGATGGGAATGCCAAGCACACGGAAGTAATCCGGCGTGACGAAGCGCCAACCGGCCATACCGCCCGTGCCTTCAGGCCGCCGGGGCTCGCCTTCGATTTCGATGGAAGCCAGTGGACGCCCGCGCATGCCTCCCGATGGCGGCATGGAATCGGTAATCGCCGCGCGATCCACTCCGGGCGCGGCCACGAGGCGCTGCTCCAGTTGGTTGAAGAACGCGAGCTGTTGTTCCATTTGGCTGTAGTGCTGCTGGCCCAGCACGAACCGCGCGGTCACGACATGATCGGTGGTGATGCCGAGCGGCACGCTTTCGAGATTCCACAAGCTGCGCAGCAGCAAACCCGCGCCGGTCAAGAGCACCATCGAGAACGCGATTTCGAGCGTCACCAGCGCGGAGCGCAGCCCTACGCGCGCGCGCCGTGTAGTCTGCCACCCTGCGAGGAACGCTGAGCCGGAATGGCGCAGTGCCCCCGCTGCGCCGAACAGCAGTCCGGAGGCGAGTGTCGCTGCCAGTGTGAAGAGCAGCATGCGCGCATCGATTGTGGCCTCTTCCAGGCGTGGCAACGTTGCGGGCGCCATAGCAACGAACACCCGCAACAGCACTCCTGCCAACAGGCATCCCGGCACCGCGCCCATCACGCTCAGCAGCAGGCTTTCGGTAAGGGCTTGCCGCAGCAAACGCCGGCGCGAAGCCCCCAGAGCCAGGCGCATGGCCAGTTCCCGCTCGCGGGCCACGGCGCGCGCCACCAGCAAGCTCGCGATGTTGGCGCAAGCGATGAGGAGCACTGCCAGCACCGCACCCAATAACGCCAGCGACGCCGCGCGCGCATCGCCCACCTGCCGGTCGCGCACCGGCCGCACGCGCCAGGAAACCTCTTTGCGGAATTGCGGCGGCACGGTCTCCATGGCGCGCTGCAATTGCGGCTGCAACTGAGCGATGGCCCGCGGCACGGTGATGCCAGGCTTCAGCCGGGCGAAGACGCGAAACGCGCGGCCGGAGTGTTCGGTGGCCTCGTTCAGCGCGAGAGGCAACAATACATCTGCCGTGGCGAGCGTCGGCATCAGAAAATCTTTCGGCAGCACACCGACGATCTCCACGGGCGAGCCATCGAGCGAGATCGTCCGGCCCACGGCGCGCGGGTCCCCCGCGAAACGGCTCCTCCAAAGCCCATACGAGATGATGCAGACGGCGGGACCGTTCGGCCGGTCTTCTTCGCGGGTGAAGGCGCGGCCCACCAGCGGCTGGATGCCAAACACGCGCAAGAAATTGGCTTCCACCCGTAAAGCCTCGAGCCGTATGGGATTGCCCTCGGTGAGATCGAGGGCGATGCCGCCCGCCTGGAACGCTGTCACTTCCTGAAACGGACCGGGGTCGCGGAGCGCACTTGATTCCCGCAACGGCACATACCCATCGCCCAGCAGGAATTCGTTCGTGTCGAGCGGTGCCATCATGCCGACCGAGACCAGCCGGTCTTCATCCGCATACGGAAGCGGGCGAAACAGGATTCGGTCCACCGCACTGAACACGGCGCTGCTCGCTCCGATGCCCAGCGCGATGGTGAAAATCGCCGCCGCTGCGAACAGAGGATTGCGCCGCAGCCCGCGGATCGCGTAGCGCGCATCCTGAAAAACGCCTTCCAGCAGGGCCGGCATGGAGTCTTAGACACCGCCTGGCAACCTGTTGTTCCGTGGAACATTTCCGATGTTCCACTCTGAAACAGCGTTCCAAAGCGGGTCACGACGTTATTTCGTAAGTAATTGAAAATAAGCACCATATACCAAAAAACTGCCGGAACTAAGGTTGCACTCTTAGAGACTGCCGGGACGATTCGGACCGGTAATCAGAAAAGAGAAAAAAAGGAAGAAAACGATGCAGGTGCAAAGTGTGCAAAGTGTGTCTTCACGGCGGCGTCAGAAGATTTCCCGCAAGGTGCGCGACCAGGTGGTGGTCGATCATTTACCGCTGGTGAAAGCAATCGCCATTCGCGTACACGAAAACCTGCCGGTGCACGTTGATCTGGACGATCTGGTGCACGCGGGAGTGTTGGGGCTGCTCGATGCCGTGGAGAAATTCGATGCCACCAAAAATGTAGCGTTTCAAGCATACGCCAAGCACCGCATCAAAGGCGCGATCCTCGACAGTCTGCGGGAACAGGATTGGGCTTCGCGGGACATGCGCAAGCGGCAGAAGCAGATGGATGCCGTGACGCGCGATTTGTCCACGAAGCTGGGACGCACGCCCACGGAAAGCGAAGTCGCTCACGAGATGGGGGTGGATGTGGAGCGCTGGCGGAGAATGGCCGGCGAGCTGCGCACGGTCGGCCTGGTTTCCACCACGATGACCTCAGAAGACGACAAGGACCGCATTCAGGAATTCGCCGATGCGCCGGAGGGCCAGCCGGATCACGTCTGCGCGCGGCGGCAATTGCAATCCACCCTGGCGCGCGCCATCGGCCACCTGCCAGCGCGTTATCAAAAAGTCGTGTTCCTTTACTACACCAATGAAATGACGATGAAAGAAATCGGTGAAATTTTGGGAGTCAATGAGAGCCGGGTTTCGCAGATTCATAAGACGGCGTTGAAGAAGATGGCGAATGCGCTGGAGCAGGAGGGGATTCATTCGGCGGCAGCGTTTTGAAAGAAGCTATCAGCTACTAGCTATCAGCTTTCAGCTATCAGCTTAAATCCAGGATGGCACGGTGAAAGACTTCCATCAGTTGCAAGTCTGGCAGAAGGCACATCATTTGACCTTAGCGGTGTATCAGGCTACAGCTACTTTCCCGCGTGAAGAGTTGTATGGGCTCACAAGTCAACTGCGGCGATCGAGTGCCTCGATTTCGGCCAACCTGGCGGAGGGCTGCGGGAGGAATGGTGACGCCGAGTTCGCGCGGTTTTGTTCAATTGCCATGGGATCAGCAAACGAGTTGGAGTATCACTTGCTGTTGGCCAGGGACCTTAAGTTCATGAAGCAGAAGGATTACGAAGACCTATCCGACCGTGCGACCGAATTAAAACGCATGCTCACTGGCTTGTTCCAAAAGCTGAAAGCCGAAACCCGCCTGTCGATCGCAAAGCTGAAAGCTGAAAGCTGATAGCTGACAGCTTTTCTTACCCCGTAATCCCGTGCCCTAACGCGTACCTTGTCAGCTCCGCCGTCGTCCGGCAGCCTAGCTCCTGCATAATGCCGTTTTTGTGAAATTCTACCGTGCGGACGGAAATTTTGAGGATTAGGGCAATCTCTTTCATCGATTTTCCTTCCGCTACAAGTTGTAGTACTTCGCGCTGCCGCGGGGTTAACTGGCCTCCGAATAGATCGGTCGGCGTTTTGGAGGTATCGAACGGAAGCGCTCCGGCCTTGGAGGCAATCAGCGGGCTCACATAGAACCGGCCGGCGAGGACTGCCTGGATCGCCTCTTTCAATTCCCGTGCGGCAGCCTGTTTGAGTACGTAGCCCGATCCGCCGGCGCGGAACGCCTCCTCCACATAGATGCGATCGGTTCGCATGGTAACGAACACGATAACCGCCGCCGGTGCGATTTGCTTTACCTGGCGCGCGGCTTCAATCCCATTCAACAGCGGAAGGCCGATATCCAGGAGCAAGAGATCCGGCCGCAGTTCCTTGAAAGCCGCAACCGCTGCCCGGCCGTCGCCCACCGTGCCAGCCAGTTCGAAATCGGCCTCCAGCAGCTTGCGCAGACCGTCGAGAAACAGTTCGTGGTCGTCTGCTAAAAGCAGCCGTGCCTTTTTCATGTTTCGGATTACGGTTGAACCAAGCCTTCGCGAATAGCCCAGCGGACCGCTGTTACGGTGGAATCCACTCCCAGCTTCTGTAGGATCCGCCCGCGGTGGCAAGCCGCTGTCTTGAAAGTGACACCCAGTCTCGCACCGATAGCCTTGGTGGTAAGGCCATCCGCCATGAGATGGAGAACTTCCACTTCCCTCTTCGTTAAAATCGAGCGCACGACAGCCTGCATGACCGGTGCATCGCTCGACAGAGATGCATTTGTAGCATTCATGATAATCTGCATGACTGTTTCCGGTTGAACGGATCTCCTTTTTAAAGGTAATTCTAAGTTCTCACGGCGAAGGGGCCGGGACAAACTAGGAATATGCCTAGGGAATATCAAATTCCTGTGCGTTTTAAGACATTCCGCCCCCCCCACAGGGAGTGCTGGCTACGGGCGATCCCCATCAAACTGCGGGGAACGCACCTCAACTGTAATTCTGGTTCCTTTCCCCAGTTCGGATTCAATGGCAAACTTTCCAGCCATCATCCGTGCGCGTTCTTCCATGCTGATTAAGCCCAGACCGGAACGGCGTTGCTGGGTGTCGAAGCCTTGGCCGGAATCGGCCACCTCCAAGCGCACGGTTTTTTCCTCGCCCTTGAGGATCACTTTGACGTGCGTCCTGCCGGCGTGTTTGGCCACATTGCGCAGGGCTTCCTGGGTAATGCGATAGAGGCCAATGGATATGGTAAGCGGCAAATTATCCGGAACATTCTGCGCGGAAAAGGTGACGATCATGTTTTCACGATCGCGAAAATCCTCGATCAGCGAACGGATGCCCGCTGCCAGGCCGAGATCGTCGACGACGGAGGGGTGCAAGCCATGCGAAATATGGCGCACGTCTTCGGAGAGGGAGGCAATCGCACTCCGCACGCGTTCCAATTCGCGGCTGGCATCGCCGATAGGGGCGCCGGAAGCTTGAGAGAGCTGCTGCCCGATTTGTTCGGTTTCGATCTCCAATACCGCCAGCTTCTGGCTGATATCGTCGTGCAGTTCCCTGGCGAGGCGGCGGCGCTCGTCTTCCTGCGAAGTGAACAAGCTTTCGGCCAAGGCCCGCAGCTCATCCTGGGTGCGGCCCAGCTCGCGCGCGGTCGATTCTACCTGGGTGGCCAGGCGTTCCCGCTCCAGGCTCAGCGTGCGCTCCACTTGCGTATGCGCGGTAATGTCCTCAATCGTGACCAGCAGGAAGGTAGCGCTATCGGGCTTCAGCACGCGTCCGCGGACGTTGAATTCCCGCGAGTTGTCGCCCGCAGTCTTGAATTGAAATTCGAAACTCTTGGCAGGTTCGCGGGAACTGCGCAATTCCTCCAGGCCGGACTGTAGCGGTTCTTCCAAGCCCCAGGCGGCGGATGCGAGATCCGGAAGGAAGCGGCGCTCCAGGTCTTCCTTGCCCAAACCGGCAAGCGTGCGAAAGGCATCGTTAGCGGCGTGGATTCGCAAATCCGGGTCCACCACCGCCAATGGCAAGGGAACATTTTCAATCACTGATCGCCCGAAGTCGCGCGCGCCGCGCAGCTCCTGCTGAATGCGGCGAAGCTGGTCCACATCCAGCAGCACCACCACGACACCATCGATCTTGTTATCGGTGGTGCGGTAGGGGCGCACCTGCAGCAGGTACCAGTGGCCTTCCTTGTCCTGCACCTCCATCTCGCGGGGGGCCAGCGTTTCCAGCACCTGGAGCAACAGCGGTTCCAGATTGTCGATGTTCAGGTTCAAGCGGATATCGCTGAATGGGCGGCCAATATCGGGAGCGCGCAGGTTCATCAGGCGCTGGGTGGGCGGCGTGAAATGGCGAATCGTCAGCTCGTTGCTGAGCATGAGCACCGGCAGATTCACGCTGTTCAAAAGGTTGGAAAGATCGTTGGTCGTCTGCGTCAGGCTGGAGTTGCGCTGCTGCAGTTCGTCATTCACCGTCTGCAGTTCTTCGTTGGAACTCTGTAGTTCCTCCTTGGTGGTTTCCAGCTCCTCGTTGGTGCTTTGCATCTCCTCATTGGCCGACTGAATTTCCTCGTTGGCCGAGAGGAGCTCCTGGTTCTTGGCGTCCCGCTCTTCGATCAGTGTCTGCAGATAAAGCTTGGTGGATGCCAGGTCCTGCCGCAGCCGGATGATGAGGTCCGAATCGGAGGATCCCGATTCCGACTCGGCAGGTTCGCTTGGCGGGAGAGGCGTGACGTCCCCTATCGGCGACGGCGAAAACAGGACCAGAAAACAGCGGGAGCGCGGAGCCATGGTATGGATCGGCAGCACTTCGACAGAAATGTTGTATTCCTGTTCCTCGTCGCGGACACGTAAACTCTCGATACGCACGGGTATGTCTTGCTCGACGGCCCGGCGGACACCCTGGGTCACCGGCGCTGCGATGCTCTCCCGCAGCATGCGCGTCAATTGCAGGCTCACGGCCCCTTGTGCCATTTCCAGAAACGGCGCCGTGTGGCCGCGCGATTGCAAAATCTCCAGCCTCTCATCGACGATCACGCCCGGCGGACCATAGCGCGCCAGCACAATGCGGTCAGAAGCTCGCTGCAGCTCCAATTCCCCCCAGTTCTCCACCAACGGCACGGGCAGAGTTTGCTGCGCCGAATCCGGCAAGAAAAGCCGGGGAGCGATCGTCATCATCGCACGGGACGAGCCGTTGCCGATTTTGCCGAAGAACTTGTTCTTGCGGTCAATCAGTTGAAAAAGGTCGGTAAATTCGCGGATGGTTTCCGAAGTGCCGAGCAGGAGAAATCCGTTTGGCCGCAGGGAATAATGGAAGGTGGGCAGCACTTGCTTCTGCAACTCCGTTCCCATGTAGATGAGAACGTTGCGGCAACTGATCAGGTCCATCTTGGAGAAGGGCGGATCGTGGCACAGGTTCTGGCGCGCGAAGATGCACATATCGCGCACTCGCTTGGCCACCTGGTAACCCTTATCGATCTTCACGAAGAAACGCCGCAAACGCTCCGGGGAGACCTCGCTGACGATGGATTCGGGATAGATGCCGGTGCGGGCCTTCTGTATATTGTTTTCGCTGGCGTCGGTGCCGAAAATCTGGATGGGCGGCTCGAAAGGCCTGCCCGACAGATACTCCAGCAACACCATGGCGATGGAATACGCCTCTTCGCCCGAGGAACAGCCCGCCACCCAGATCCGCACCTGTTGATCCGGTTCGCGCTCCTCGAAAATGCGCGGGAAAATGACCCGTTTCAGAGCTTCGAAAACCGGCGGGTCGCGGAAAAAGCGGGTGACATCGATGAGAGCGTCTTCCAGCAATTCCCGCAACTCCTTAGGGCTCACCTGCAGCATGTTGGCGTAGTCGGCCATGGTGTGGACGGGATGCAGCAGCATGCGGCGGGCGATGCGCCGGCGAATGGTGGTGGGCTTGTAGAGGCGGAAATCAATGCCGGAAACGCCGCGCATCAGATTGAGGATGCGGAAAAACTGCTGCTCGTCAGAGGATGGAGCAGCGCCCGCTTCGAGGGTACGCAAAACCGGTTCGTGGATGCGTTCGGCCAGTTGCGCCAGTTCGCTGGCGATCTGGCCGGGCGGCAGGATGCGGTCCACATGATCGATGGAAATGCTGCTTAAAGGCATTTCCGAAAAGCGCGCCGATTCGGGACTCTGTACAATGGCGATTCCGCCTTCGCCTTTGATCGCTTTCAGGCCGAGCGCGCCATCGGCATCGGTTCCCGAAAGCACCACCCCAATGGCGTGGGTTTTCTGATCGGCCCCTAAGGAACGGAAGAAGTAATCGATGGGGCGGGGAACACGGTCCACGGCGCGCATATCCAGCCGCAGGGACCCCTTTTCGATGCGCACGCGTGTGTTGGGGGGAATGATGTAGACGTGATCCGGCTCAGGATGGGTCCCATCGATTATTTCTTGCACCGGCATCGAAGTGGCCCGCTGCAGGATATCGACCAGGTGGCTCTTCTGTGTGGCCAACAAATGCGGAATCACTACAAAAGCCATGCCTGTATTGGGAGCGAGGCTGCGGAACAGTTCGATATAGGCCTCCACTCCGCCGGCGGAAGCGCCGATACCCACTACCAGGTAAGGAAGGGGGCTCGTTCCGTCCGTCTCTTCGGACTCGTCGGCAACCACTACCGGTTCAGCGCCGGTTGGCGTTGGTGGCTCCGCGGCGGAGGAGCTAAAAGGCGCAGCTCCGATTTGCTGTGGCGTTGGCTCTTCCCCGGAATCGGCTTGCTCCCTGGGAGTATCGGAATCCTCTGACATTGCTTGTTTACTCCTCGCGTGCCGCGGAGGGGACTCGACCACCGAAGTGCGGGAACTCGGGCCGTGATGCAACCGGGCGCTCGCGTTACTTTACATTCTCGTTACCAAGGGCGTCTAAGTCATCGGTCAAAAGCCCCATATCCATCTTAGTTCTGGCGTCCTAAACAGTCCAACACCGCTCGGGCATCAGGGCCTAGCCACTTTCTGGATATTTGCCCGATGCGTTCCGGGAGGGTTTAGTGCAGTATAACTCTGATGGATGCAACGGGGGGTGTCTTGGAGATCGGTTTGCGAGTGCTGACGGCGATCAACGCGAATACCAATCCCGATCCCGCTGATGTCGCCATTCTGCGCCTGTGTGCGCCCCAATTCGCAGATTTGCCGGCGGATGAATTAGCTTGCGCGGTGGTGGCGGGGGCGTTGCGGGAGCGGTCCAGGGCAGCGGGGCAGGATTAGCGAATCGTGAGCCGGCATCCGGTTCGGAGCCGCGACCGTAAGGGAGCGGTTTGCCTCGGTCAGTGCTCTCCCGATTCGAACACCGACATGGCATCGCCCTGTTCGCGCACCACATACTGAATGGCGGCGGACACATGCTGTGGCTTCCACAACCATCGTGTGCTGCCATGGCGGGACCAGCGCTTCCGGGCTGGCTGATCTAGCCCCATCCGATTCAGGCTGCGGCTGGCATAGACTTTGAAATCGTTCATAACCCGCTCCGGAGGTATTTCCGCTTCCACTACAGTATGTATGTGATTGCTGCGCACGTGTGCTGCCAGCAAACTCCAGCCGCGATGCGCACACACCTTCTGAATCGCGTCCAACACGGCGTCGCGACGAATCTGGTCCAACTCGTAAGGAGGCTGATCCATCAGCTCCCTCTCGGCCGCAACCCGGGCGGAATTCACTCCCAGGATTGAGGTTCGCGGGACGTTGTGCTGGCGGTCGACGGAACCCGACTCGCCGCCGTGCAGGTGCTGCCCATAGCAAGCAAAGGTGATCAGATAGGTCATGCCCTTGAGCCGGCGGACCGCTCCCTTACGGTCGCGGCTCCGAAGTACGTCAACGCTGGTATTACAGTGTTACAAAATCGCGAAGGCCCGTGCCAGCACGGGTTTCAGCACACCCGCGAAGCGGAAAAATTTGCGTATGGCTGGCGCTGAACCTACCACCCGCGAAACCGACAATGGCGGGGCTGCGGAAGTTATCTGCAAAAGAGCCTTGGAACAGAGACGCGACCGTGAGGGAGCGGTTCCGATCGCTACTAGGATTCTCTCAATTGGCGGAGAATCCCACATTCTAAATCCCGCGCCCGCTGTTACACCCCCTCAGAAGGGAATAGTCATTCCTTACTGGAACCGGATCTCCCTTCCGGCCCAGTACGCAACGTACTTACCGGCGTGGAAATGGGTGTTGGAATCAAACCAGATACCAATCCTATGCAAGAGATTCTCAAAAAGGGCGTTGTCGTTCTAGTAGCCGCGGCGGCTTTGGCATGCGGCGGGGCGCACCGTGAAAAATACCTGGCTAAGGGAAATCATGCTTACCAGCAGGGCCGGTACGCCGAGGCTTCCATCGATTACCGCAAGGCACTGGCCAGCGATCCGAATTTCGGGGAAGCGTACTACCGGCTGGGGATGGCCGAAGGGAAGCTCGGCCATATTCCGCAATCGCTTGCGGCGCTCAGCCGGGCGGCCGATCTCATGCCGGAAAACGACGATGCGGCCGCGCGGCTCGGCGAACTGTATCTGCTGCGCTACCAGGTGGACCGGGATGCCCCGGCATACGAAAAGCTGAACGCCATTTGCGCGCGGCTCCTGGCGCGCAATCCGCGGTCATTCGCGGCGCTGCGCCTCAAAGGCTATCTGGCGGTAGCCGATGGAAAACCCGATCAGGCGCTGGATTTCTTCAGCCAGGCGAATCGTATCCAGCCGCTACAGGCGGATGTGGCGATCGCTCTGACCCAGACTCTGCTGGTGGAAGGGCGGATTCCGGAGGGTCTCGAGCTGGGCCGCAGCCTGATAAAAGCTCATCCGGATGCAGGCCCCGTTTACGACACGCTATACCACTACTATGCCGCCGCCGGAAATCTCAACGAGGCGGAGCAGGTGCTCGCCGCCAAAGTGAAGAACAACCCTACCGATCCTTTTCCGGTAACGCAATTGGCGGAACATTATTGGCAGCATCACCAGCCCGCCGAGGCCGCGCAAACCATCCGGAGTTTATTGGAGAACCCGAAGGCGTTTCCGCAAGCGTACCTGCAGATCGGCGAGTTTTACCAGCGGGCGGGCGCGCAGGATGAGGCGGTGCGCGCGTTTGCAGAGGGGGCGGCCGCGCATCCCGGCGAGAAGGCGGCTTATGAGCAGCGCGCTATTGAATCGCTAATCCTGGGCGGCTATAAGGAGCAAGCGCTCGAGCGGATCACTGCGCTGCTAAAGGAGGGCGGCGCGGGTCCGGAAGCGGACGAGTTAAAGAGCACGCGGGCCGGCCTGCTGACAGCCAGCACGCTCGAATCGGATCACAAACTGGCGATTCAGGATCTGGAGGAACTGGTGCGCAAGGCTCCCCGGAATACGGCGTGGCACTTTCAGTTGGGGCGGGCCTATGCGGCCGGCGTTGCCACCGGCATAGCGCGCAACGAGCAGGCGCGGCGCGAACTGGAAATCGTGGTGAAACAGCAGCCCACTCACACCCAGGCCTGGCTGGCGCTAGCGGAAGTGAGCTGCCGCATGCTCGATTTCGCCGCCTGCCAGCGATACGCGGAACAGGCCCTGGTGCGCGATAGCTCGCTCGCGAGCGCGCGTCTGCTGCGGGCCAGCGCACTGGTGGGGTTGGGACAGCTCACCCAAGCCCGCAAGGAATACGATCAGCTTATTCGCCAAAACCCCGGCTACCGCGAGGCGCGGCTGCAGCACGCGCTGCTCGACGTGGTAGAGGGCCAATACGCCGCCGCGGAAAAAGAATTCCACGAGTATTACGACCCGGCGCACGGGGATTTTCGCGCACTCGAAGGCCTGATTGCCTTGTATTTTGCTGAAGGGCACCCGGAGAAGGCGTTCACTTTGCTGGACACGCAGGCGGCCAGTTACCCGAATTCGGTGGAGCTGGCGGGGATGCGGGCGAGCGCCGCCGGGCGGGCTGGCCAATGGGGCACGGCCATTCACGAGTACGAACGGCTACAGGCGCGCGCGCCCGAGGATGCCGGCATTCTGCTGGCATTGGGCGATGCCTACCGGCATGCGGGCGATTTCCCGCGCGCCATTGCCGTACTGGAACACGCCCGGAGCCTGCGCCCCACCGATTGGCGTGCGCCGTTTCTGCTGGGTTATGCCTACCAGATGACCGGCAAGCCCGCAGAATCGGAAGCGGCGTACCGGCTGTGTCTGCGCCTGAATCCGGATTATCCGGAAGCTCTCAATAACCTGGCATTCCTGCTGGCGGAGAACGGCGGCGCGCGTGCGGATCGCCTGGACGAAGCTTTGAGCCTGGCGCAGCAAGCCGTGCGGGCGGAGGGAAACAATCCGGAATCCGGCGATACGCTGGGCTGGATCTATCTCCGGCAGAACCACCTGGAGAGCGCCCGGCAGTTGTTTTCTACGCTGGCGGCACAGAACCCCCGCAATCCCATGCTGCACTATCACTACGGCCTGGTTCTACGGCAAGTGGGCGACCGCGCCCGCGGCGATGGGGAACTGCGCGCGGCCTTGGAAACCGGTCTTGCCGGTCCCGGCCAGCAGGCCGCGCGGGAATTGCTGGCCAGTAAATAAGCTCGTACCGGTACACACAGACCTTGTGAGCGTTTCCGGAAAAAACGACTATCGAACTATGAGGTATTTTTATGATTAATTCTCTTTTCAAACAAACGGCACTGTTTGTCTTCGTGGCGGGACTAGCCGCGGCTTATCCCGGCGCGGACACTCTCGATCTGAACGGCAACGCCAATTTCGTGGGCACATTTACGATTTCCGGCGCTCCCCACTCGAACGAGCCAACGGTTTCGGGATATGGCGGCGGCTTTGCAGGCACCATCGTCAACAACGCCACGAACCAGAGCTATCTGGCGGAGCTGTTCTGCGTGGATTTTTCGAACGACGTGAGTCTTCCCTCCACGAACTCGGTCAACGTAACCCCGATCGCCGCGGGAACGCAATTCACCGATGACACGCGGTTCGGCGATGTCACCAGTTGGCGGCCGGTCCAGGACTATTTGCCGGGCGGCCTCACCTTGAGCACGAGCGTGGAGAATATCATCAACGACGCCACCGCGCTGCAGAGATATGAAATGGCCGCTTACCTGGTCTCCAACTATAGATTTTTCAGCCAGGCGTCCCCCAGTTCGGATAGCTATTACAGCGACGCCACCAATCGGGGCATACAGAGCGCCATCTGGGCCATTTTGGATCCCACCAGCGATCTGTACCTGCCTCCCAGCAGCCGGAGCGACAGCGGAAACCTTATCCTATGGCTGACCAATGCGGCTGACTGGCTTTCCCAGGACGCCAACACCGCCGCTGGTGAGCAGTTGCTAAGCCAATTCCGCATCGTCAGCGATGCACAAATCGCCGGCAGCGCCAACCCGACCCAGGTGGGCATCCAGGAGTTTCTGACCGTGGACCCGGTTCCGGAACCCCGCTTTTATGCGGTGCTGGCGGTGGCTTTGGCGGGCGTGTTGTGGGCGGCGCGGCGCAAGCGGAAAGGAGCGCAGGCAACGGTATAGTTGCCGACTGAGTCGGGAGCGGCGGAGAAATCATCCGCCGATGATCGGCTGTTTCTCAGCGGGGATCCTTTTCAGGGCGTCCTCGCTGAGATTCAGGTGTGCCGTAGCCATCTCCGGCGGCATGCGGCCGATCCAATTGTTTAAAGAGAAGTCCACGAACTGCGAAGACTTGAACATTTCGAGAAAGACCACATCGGTGTTCCCGGTATTCTCGATGTAGTGTCCGGCCACTGCCGGCACAAAACCGACATCATTGGCGTTGAAATCCATTGTCCGGGCTCTTCCCTCGGGCATCACGACCGTCATGCGGCCTTTTCCGGCCAGCCAGAATTGCCACTCCGAAGCATTCGGATGCCAGTGCAGTTCTCGTATTGCGCCGGGCTTGAGACGGACCAGCCCGGCGGCGATGCTGGTGTTGACCGGGAAATTCCGCGAATCGACAATCCGCACCTCGCCGCCCGCGGTCTTCACCGTGGGAGTCATCGATCCCATTTTGAACGTGTACTGTTGTTTCGCCGCAACACTGTTGCCTCCAATGGCGGCCCGGTCGGCGCCGAGGGACTGCGGCAGTGCCGCCGGAAAGATATACAACTGCTCCTTCGGAAGCTTCGCAATATCGCCCGGCGTGAGACGCGAGTTCTTGGTTAACACTTCCGGCGGAATATGGGCCACGAATTCCGAGAGCAGAAAGGTATTGTCCTCGGAAAACATGCCGTCGTTGAAAACCAGCAGGAACTGGCATCCATCCGGTCCCAGACCCTGAATGGAGTGCGGGAATCCAGCGGGAAAGAACCATAAGTCGCCTTCGCCTACATCGTCGAGGAACATGGTTCCATCCGGGTTCATGACGCTGACGCGGGCGTTGCCGTATTCCATATACGCCCACTCGTCAGCGGTGTGCCAATGCAGCTCGCGGAAACTTCCGGCCGTCAGCCGCATATTGACACCGGCGAGATCTTTGGACGGAGGAAGCTCCCGCTCGGTCACCTCATGCGTCCAGCCGCCTTCCTCGACGCGTTTGCGCGCGAGGTCGAAGGAATACCAAATGGGTCCGATGTCACCGTGATCGGTTGGGGGCGGCGTGCTGCTGCTGTGATTTTCATCCACCAGCGCACGATTCGCCGGCCCCGGATTGCTTGAGGAATGGTCGCCTTCTGCCCGGGCCGTGTTGTCTTGTTGTTGGGCGTTGGCCGTCAAACTCGCCAGCGTGGCTGTCGCCAACGCGCCGGGTGCAGCGCCGAAGAAATTGCGCCGTGATATTCTCCGCCATATTTCGGAGATGAGCGGCTTTTCTCCACTGAGACCAATCATGAGGTCTACCCCTTTCTGAGTCCCGCCGGATTCACAGAGCCGGGTAAACGCCGTCCCGGATCTCCGCAGGAACCGGCCAGACACCCACAATTATCACCTGTCGCGCGTCGAAATCGAGGTAGGCAATAGGATTCAGCGGTGTGGAGGGGTTGCGAACAAACCAGCAGCGTTTATGGTGGGATTGGCAAGACTTGAGCGACCTGCCCGTAGCCGAAAAAATTGCGGCGGCCCGGCGGCAGTGCAATGTGCAATTGGGCACATTGGCATTACCGGGCCGCTGGAAACATCTTGGGGCCGTGCTTCCCTATGCGCGACCTTTCCGAGAGTGACCGGCTAGCCGACCGCGGCCCGGATCGGAGTCTCCGCCTTTGGAGCTTTGGGCACTGACTTGGGCTCGGGGCGGCTGATGTCGATATTGCCCTTGAAGTACGCTCCGTCATCTATGCTGATGCCGGAGGTCTTGATATCTCCGATTACACTGCCATCATCGCGGATCGCGATCTTTTCCGTCACTTCGATGTTGCCGCGCACGGAACCGAACACCACCACTTCTTTCGCTTTGATGTTGGCTTTCACTTTTCCGTTCGTGCCCACGGTCAGCAGGCTCTGTGATTCTAAGGAGCCTTCCACTTCACCATCCACGAACAGTTCTTCGGCGGCGTGGATATCGCCTTTGATGTTCATAGATGGCCCGATCACAGCAACCTGCCTGCTCTGGGTGGCCGCCGGTCCCGGTTGACTCGGCCGTATGGCAGGAGGCGCCGTATAACTTACGGCCGGATTTGTTTCCGGCTCTCCCTGGCGTCTCGTCGTATTAGACAATTCATCAGTTCGCTTATTCCACATAGCGGACCGTGTTTGCATTTCGAGTGCCAGCGTTGGAGCAAATCAGTCAAAAACATCTTGTATCGATTTTGTTGTGGTATTCCATCCAGTTCGCGCAAAATTTACCTGCGTCATTTTTCCAACTTTGCCTTACGATGAGAAATTAAAGCTCGGTTTGCGCAAGCTACAGGAACCCGGTGGAATTTTATGTCTTCAACTCACTCAAAGGATTGGATTCGTTTCGAAGGTGTTCGTCTGGCCGGAGACTACGGCCTCCTGGAGTGGCTGGGAGAATCGGACAACGCAGCCTTTTTTAAGACGAACTACGGTCCGCGCGGCGGATCTCAAAGCGAAGCCCAGCCCGCAATCCTGAAACTGATCCCGGCGGCCCCTGAGAATCTCGACCAGACGCTGGAGTTGTGGAATCGCATCGGCCGCCTTTCTCACCCCAACTTATTACGTTTGCTGGATTGGGGGCGTGCCGAGCACGGGGACGATTCCTTTCTGTACACCGTCTTCGAATTTCCGGAGGAAACGCTCGCTACGGCTCTCGGGAATGGGCCTCTGAGCGAGGCAGAAGCGCGGGAAATCCGGGAGTCCGTGTCGGGCGCTCTCGACTATCTCCACTCACAAGGGCTGGTGCATACGGCAGTTGACCCGGGACACATCGTCGCGGTGGGGAATCAGGTGAAACTCGCAACCGACACGCTCACTCCGTCCTCACTCGACTGGGAGAAGGCCGAGGACCTGGCTGCGCTCGACCGCATACTCGGGCCTGTGCCTCGGCCGGAATCGCCTGCTCCTGTTGCTGATGCCATCCGGACCGCTTCTCTGCCTTCATTGCCAAAGTGGGCCTATGGCGGGATAGTGTTGGTGCTCGGAATTGTCGGCTATCTGTTGCTGCCCAAATCCGGGCCGCCGCTTCCGGTTCGTCCGGTCTCTTCCATCTCTGCACCACTGGTAGTACGCCCCCTGCCCGCTGCTCCAGTCCATCCTGTCACTCCAGTCCGGCCCGCTGCTCCAGTTCAGCCGCCCGCCGCGGATGCTGCTTCGCCGCTCTCTTCGCCCGTTTCGGCGAGCGGGCGCGAGTTCTGGCGAGTCATCGCGTACACGTACTCCCGCCGCCAGGAGGCTCAGAAGCGCGTCGATAGTATCAATGAAAAATGGCCAAGCGCCGAAGCGGAGTGTTTCAGCCCGAACGCCGGCAGGGCCCCGTTCCTGGTTGCGTTGGGCGGCCGAATGACACATGACGCTGCCGTCCGGCTCCTCAAAATGGCGCGCGGCAAGGGCCTCCCCCGGGACATCTACATCCAGAATTATGCGCGTTAGTCAACGGGGATCGGGCTTCTCGATGGCACGAATCTCCTCTTGAATTTCAAGATCGGCTAGTTGGAGATACACGCAAAGATCCTGCCGACCTCTCAAATAGGCGAATTGCAGTAGCCGCTCCACGGTGAGAGCCGCTTCGGGTTCGAGATCAGGCAATAATGCCTCGACCAATCTTTGGATTCGGCTCATATCCGGCTCCGGAAATCCCGAACCATCTTTCGCGAGTTGAGAATCTATTGTCACGTACACGCTGACCGGGGTAATCCCGGCTACTTCCGGTATCGTAGACACAACAGGAGACTGGCGTAAATGGACCGAACTCACGAGTATTGCTAGCCTACCCTGATCTTTTCCAGCAAAACCGGTAGTACTTCTGGCTGGCAAACCATGTAGAATGTCCGATCATGAGAATCCTCTCGGGTCTTCTGGCAGTGGCTGCCGGCTTTGCTGCAGCGCCTTTGCTAGCCCAAACTGTTTCGTCCGGCACGAGCACCGCACAAGGGTCGTCCAATCGATGTGCCGTCAATTCAGGTCTCGGTAACTGGAGCGGAAAACCATCATGGAACGGGTGGGGCGCCGGTCTGGCGAATGCCCGATTCCAGAATGCCGCTGGGGCGCAACTCGCACTGGAGCAGGTGTCCCGGCTCCAGTTGAAGTGGGCCTTCGGGTTCCCCGGTGCCAAGGCGGTGTATGGACAGCCCACTGTGATTGCCGGCCGGGTCTTCCTGGGCGTGGACACCGGGTCGGTCTATTCGATCGACGCGGTTACCGGATGCTCGTACTGGTCGTTTCAGGCTTCGGGTCCTGTCCGCTCGGCCATCAGCATTGGTCCGGGGAGAACGCCCGGCGAATACCTGGCCTATTTCGGAGACTTGAAAGCGAACGTCTACGCGCTCAACGCCGCCACCGGCGAACAGATCTGGAAGATGCAGGCCGATCCGCATGCGGAAGCGAAGATCACGGGAGCGCCGCAGCTTTACCAGAACCGCCTGTATGTCCCAGTGGCTTCCGGCGAAGAAGCCGCGGCGGTGGACGCTACCTACCAGTGCTGCACGTTTCGCGGCAGCGTGATTGCACTCGACGCTTTCACCGGACGCCAGATCTGGAAGACGTACATCATTCCGGAGACTCCTAAAACGGCCGGCAAGAACGCCAAAGGAACGCAGCAATTCGGCCCGGCCGGCGGCGGCGTTTGGAATTCACCAACGATTGACCCGCAGCGCCACGCGCTCTACGTGGGAACCGGAGACGGGTATACGCAGCCCGCGGCCAAAACCACCGATTCCGTCCTGGCGCTCGACCTCGCGACTGGCAAAGTCCTCTGGTCGGTGCAGGACTTGGCCGGCGATGCCTGGGTAGTGAGTTGCATCGATGGCCGCGGGACGCCGGACAATTGCCCCAAAAACGCGGGCCCCGATTTCGACTTTGGAGCTTCGCCGATCTTGAGGACATTGCCAAACGGCAAGGTCATATTGGTCGCCGGCCAGAAAAGTGGAATTGTCTGGGCACATGATCCGGACCGGAAAGGTGCCGTGATTTGGAAGACCTCTGTAGCGTCCAAGCAGCCGGGACCACAAGGCCAGATCAATTTCGGTGGCAGTGCGGACGAACGCAACGCTTACTTCGGCTTAGATAGCGGGGGCGTCGTCGCACTCAGTCTCACCAATGGCGAGCGGCTGTGGTTCACCGATATTCAACCGGATTCCGGCCGCCATGGCGGGCACGATGCTGCCGTCTCCACCATTCCGGGCGTGCTTTTCTCGGGTGGTTGGGACGGAATCCTGCGAGCACTCTCTACGGCCGATGGAAAGATTCTGTGGACGTTCGACATGATGAAGGATTTCCAAACGGTCAACGGTGTTCCTGCGAGAGGCGGCTCAATGGGATCATCCGGCCCCACTGTGGCTGGAGGCATGGTTTTTGCAGGAGCAGGATATCCGGGAGTTCAGAACGGCCGCAACGGAAACGTTTTGCTGGCATTCGCAGCGGAGTAGATGCAGTAACAACAGTCTGGCCTGGGTTCCGCTCGCGGGCGGCCCCATCGGGTTTCCCTGCGGCTAAAATGAAAAGGTTGCGTTCGCAGAAGGGCCTCCGCCGGGCGCAATTGTCATGCCATGCCCCTTGGTTTCACCAGACGCGGCCTTCTAAAACTTTGCGGCGCTCTATGCCCGGTGCGTTCACTGCTCGCTCAGGACGACGCGGTCTTCTCCACCGAAGTGAAGGTGGTGAACGTTTTGGCAACCGTGCGCAACAAGACCGGTTCCTTGATCAGTAATCTGAATCAGGACGATTTTCTGTTGTCCGAAGATGGCCGTCCACAAACCATTCGGTATTTCGCCCGCGACACGGACCTCCCTTTGACTCTTGGCCTGCTGGTGGACACCAGCGGTAGCCAGGGCCGGGTGCTGGATGCAGAACGCGGCGCTTGCCTCCGCTTTCTCGACCAGGTGGTCCGCGAAAAGAAGGATCACGTGTTCATCATGCAGTTCGATAGCGCCGTCCAGATCCGCCAGCCGCTCACTTCTTCGGTGGGCAAACTGGATGATGCGCTAGCGTACGTGGATTCCGAAACCACGCGCCAGTTGCGGCTGCGGGGCGGCGGCGGCACTCTGCTCTACGATGCCGTAGCCCAGGCGTCCGACGATATCATGCAGAAGCTTACCGGGCGCAAGGCTTTGATTGTGCTCTCCGATGGCGTGGACTTTGGTAGCACCCTGGCGCTCGACGACGCCGTTGATAAGGCTCTGCGCGCCGATACCCTTGTTTATTCCATGCTGTATTCCGATTCGGGATATTACGGACCTTTCGGGGGAGGTCATGACGGCAAAGGCGTCCTCCAGCGCCTGGCCAAGGAAACCGGGGGGAGCTTTTTTGAGATTTCGAAGAAGCAAACCGTCGATCAGGCTTTCGAGATCTTAGAGCAGGAGTTGCGCACGCAGTACAGCCTGGGCTACGTATCGGACAAACCGGCTACCATCTCGGAGTTTCGCGCCATCCGTTTGACAACCACGCAAAAGAACCTGGTCGTGGAAGCGCGGCAGAGGTATTGGGCCAGCGCCAGTCCCTGATTGGACGAAAGATACTCCGCGCGGTTCGGCCGCGTCTTCTAACATGAGATTGGTCGTCCGGCGTGCAAGAAGCACGCCGTAATCTCGGCGGCCAGCCTGCGGTGCAAAATCCCTCCTAACAAGGCTGGCCGCTTTTTTGTGCAGCCCACGTATATTGGCCTGCACCACGACGCCCGTGAGATCCCTCCCATCGCAATACCCTTCCAGCCTTCGGGTTCAATGAGCCTCCCCGGTGATGGCCTTCTTGCATACTACAGCATCATGTAGTAGTGTAGAATTTCTCTATGCCCTCGCCGAAACTAAGCAGGTTGGAGCTTCGGATCATGGAGACGCTCTGGAGCAAGGGGCCGTCTTCAATCCGTGAACTGCAGGAAGCCTTCCCAGAAAAGCAAAGGCCGGCTTATACAACCGTGCAGACTGTCGTCTACCGACTGGAGTGGAAAAAGGCCGTGCGGCGCGCCAAAAAGGTCAGCAACGCCCACGTGTTCGAACCTCTGATCTCCCGCAACGCGGTACAACACAGGATGATCGACGAGTTGGTCGGCCTATTTGGCGGCCGGGCCCTCCCCATCGTCACGCACCTGATCGACTCCGGCAAGCTAACACGCGAAGAGGTGCGCGAAGCGCAGAAAGCGCTGCGCGATCTTGCGAGAAAGGACACGAATTAATGATCCCGAGTCAACTTCAGCCTCTGGCGAACCACCTGTGGCAATCGACGCTGTTTGCAGCCCTCGCGGGTCTCCTGACGTTGGCGCTGCGGAAGAATCGGGCGCAAGCGCGCTACTGGCTCTGGCTGGCGGCTTCCGTGAAATTTCTCATTCCCTTTTCTCTGCTGGTGGACGTTGGAAGCCATTGGGGACGGCATGCGGCGCCCACGATTACGCCACCGGCCTTATCGTACGTAATTGAGCAGGCGAGCCAACCATTCTCTGTTCCAACTCCGCTGGCCACGACAACGGCAGGGTCGCTGAGTTCGCTCGTAGTTTGGGTCCCAGCCCTGCTATACGCCATCTGGGCGATTGGCTTCTCTACGGTGATCTGCTCCTGGTGGCGGCGATGGCGTGGTCTTCGGTTGGCGCTACGCGCTGCTTCGCCCATCGATCTGGCCATCGGCATCAAAGCGTTGGCCTCACCCGCGTTTCCGGAACCCGGCGTATTCGGCGTTTGGCAGCCTATCCTGCTGCTGCCCACAGGTGTCACGGATCGCCTTACGCCGGCGCAGTTGGAGATGATTGTGGCACACGAAATGTGTCACGTCCGGCGACGCGACAATCTGGCTACCGCAATTCACATGAGCGTCGAAGCTCTGTTCTGGTTTCATCCCCTGGTGTGGTGGCTGGGAGCGCGCCTGATGGAAGAACGGGAGTGCGCCTGCGATGAGGAAGTGCTGCTGATGGGCAGCGCGCCCGAAGTATACGCCGAGAGCATTCTCAATGTCTGCGAGCTTTGCCTGGAATCACCATTGCCGTGCGTGTCTGGAGTGACGGGAGCAAATCTCCGGAAGAGAATCGAGGACATCATGACTAACCGGATTGCGGCTAGACTGAGCCTTGTGAAGAAAGCGATCTTGGCCGCTGGAGGGATAGCGACTCTGGGGCTGCCTATTGTAGCCGGCATTATGAGCACGGCGGCGATCCGAGCACAATCTCCATCGCCTCAATCCGCCCTAGGACCATTCCCGAAGTTCGAAGTCGTCTCGATCAAACCATGTAAGCCGGGCGCCACGAAAGGCCTCGGCGCTGATGGGCCTCCGGAAGCAGGATCATCGCCGGGAAGGCTGAGGATCGGCTGTGGGATTCTGGCCGACACCGATAACACCGGCATGATTCAGGTCGCGTACAACAGGTATGCGGGCGGCTATCTGAGTTCCTTTCGAGTGATTCCCATCGAGGGCGTCCCGGATTGGATCCATTCGGAAAGGTTCGAAATCGACGCCGAATCGGACGGTCGCCCCAGCATATTGATGATGGAAGGCCCCATGATGCAAGCTGTTCTGGAGGATAGGTTCCATCTTAAAATTCATCGCGAGACCCGGCAAGGACCTGTTTATGAACTCGCTTTGGGCAAAGGCTCTCCAAAGTTGAAATCGCTCCAGGAAGGAAGCTGCACACCTCCGGCCATAGGCCGTCCCCTCCCGCAACTGGGCCCCGACCAGAGGCTTTGCAGGAATATGGCAAATCCGCGAGGGGTCAACTTTGAGGGCGGCACACTCACGATGTTTGCCGGCTTGCTGGGCATGATTCTCGACCGCCCCGTGATCGACAAAACCGGTATCACGGATTTATTTGCGATCCGCCTCGAGTTTTCGCCCGACGAATTTACGTCGCCTCAAGGGGCCGCGGTTGCGCCTGGCGCGCCTGCTGCCGTAGGGGGGCCGGACGCTCCCGGCATATTTCAAGCCATTCAGGAACAACTCGGCTTGAAACTGGTGTCGGCCAGGGGTCCCGTGGACCTGTTAGTGATCGATCACATCGAGAGGCCTACCGAAAACTGAGACCACTGCGGGAAAAGAAGATCCGCTATTGAGTGCCAGTTTGACTGCGGGTTCGATGCCAGACAGGACCACAAACAAATCCGCCGCTAAGCCTCGAACGCCCCCGCCACACGGGGACTCAATTTGAGAAATCCGGTTGGCTAGGCGGGAGAACATCCCGGTAGATAACAATGATGTCTACAGTGGGTTGCGCACCTTGACGCCATCAACTTGAAATAGCGAGTTCGAGGCAATCGAGTTGCGGCTGACCAGCAGCGCGGAGAGTGTTCCGAGCGGTCATCGCCGACCGCTACAAACCGTCCTTGTCGGTTCCTTGAGTCCGGAACTTCGGGAGCGCTCGCAGTTCCGTGAGTGAAAAAAGTGGAGCCGCCAAAACTTCAGTAGACCAGCACTCGTGAAGTCCCCGCGCGGAGCTTGATGCGCGCGGCCGCAAGGTGAGCGCGCGTCGCTTTCTGCGACCAGCCGAGAGTTCGGGCGACCGCGTCCAGGGACAAATTTTGCCTATCGCGTAGCAGCACGGCAGCACGCTCTTCCGGTGTCATCTTGCCAAGTTGAAATACTGCTTCACGGAGAAGGCTCTCGCGATTCCAGGTGAACTCCGTTTCGGCCGGATTGCGGGCTGCTGGGTGTGAACCTTCCGCGACGGCCAAATCCGCTGGCTGGTTTGCGATAGGGGTATCTTGATCGGCTCTCGAAGTCGCGTGATTAACGTGTGCAAACAGAGATCGGAATGCCAGCGCGATTCTCCATTCCCGGAATCCTGCGCGTCCGGAGTAGCCCAGCTGCGAGGAACTGCCGGGATTCTCGTCCGGGCGGGTCATCAGGTGGATAGTGCCGGTGACTGTCGATTTCTCCACGATCTTCGGCGGGACGAGTCCCACGCAATTGCGGGTGATGCCGGATCTTGCACCGCAACGCCGGTTGCCCGGAGCCGCGGCTGCAATCCGTCAGTGTCGGATATCAGTCACAATTTCGGCTCGCAAAGTTTGGGAGGGACAACACCACCTTACCTGAACTATC
The DNA here is from genome assembly GCA_030041985.1 of Bryobacteraceae bacterium. Classification (GTDB taxonomy): domain Bacteria; phylum Acidobacteriota; class Terriglobia; order Bryobacterales; family Bryobacteraceae; genus PSRJ01. The sequence goes on along the minus strand of JASIAM010000283.1, from coordinate 2,526 downwards.
ATCAGGCAGGAGAATCGGTTAGGTCGCGGCGTTCCGCGTGATGGGAACGCCTTCTCCTGTGGCCCTATGGTTGCGTTTGGATATTTGGGCAACAGCGCGCAAACATGAAAACGCCAAGTCTTTCAATCGAAGTGATTACGCTACCGGTGAACGATATCGGCCGATCCCTGCGGTTTTATGTCGATCAGCTCGGCTTCACGCTCGACGTCGACTACGCACCCAACGGCGCGCTCCGTGTCGTTCAACTCACTCCTCCGGGCTCCAGTTGTTCCATCCAAGTCGGCAAAGGACTCACCGACGCGCCTCCTGGTTCATTTCGCAATATCTATCTTGTAGTCACGGATATCGAGGCCGCGCGGAGCCGCCTGCTGGAACGCGGGGTCGAGGTCGGTGAGATCCGGCATAAGATGCCGATTGGAGCGTGGGATGGAAGTTTTGCAGCAGGCCTCGACTCGGCACGCGGGGATTATGCCAGCTTCGCCAGGTTCTCCGATCCGGATGGCAACACCTGGGTGCTACAGGAACGAGGCTACCGCAATGTGTGACGCCGTATGAGGAGGGAATAAATGGGACTCTCGTGGCAACAAGGTCCGCTCTCACCAGGTGCAATAGGCCGGTTTCTCGTGCCAGAGCCGTTGCCCAAGCGGCTGTTGTACGCCGAGCCGCTACGGCGGCGCATGCGCGTACGCTTCGGCGGAAACTGGATCGCCGATACTGAAGACGTCATCCTGCTTTTCGAACCCGGCCGCTATCCCATGGCATATTTCAAGGAAACCGACGTCATCCCAGGCACGCTGGAAATCTCCGGTCATACGACCAGGCACGCCGATCTTGGTCCCACGTCCTGGTACACCGTGCGCTCGGGCGAAAAGAGTGCCGCGCGCGGAGCGTGGCAGCACGTCGGCCTGCCCGTTTACGCGCAAGAGCTACAGGGACGCGTTGCGTTTGCATGGCCTGCCATGGATGCTTTTTTTGAAGAAGACGAGCGCATCATGGGCCATGCCGCCGACAGCTATCACCGCATCGACATCCGCGCGTCGTCCCGCAATCTCGTCGTTCAGTATCGCGGCCGCATCATCGCCGATACAAAGCGGCCGTTGGCTCTTTACGAGTCGGGCTTTGCTGCGCGGTGGTACGTCCCTCGCGCCGACATTGATGAGTCTGCGCTCACTCCGGTGGAACATCGGACCTTCTGTCCGTACAAAGGACTTTGCAGTTATTACAACATCGGTGAGGCGCGCCTGGCAGCGTGGTCGTACCGGGAGGCCTACGCCGAGGTAGGCCGGATCAACGATTTCGTCTCGTTCGAGCCGGACATTGTCCCGGTACAACTGGATGGCGTCGAACTCCATCTCGCGCCGGGTCAGACAGTGATTCCGCATGGCCCCGATCGTGACCTTGACGTTCCAGCGGGGACGGCCAAGCAGCCTTAGACGAGCGCCATGGCTCGATTGCTATCGGTCAACGTCGGACTTCCCCGCGACATCGAATGGAAGGGCCGCACTGTGCACACCGGGATCTGGAAGTATCCGGTGCGTGGCCGCTGCCGCGTTCGCCGGTGGAATCTCGACGGAGACGGCCAAGGCGATCTCGCGGGGCACGGAGGCGAGCAGCGCGCCGTCTTTGTCTACCAGATCGAGTCGTATAGCTATTGGCGGGAACATCTGAACAGGGCCGATCTTGTCCACGGACAGTTTGGTGAAAACTTCACGATCGAAGGATTGCCCGACGAATCCGTATGCATCGGAGACCGTTATCAGATCGGCAGCGCGGTGTTCGAGATCACCCAGCCTCGCGTTACCTGCTATCGCGTCGGCATTCGGATGAATGAACCCCGAATGCCTGCGCTGCTCACATCGAGTGGACTGCCGGGATTCTATTTCCGCGTGCTGCAGGAAGGTGAGGTCGGCGCCGGCGATGAAATCGTGAAGGTCGGAGAAGCAAAGGAGCGAATGACAGTCGCGGAGATCAACGCGCTCCTCTATTCGTCCGGCCATACGCGCGATCGCCTGGAACACGCATTACGAATCGAAGCGCTTTCGCCTGGATGGCGTGGCTCTTTCGAGGCGCTGCTCAGAAGCCCATCAAAGGGAAACGCGGGGCTTGTGCCCGAAGCAGCCGCGCATCCGGCTACACCAGGGTTTCGGCGGCTCGCCGTCACGGCGATCGATCAGAAATCCGCAGACGTCCTGTCGCTGACGATGCAGAGCCGGGATGGCCGGCCGCTTGCCACTGCTCTGCCGGGCCAATACGTCGTCTTGCGTCTTCAAACGTCCGAGGGAACTCCACTCATTCGCAGCTACTCGCTCTCGGGACCTGTCTCGACGGAGCGCTATCGAATCAGCGTGAAGATCGAACCGAATGGAGCGGCCGGAACCTACCTGCGCGAACATGTGCGCGTGGGCGCTACTCTCGAAGTCAGTTCGCCGCGCGGAAGCTTCATTCTGCAGACCCGCGAGCGGCCGGTGGTGCTCCTGAGTGCGGGAATCGGAGCGACGCCGGTCCTCGCGATGCTGCACGCTCTGG
>JASIAM010000282.1 GCA_030041985.1 Bryobacteraceae bacterium | reverse complement strand
AAAATACCGCGGAACTCCGGACCATACTGGACACGGTCACCGAAGGGGTGATTGCCACCGATACCCAAGGCCGCATCACGTGGTTGAATTCAGTCGCCCAAGCCTTAACCGGGTGGACTCCGCAACGCGCTATGGGACGGCCGCCGACGGATGTGTTGGTGGTTGTCCACGAGGAGACTGGGGCGCTTGTCGAGAACCCTGTGACCAGGGTGTTGCGCTCGCGTGCGCCGCTGGGGCCGGCCAATCATGCCCTTCTACTGAGCCGCGACGGGCGCGAGATTCCCATCAGCTACAGCGCCGCCCCCATCCGAACGCGCAGCTATGCCATCAGGGGCGTGATGCTGACCTTCCGCGATATTACGGGATCCAAACGCCTCGAAGAACAACTGCGGCAAGCGCAAAAAATGGAAGCCATCGGCCGCTTCGTGGGAAGTATTGCGCACGACTTCAACAACCTTCTCACGGTTATCGCCGGCTATGCCGAAATGGCACGCCTGGAGTTGCCCGAGGACTCACTTCCCGACTCACTCCTCGTGGAAGCAGTGACCGAGATCTCCGCGGCCACCCGCCGCGCTGGTGATCTCACCGGAAGCTTGCTCGCATTCAGCCGCCGGCAGAGGTTGCAGTTCTCCACGTTGGATCTGAACCAAGTCGTCCGCGATATGGAAAAGATGCTGCGCAGGCTGCTCGGCGAGGATGTCACCTTCACCTCCGCTCTCTTGCCCGCCTTGTGGGAGGTCTGCGCCGACCGTAACCAAATCGAGCAGGTGATCCTGAACCTGGCGGCGAATGCGCGCGACGCGATGCTTCGCGGGGGCGCCCTGAGGCTCGAAACCAGCAACATTCGACTGGAGGAACACTCCGCCCGCGAGCGCGCGGGTGCGCAGCCGGGCGAGTACGTATTGCTGGCAATGAGTGACACGGGAATGGGCATGGATGCCAAGACGCAAGCACAAATCTTCGAGCCTTTCTTCACCACCAAGGGGCCGGGCCAGGGGACAGGCTTAGGTCTCGCTACGGTGTACGACATCGTCAAACAGGCCGGCGGTTGGATCTCGGTTGATAGCGAACCCAGGCGCGGCGCCACTTTCCGGGTTTATCTGCCTCGCTTTTCGGCCGCGCTCCCGCGCCTCGATCGTCCGGAAGACGCGCCGCGCGTTTCCCGCCAAGCGAATCATGAAACCATTCTGCTGGTGGAAGACGAGGAAAGCCTGCGCACGCTCACTGGCAAGATGCTGGCGCGGAATGGCTTCCGGATTCTTACCGCGCGCGATGGAGAAGAGGCTCTCAGCATCTGCGCGCGCGAGAATGGCCAGATCGATATCGTCCTGAGTGACATGATAATGCCGCTACTGAGCGGCCGTCAGTTGGCGGAGCAAGTGCGCCGGCAGTATCCGCAAGTGAAGTTTCTATTTATGTCGGGCTATAGCGAACACGCGGTGGTGAAGCAACTGATGCGAGACTCCGGCGCTCGCTTCCTGAGCAAGCCATTCACCTGCGATGGATTGCTTGCCAAGTTACATGAGGTTCTGGGAAGTGACTCAGCCGCGAGCCAGTCTGCTGCCGCATGCTACACTGAAGTTGCCTCCCCAAGTTATTACTCATGAAATTCGGCGTCATCGTTTTTCCCGGCAGTAATTGTGACCACGATGCTTTCTGGGCGGCCAGCCACGTCCTTAATCAACCCGCGGAGTTTATCTGGCACGATTCCGCCCGCCTCGGCGACGTGGATGTTGTCATTCTGCCCGGCGGTTTTTCTTATGGTGATTACCTGCGCTGTGGCGCTTTAGCAAGATTTTCGCCGGTTATGAAGGCGGTGCGCGAGTTCGCGGCCCAAGGCGGCCTTGTGTTAGGCGTCTGCAACGGCTTTCAAATTTTGGTGGAAGCGGGGCTGTTACCGGGCGCGCTCATTCGCAATCGCGGCCTGAAATTCGTCTGCCGCACCGTGACGCTGCGCCCCGGCACCACCGACTCCCCCTTCACGTGCGCAGCGGATAGAGATCGTTCGTACCGCCTGCCGATTGCGCACGGCGAAGGCTGCTATTTTGCCGACGAGCGCACGCTCGATGAACTCGAATCCGAGGACCGCGTCGCCTTCCGTTACGTGGACAACCCCAACGGCTCCCTGCGCAACATCGCCGGTGTGCTAAATCGCGAGCGCAACGTGATGGGTATGATGCCTCATCCCGAGCGCGCCGCCGAAGCGCTGCTGCAATCGAGCGATGGCCTAGTGGTGTTTCAATCCCTGCTACGCGCCGCGGTGCCCGCCCCAGCCGCGCTCTGAAAAAGCCGCCCCCTGAACGCTAGTCCCCAATCTTGGTGAAGGTTTCCGGTCCGCCGCCGCCCTTCTTGCCCCCGCCACCGCCCTTTTTGCCGCCTCCGAAGGCGCCGCCGTTGCCCGCCGCAACCATTTGCCGCAGCGCCGAATAGCTCTTACCGTCGTCGGCCAGAGTCCACTCGTCATGCCATTTCGTACCATTCGGCATCGTGGTATCCACAACCAGTTTGTTGCCTTCCAGCTTGCCCGTCGCCTTGGAGTCTTTCCACACACCCTCGGTCATGGTAACTTCCTGGCCCTGGGTGGGATATTGACGGAGGATCACCCGGCCATTCGTTTGTGTCTCTTCCATGAAGATCACGCCGTCCTTAAAGGTCAGCTTGCGCACTTGTCCGTTGTCCGCACCTTTCCAGGTGCCGTTGAACTTCGAGGCGTCCTGCGCCATCATCAGAAATGCGGCCGCGCCCAGCGCAACCGTTGCCCGCAATATTGCTTTTTTCAAAGAGTGTTTCTCCTTCTCTGAGAAGCGTAACCAGTACCGCTAAAGTTACTATAGGTTTTAAACACACACAAGGTGGCGGCGACTGGGGATTGGAATTAGCCCAGCCCTACTTCATCGCGTCCGCCCCGGCTTGTGCCGTGCTCCCATCCTGGTCGCTGGTGCCGCCGGATGCGCCCACGGCGCCGATCACCTTGCCACCTACGATGATCGGGATGCCGCCTGCAACTGGGACCGCACCCGTGAGTCCAAGCATGCGCAGCCCTTGTCCGCCCGCGGCCAGAGTATCCTGAAACGATTTCGTGGGCCTGCGGAATAGCGCGGCTGATTTCGCTTTTTCAATGGAGATTTCTACGCTGCCTAACTGGGTATCCGGCATCCGTTCGAAATATACGAGATAGCCGCTGGGATCGACGACAGCCACCGCCATCGCCCAGTTGTTCTTGCGCGCTTGCGCAATCGCCGCTGCCGCTATTCTCTTCGCAGAATCCGTGGAGATGGGCGTCCCATAGGGCACGTTGGCCGGCGCACCGGCCTTCGTTTGCCCGAAGGCCGCGGCGGCCAGCACGAGAGCAACTAACGTTTGTTTGATTGGCATTGGTTCATTATCTGCCAACCCCGGCGGCGGACGAAACCCGATTCGCTTATGGCCACGTCTCACGATAGGTGGCATCCGCTAAATTTCTTGTAGCCCTGCTTCCGGTTCTGGCCGCTGCTCAGAGTATGCAGAAGGACCTGGCGCTCGGGCGGCAACTCGCAGCGGAAGTGAAGAAACACGCCACCGTCATCACTGATCCAGCTATTAACGGCTACGTAAATCGCATTGCGCAGAAGGTTGCCGCATCCGCGGGTTTGCGTTGGCCGCTGACGATTAAAGTGGCTACCGGCCTGCCTGGATACGCAACCACGCTCCCGGGCGGCTTCTTTTTCATCAACGCCGATCTCATTCAGACAGCGGCGAGCGAATCTGAACTGGCCGGCGTAATTGCGCACCAAATCGGCCATCTGGCGCTCTTACCGGAACCCGCGCCGCCGGCCAACCGCGGCACAATTCCAATGATTTCTCTGGGTGAGGGAGGCCTTTGTCTGCGAGGAATTGCGCACCCGGTGATACCGATGCCGCTTCTCGCCACCCAACGCGAAGTGGAATCGCAAGCCGATGTGCTGGGACTCAACTATATGGCGCAAGCGGGATACGATCCTCGCGCTTTAGCAAGCTTTTTTGAGAGAGTTCTTCAGCCAAAGCCGGGGAACCCCACGCCGGTATTTGAGCCGCTGGCGGTGCTATCCGCGCCGACACGATCGCAGGCCGAGGCGATGACGAAGATGTACCCGCTAATTGTGACTACTTCTGAGTTTGGCGATATCCGGCAAAGGCTTGCTGCTATCATGCCAGAACCGGCAGCCGCTCTACGGAAGCCGCCGTCCCTCCTCGGGGGCCGCTAGCAGGCGTTACGCCGATTCCAGGCGTGCAGCCCGCGCGCGCCCGTCCAGCTTGGAGAAGGCGCTCTCCACCCATTCGCTGGGGAGATCTTGGACGCTGCGGCGCATGCGCTCCTGCCACCAGTTGGAAATCGGACGCAACTCGTCGCGCTGGTAGCGGTGCTCGACCAGCTCGAAGCTGCCGCGGGTGTAGAGCAGCACGTCGATGGGAAAGTCGACATCGGCCGCGCACAAGCGTGTGGCGTCGAATGCCAGGATGCCTACTTTGAAGGCGTAGAGCAGAGAATCGTTGGGGGTGACCGAACGCTCCAGAATGGGCTTGCCGAATCCCGAGGCGCCGATGATCTGATACGGTGTATCGGGGCCGATTTCGACCCAGTTGCCCTCCGGATAGATGAGAAAGAGCCGGTGGGCAGAGTCAGCGGACATCTGGCCGCCGATCAGCGAATACAAGTTGTAGTTGAGCCCGGATTGCTGTAACGGGGAGCGCTCTTCATCGGCCACACGGCGCACCTGGGCGGAATACAGATTGGCAATGCGAAAGAGGCGGTCGCGCGACTTGGTATCGCGCGCGTAGGCATCTTCGAAGCACAGAAGGACTTTATCGCGCAGCGACCGCAGGCCGGAGGTCATGATAAAGAAGGCGAATCCAGGACCCTGGTAGGCGGCCACTTTCTTGGCCACCAAGGACTCGTTGCCCGAGAGGACACGGGTATCGGCGATGCCGACCAAGCCCTCACCGACGGTAATTCCGAGGCAGAAAGTCATGTGGTCTCCGGCAGGAACGTGCGGCCGGTGTGGGAAGAGCAGGCAGGATGAGACATCAGACGGCGGCTACCGTGGTAACGGCGCGGCGGGCGAAGAAATCTTCGAGAACGCATTCATCAATTCTATTCATTTTGGCCTGGAGGCCGTCAAGGAATTCGTGCAGGCCGCCGGCCAAAATCGCCTGCACCTGTGCGTAATCCAGCTCGGAGCGAAGCAAGCCCATGCGCTGCTCGGAACCGCAGGAGAAATTGGCTGCCGGAGTGCCGGTGATGGTGTGTAACGAGTAGTCGGCAGCGGCCACGCAGTGACGAACGGCGCGCGGGAAATCGCCATCGAGAAGAAGAAACTCCACGATGCGGATAGGCACGATACGGCCATGCGCCTTGCGGTACATTTCGAAACCGCTCACGGATTTCAGCACAGCGGACCATTGAATATCGTCATAGGGCGTGCCCACGTCACTAGCAGACGGCAGCAGGATAAAATATTTAACATCCAGCAGGCGCGTGGTTTTATCGGCCCTTTCCAACTGCCGGCCCAACTGGATGAAGTGCCAGGCTTCGTTGTGCGTCATGGTGGAATCGGTGACGCCTTGGAACAGATGACAGCTCCGGCGCACGCGCTGGAAGAATTCGGGCAAAGAATCGGGGCCGGGCCGGGCGGCCTGATCGAACAGCACCAGGTGGAAGGAGTTGATTTCCTCCCACATTTCCGAAGAGATGGTCTCGCGAACGGAGCGGGCGTTTTCGCGGGCGGCGCGGACGCAGGAAAGAATCGAGTTGCGATTGTGGGTGTCAAACACCAAAAACTCGATCACGCGCTCCGGGGTAGCCGTCCCATATCGTTCCAGAAATACCGCGGCGTCGCCACTAGTGTCGATGAGCGCCTGCCAACCGTTCACATCGCCCTGCGGGAGGTCGATGCGCAGATGCAGGTTGACGCCCACAAAGCGCGCCACATTCTCGGCGCGCTCCATGTAGCGAGCCATCCAGTAGACGGATTCGGCCACGCGGCTGAGGAGAGGCTTCATAAAACCTGCCTCTGCCATTGCCCCTGGCCGGACTGTTCCTGAAATTGGCCGCCGGAGGGAGCATCCGCCAGCACCCAGGTATCCTTGCTGCCGCCGCCTTGCGAGGAATTCACAACCAGCGAGCCCTTGCGCATGGCCACACGCGTGAGGCCGCCGGGGAGCACGTACATTTCTTTTCCGCAAAGCACGTAGGGGCGGAGATCGACGTGGCGGCCTTCGAAATGGTCATCTACAATGGTCGGCACGCGCGACAGAGCAAGCGTTGGCTGAGCTATGAAGTTTCGCGGATTTTGCTCGATTTTGATGGCGAATTCCGCCTGCTGCACGCGAGTGGAGTGAGGACCGACCAACATCCCGTAGCCTCCGGATTCATTGGCTGATTTGACTACCAGCTTATCGAGATTCTCGAGGACATACTTACGGTCGTTGTCTCTCCAGCAAAGATAAGTGGGGACGTTGGGCAGAATGGGATCGACGCCTTCATAATACCGGATGACATCGGGCACGTAGGCGTAGATGACTTTGTCATCGGCGATGCCGTTACCGGGGGCGTTGGCGAGCGCGACGCGGCCCTCTTTATAGGCGGCCATCAGACCGGGGACGCCCAGCAGGGAATCGGGGCGGAAGGCTTCGGGATCGAGGAAATCGTCGTCGATGCGGCGGTAAATCACGTCCACGCGCTCCAGGCCTTTGGTAGTGCGCATGAAAACGCCGCCCGTGGTCACTTCCAGGTCGCGGCCCTCCACCAGTTGGATACCCATCTGCTGAGCCAGGAAGCTATGTTCAAAATAGGCGGAATTATAAATGCCGGGAGTGAGCAGGACGACGTTGGGGCGGACGCCGCGAGCCCGTGAAAGCGATTCCAGCATCTCCAAAAGCTTGCTCGGGTACTCGTTCACCGGCCGCACGAACAGTCCCTCAAAGACCTTCGGGAAGATGTGCTTGAGTACTTCCCGATTCTCCAGCACGTAGGAAACTCCGGACGGGACGCGGAGGTTATCTTCGAGGACGTAGTATTGCCCGTCGTGATCGCGCACCAGATCGGTGCCCGTGACGTGGCACCAGACGCCGTAGGGCGGATTCAAACCGCGGCACTGCGGGCGGTACGAAACGGCGGAAAGGATAATCTCGGGGGGAATGACTCCGTCTTTGAGGATTTTCTGTTCGTGGTAAATATCGTCGAGGAAGGCATTGAGTGCGTGAATGCGCTGGCACAAGCCGCGCTCCAGGCGGTCCCACTCCTCGGCCGGCACGATGCGGGGGATCAGATCGAAAGGAAAGATGCGCTCCACGCCGGCGGAATCACCGTAGACATTGAAGGTGATGCCCATCTGCAGCAACAGACGCTCGGCGGCGTGCTTGTAGCGCAACAACTGGCCGCTATCGAGGGACTGAATGCTTTCGAGCAGGAGCCGCCCGTGGCCGCGGGGCTGACCGCCCGATTCGAACATTTCGTCGTAAAACCCTTCCGCATCGTAAGACGAAAAGCGCATGGGACACTTCCTCTGGAGATTCTCGGCAGGGAGAATGAGCAGGTCGCCACACGGACCGAAATTAGCAGAGTACCTCTCCGAGTGGGCCTTCGTCCAATCGATAATTCTTATGGCGCAGCGGGGAAGTGACTATTGGTTGAGAAACACGACGACACCATCGCCGCGAAAAACCAGGTCCGCGGGGGCGATTTTCGCGGCGTCTCCCTTGCGCGTTTCGATCCGGCCCCAGACCAGCGCCCAGCGGTCGTAATCGGAGGTGCCGAAGCGGAATTTGCCGAGCGATGTGCGCTTGCGGATCTCGGCCAGTTTTCGTTCCACAGCGGCGGC
>JASIAM010000281.1 GCA_030041985.1 Bryobacteraceae bacterium | reverse complement strand
TCTCCGGGTTGGTGATGGCTTGCCGCTTGGCGACCTGACCAACAAGACGCTCGCCGCTCTTGGTGAACGCCACAACGGACGGAGTGGTGCGGGCCCCTTCCTGGTTTGCGATGACCGTGGGCTGCCCGCCTTCCATGACAGCAACTACCGAGTTGGTGGTCCCCAGGTCAATGCCGATAATCTTTGCCATTTTGTTGAAAAGCCTCCGTGCTAGAAATCGATTTGCGAATGAGTGGCCGGGATTGGTTTGGTGGGCCACTGCTTAGCACAAAGCCATTATGAAACTTTAGCGTTTCTTTGTCAAGTATTTAGTTGGGTGGTGGGCTAAAGGGCAGCTTGCGGCCATACAGAGCAAAGGTACTGGAACACCCTTTAGTCCTGATGAGACTGCCCGCAAAGGCACTTACCGGATAGGATGGTTCTGCGGATCTTGAGGCTATGTCTGCGTACATCCGATAAGGTTAACAATGAGCAGTGAAATTTTCGCGGCCGGGCTGAGTGCTTCCCCCATTCCAGGCGCGCCTGGCAAGCGGTTGCTGAGCCGTTTCATTTGGTTGGCCGGGCTGCTGGCGGCTGAATGGCTTCCGATCTCTGCTTTCGTGAGTACGGGGCGGGGAGGCCAGGCCACAGCTCGCGCGCTGGTCGCGTTTCTTTTCTGTTTTGCCACGTTTGGATATTTCCGGGTGAGGAACAGGGTTCCGCAAATCTCCCGCCGGATGGAAGAAACACCGGTCGCTTGGCGGCTCCTGTGGGCTCATTTCGGAGCAATGGCTGTCTTTCTCGTCCTCTCGTTAGGGTCGCGCGGCAACGAATTTTTGGGGCGCGGGGTTCTAGTGGCGGGCTGGTACGGAGCCGGCCTTCTAGCGATCGTGCTGGCGGCCTGTGCGTTTGTGCCGATGGGGAAGTGGCTGGAGTTGCTGCGCGCCACGGGGCATATCTGGGTGATCGGCGCAGTCGCAGCGGTTGCGGCCTGGCGGTTCGTTGTTCCCCTGCAGTCGGTGTGGGATGGCTCTTTGTGGAAGCCGGCGATTGACGCCACCTTCGGTTTCACCGCAATGCTGTTGCGGCCGTTCCTGCGGGATCTGGTAATCGATCGCCCCGCGCTGGTGATGGGCAGTTCGCATTTCGCGGTCACCATCGGGGGGGCCTGCTCGGGCTTTGAAGGCGCGGGGTTAATGCTGGCCTTCTCAAGCGGCTGGCTTTGGTTCTTTCGCCGGGAAAGCCGTTTCCCGCAAGCTCTGCTGCTCATACCGGCGAGTATTGCGGTGATGTGGGTGCTGAACGCCGTGCGTATCGCCGTGCTGATCCTGATTGGCAATGCCGGCTTCCCGGACATTGCCATTCACGGGTTTCATTCGCAGGCCGGGTGGATCTCATTCAACTTAGTGGCTATCAGCGTTTCGCTGGCGGCGGCGCGCGTCCCCTGGTGGAAGCGGAGGGGCGATGCAAAAGCCCGCGCCAGCACTTCGGAGAATCCCACGGCGTGGTACCTGATGCCGTTTGTCGCCATCCTGGCGGCTTCCATGGTTTCCCGTGCGGTTTCGGGTAGCTTTGAGTGGGCCTATCCCGTGCGGTTGTTTGCCGCCGCGGGCGTTCTCTGGCTTTTCCGCTCGAGATACAGAAAGCTCGATTGGCAGGTTAGCTGGTTCGCGCCCGTGGCCGGAATTCTGGTTTTTGCCATGTGGATGTGGCTCGAACCGGCACATGGGGCTGGCGCAAACAATGGATTCGCAACGGCACTGGCGGCGGCTTCGCCTGGGGCACGGAGCGGCTGGCTGGTTTGCCGGACGTTAGCTGCCATTTGCACGGTTCCGATTGCCGAAGAGTTGGCCTTCCGCGGATTTCTCATTCGCCGTCTGTTAGCTGCGGATTTCGAATCGCTCGATTTGCGGTGCTTCAGTTATGTGGCTGTTCTGGTCTCGTCATTGGCTTTTGGCCTGCTGCACGGCGACCGCTGGCTGGCGGGCACGCTCGCGGGCATTGTTTATGCATTTGCATTGCTGCGGAGGGGCAGAATCGGAGATGCGGTGGTAGCTCATGCGACGACGAATGCGTTGATCGCCGCTGCTGTGCTGGTTGCGGGTAAGTGGTACCTCTGGTAGACGGGGACTGGGTATCGGGGGCTGGGGATTGGTAATAGCCAGTGGATAGCGGGAGTAAGGTACTGTAGAAGTAGCGCAGGAGAAGCCATGAGCCTCAAAGATGAAATGCATGATTTGCAGGAAGCCCTGGCGGTAACGAATCAGATTCAGAATAAGCATGCTTTGATGGTGGCAGACCACCAGGAATGGCTCGAGGCGATACAGAAAGCGCAACTGGCGCACGCGGCAGCCATGCGGGAAGTGGACGAGAAAATCACCCAGTTTGCGTCCGCACACCTTGCGAACGAAGAAGGGTTGCGGGAACTGCGGGCGGCGACCGCCGCCGACACGGACAAACTCAGAGCCGGGCTGAACGAACTACGAGCCGGGATGAACGATCTCCGAGCCACGCTGCAGGCTTTTATTGACTCCATGCGGCGGGGCGGCAACGGTAGTCACTGAAGAGCGATCGCCACGCGGGCTGCTAGCTGTCACTCCCCAGTGTTCAATTCGATTACTTCGCTACGTCGCCGAACTGGATGCTCGATTCGCCGGTGTACTTGTGGTAGTTGCGGAAGTCGATGACGTTGCGGCTACAGTTTGGGGTGCCGCGCTCACAGCTTAGAATTTCCGCATGCACGGGCAACAGGTACTGCTGCGCGTCGCCTAGCCGCACGTATTGGTAGTCGGTGGCTGATTCCACGTGATCGGTAGGAAATCCGTCGGGCAGACCCTTAGCCTCAATTTCGATGCGCAGGACGCGGCCGGTCTTGGGGTCGATCCAGGTGGAACCTTCGAAGGCAGGAGTGTACTCCTGCGAGCCGAAGTGGATGTCCCAGTGCGAATTTTCGCGCTTCACGGAGAAATTGTAAATCTTGGCGTCAACGCCGCTGGTACGGCCATCGCGGAAGAAATGGAAGTCGGCATCGGTGGCCGGGGAAAACAGGTCGATCAGCAGGGTGCCGAACTCACCGGTGGACCATGCGCCGGTTTCTTCGAGAGGCCGGTTCGTCGGTTTGCCATTCACCGTGATGTTCTTGTAATTCTCCTTGCCGTTTTCGTAAACCAAATCCGTACTCACGACATCCAGGGCGTGCCAGCTTACGGGACGGGCGTTGCTCTCATAGCGCGATGCGACTTCCTGACACACGTAGTTCGGGAGGGTCTCGGTAAAGTTGAGGGCAGCTTCGGCAGCCTGGCGAACCAGAGGATCCTCCTGCGGCCGCGAACCTAACGGACGCTGATCGTCATCGTCGCGGAAAGTGGGTTGCGCATCATCGGAAGATTGGGGTCTCGGCCGGCTGACGCTGTCCGCAGGCAGGCCTACCAGGTTGGGCGGAGCGCTCGAAGAAGGCTGCTGCTGGACACCAGCACCGCTCGGCGGCAGGCTCACAGTGCCAGGCGGAAGAGCTACAGGATTCGACGGCGGCAAATTGGAAGCAACCTGGGTGGGCGGTGGTGTCTGTTTCGGCGTGGCTTGGGCGGCCTGGGGTTTTGCCGCGGGAGGTGGAGGCGGAGGTGGTTGGTCTGATAGGGGCGCCGAGTCTAGCGAACTGGGTTTGCCACGCTTCAATGTGGGCGGGCCGGGGTCGTCCGGGTCCGGTGGCGCGGGAGGAGGAGCGGCTTGGGCTGTCTGGGTCTGGGCACTCTGGCTGGGCTGTGACGGCCGGCCATTCTGACTGGACTGCGCCGGGTTGTCCTTCCAGGTGTCCGTCACATTACCATCTTTATTCTGTTTGTCTTTATCGGTGGTAGTGGCAGCGGATGCGGCCTTCTCCCAGTAGACATTGGCTGCAATCATGTGACCGGTGGCGTCTTCACTTCCTTCGACAGAGAGCTGATCGCCAGTCTCGAAATCCGGTTTCTTGATCTCGTCGCCTTTTTTGAAGTACTTTGTTTTGGAATTGAGCCGGAACTCAATCACCCGGTTATCATCCATCTCGATCGCCAGCGATTTGGAATCCAGGGTTTTCAATTTGCCCCGAAAATTTACGAGTGGTTGGCCGCCGGTGCCTGTGGGATTGGGTTTTCCGCCCGGAACGGGAATGGGAATCCCACCCGGGTAGCCGCCACCCGGATATCCGCCGCCGGGGTACCCGCCCGGATATCCCCCCGGTAATGGATACCCACCGCCGGGATAGCCGATCTGTGCCTGCGCCACACACATTGCCGAAAGTGCAAGCAAGATAAATTTCATGTTGGATGGTGAGATGCTCCGTCCCATAAACCGGTTACAACCTCATGTTCCATTCTCTCTCAACTGTGACCCGTGGGATACGGAAGGATGCCATACTCAGATACAGTGGAATGGTGAGTTTACGCCGCCTTCTCCTGGTTGGGGAGGACCCCCGCGCTGGGGAGGCCCTGGACGAACTCCTGGGGCAAAACGAGCACAGCCTGCAATTGGTATCCAAGGGAGCGGAGGCACTGGAGCGACTGCGCGGCACAGCTTTTGATCTGGTGCTGGCTGCGATAGGCGGCAATGGCGCCGATCCGAGCAAACTGGTGCGGCGTTTGCACGCCGTGCGGCCGGAAACAAAAGTCATTGTGACCGGCGATCCCAACCCGGCCCGCGCGCTGGGGGCGGTTCGCGCGCGTGCGTATGGCTACGTGCACACCGCGATTTACGAGGCGCACGCTTTGGAAATGGTACAGCAGGCGCTCGACGCGGTTTCCTGGCGCGACGATATCCGGGTGATCTCCGCCCGGCCGGAATGGATCACGCTGGATGTGCAGTGCAGGATGGACGCTGCGGAGCGGACCACACATCTGGTGCGGGAGCTGACAGCCGACCTGGAAACCAATATC
>JASIAM010000280.1 GCA_030041985.1 Bryobacteraceae bacterium | reverse complement strand
CATCCGTCGGCTATACTGAGTTACTACCGCAATCCAAGCACATTCGGGCCCCGTGGAGGATGAGCAATGCGCCGCCAACTGCGATGGCACCTTGTCAACAAGCTTTCTCCGGAAAGCTCGGGCCAATTAAAATACACGGACGCACAGCTTGCTGCGCTCAGCAGCCAGCTCACTGGCACGATCGTAGTTCCGCAGGATGACAAATACAATTCCGCGCGCGAAGCCTTCGTCAAAACCTTCCAGCACTATCCGCAAATCATCGTATATGCGGCCGGCTTCAGCGATGTGGCCAACGCGGTGAAGTTCGCCCAGGAAGTGGGTCTGCACCCGGTGTGCCGGGCAGGTGGGCACAGCACCGCGGGCTACTCCGTCAACGATGACATGGTCATCGACGTGAGCGGCATCAATTACGTGCGCGTGGACGCCCGGAAACAACAGGCGCTGGTAGGGGCCGGCGCAACTTTTGCGCAGGTGGACACGAACCTCGATTTCTACGGAATGCATGTCCCCGGCGGAGGCTGCGAAATTGTTGGCGTCGCCGGCTATATGCAGGGCGGAGGTTACAGTTTCACTTCGCTGCTCTACGGCATGAATTGCGACAATGTCACCAGCGTACAGATTGCGCTGGCCGATGGCAGCATTGTCGCGGCCAATGCCACGCAAAATGACGATCTGTACTGGGCGGTTCGGGGCGGCACCGGCAATAATTTCGGTGTGCTGCTGGAGGTCGAATATCGTCTGCGCGAGCTCGGAAAACTTTGGGGATTCGGTTTCAAATGGCCCATCCGCAACGATCAGGAGGCCGCCGCTGCCACCGAAGCAGTGACCACGTGGCAGGCCGCGTTTACCGGCGCCGCCGCGCCGCCCAATCTGGGCCAGCAGGCTCTGCTGATTCACACCACCGCAAACGCCGGCGCGCAGAAGCTCGATCCTTATTTTGTAGTGCGCGGAATGTTCCATGGCACGGAAGCCGATTGCCGCAAGGCCCTCGATCCCCTATTCCAATTGATCCCCAATGAGAGTTACCGCGATATCTGGTGCGCCGGCAGTTATCTCTATCTGAATAACTACCTCCTCGACTATCCGAGCCAAATGCCGGACGTTCCGGCCTCCGTCCGTTCACTGGCCAAATCGCATATCGTGGATCGCTATTTGAGCCGCCAGGAATGGGGAGCAATCGTGGACCTCTATCGAGCCGCGCCCGAAACCGGCACCCTGATTGGAATCGAAGCCTATGGCGGTGCGATTAATCAAATCGCGCCGGATGCCACGGCATTCTGGCACCGCCGTGCCGCAGCCGATATTTTCCTGTATTCATTCTGGCTATATGACGACCAGCGGGCGCGAGCAGAAGCTTATGTGCGGGACTTCGACCGCGTGGTGGGGCCTCTTTCCAACGGCCACTCGTACCAGAACTATCCCAACCGGGAGAATCAGAACTTCGGCCAAATGTATTTCGGAGGTAATCTCGGCCGTTTGAAACAGGTTAAGCAAAAGTACGATCCGCAGGACTTCTTCACATTTCCGCAAGGAATCGCGCGGGCGTGAAGTTCGCAATGTAAGGTTCCTCACCCTGGCGTAAAATCGTAAAGACGGCGAGTGGAGCACATGCCTGCGGAGGGAGAAATCACCAGCCTGTTGTTTCAGATGAAGCAGGGCGATCGTCATGCCGAATCTCGACTGGCAGCACTGGTGTACACCGATCTGCGCCGCGTCGCGCGGAGATTGATGAGCCGCGAGCGCCCCGATCACACGCTCGAGCCGACCGCCCTGGTGAATGAAGCGTATCTCCGCCTGCTCGCGCAGTACGATCGCGATTGGAATAACCGTGTGCACTTTTTCTCGGTAGCCGCCCAGGTGATGCGGCGCATCCTGGTCGACCACGCGCGCTCGCGCAGCGCCGAAAAACGGCGCGCCAACCTGGCTAAAGTGGATTTGGAACATGCCTGCCTCCCGGTGAACGACCGCAGCGATGAGATTCTGGCGCTCGATCAGGTTCTCGATCGTCTTGCGGCCCTGGACGCGCGCCAGTCCCGAATCGTCGAACTGCGCTTTTTCGCCGGCTTGACCGAAGATGAGATCGCGGCTCTGCTGGGCGTCTCCCCGCGCACTGTGAAGCGGGAGTGGAGTTTTGCGAAAGCGTGGCTGAAGCGTGAATTGCGCAGCCGTGAGGCGCAGTCTACTGAGTCTCCGGCATGAGCGGTGAGCAATGGGAGCGCATTAAGGAGATCTACGCGCGCGCCTCGGATCTCCCCGATGCCGAGCGGCGCGCCCTGCTCGAACGAGAGTGCACTGGCGAGCCCGATCTGTTAGCCGAAATCCAAGAACTCCTGGCAAATGCCGAAGGCCCTTCTTTGCTCGTCGACAGTTCCCGGATATTGGGCGAAGTGCTGGCCGGGGATTACCCCGCGCCTCCTCCGCCGTCTACGGAGCCTTGGAAAGCGGGCGAGATGCTGGGGCCCTACCAGATCCTGGCGCCCATCGGCAAAGGCGGCATGGGCGAAGTGTATCGCGCCCTGGATTTACGCATGGACCGCCAGGTGGCCATCAAGCGCGTGCCCGAGCGACTGTCCGGCAGGTTCGTGCGCGAAGTGCGCGCCATCGCCGCGCTCAATCATCCCAATATCTGCATTGTTCATGACGTGGGCCCGAACTACCTGGTCATGGAATATGTGGATGGCGCGCCTCTGCGAGGGCCCATACCGGAGGCCAATGCCATCGAACTGGCCCGGCAAATCGCGGCCGGGCTGGAAACGGCGCACGCCAAGGGAATCATCCACCGCGATCTGAAGCCGGCCAACATTCTGCGCACCACCGGCGGCGTGAAACTTTGCGATTTCGGCATTGCCACTCTGATCCGCCCTGTGGCCAGCGATTCGCTCGAAAAGCCGGCTTTGGCGGCTGGAGTTTCCTTCCCGGATTCGATGCCCGGCGATGTGACGGCCACGCTCATCACCTCGGAATCCGGCACGGCCTTAGGTGAAACCATTGGCACGCCGGCTTACATGTCGCCGGAACAGGCCGCGGGCCAAGCGGTCGACGGGCGCTCGGATATCTTTTCCTTCGGCTCTGTGCTCTACGAAGTGCTGACCGGCAGACGCGCATTCCAGGCCGATACGGCAAGGGACACGATGATTGCTGTGCAACGGGAAGATCCGGAGCCGTTCGAGGCATCTCCCGAAGTGGTGCGCATCGTCAACCGCTGCCTGCGCAAAAACGCTTCCGAACGCTTCCAGACTGCGGCGGAATTGCGCGAAGCCCTCGAGAAAGCCGCTGCCGCCGTTTCCCGGAAAGCGCCTTGCGTAGCCGTCCTCCCCTTTGTGATGGCTGGCGCGGACCCGGAAAATGAATACTTCAGCGACGGCCTGACTGAGGACATCATCAACGCGCTCTCTTCAGTCGCGGGGCTCAAAGTAATTGCGCGCACTTCTACCTTCGCCTTCAAGCACCAGGCGCGAGACATTCGGGAAATCGCAGACACCTTGGGCGCCAACCACGTGATGGAGGGCAGCGTTCGCAGGGCAGGGGACCGCATCCGTATCACCACCCGCCTGATCGCCGCGCGTGACGGAACACAATTGTGGGCGAATCGTTATGACCGCGACCTCCGCGACATTTTTCTGGTTCAGGACGAAATCTCCCATGCCATCGCGACCGAGCTGAGAGTCAGCCTCACCACGCAGCGGCTGGTAAAGCCGCCCACGGAACATTTCGCTGCCTACGAGGAGATCCTGCGCGGAAGGCACTATTTTTATCGCTTCGACCCGGAAGATCAGGCCCGCGCCTTGGCTTCCTTTGAAAAAGCGGCGGCCATCGATCCGGAGTATGCCGCCGCGCATATCGGCATCGCTCTGTATCACTGGGGTCAGATGATCGTGGGGATGGAGAATCCGCGCGAGTCCATGCGCATCTGCGTTGCCAAGGCCCGCGAGGCTCTCCGCTTCGATCCAGGAAGTTCGGAGGCCCACCACGTGATTGGCGCGTGTCTGGCGATCAATGATTTCGAATGGGCGGAATCCGAGCAGTACCTGAAACGCGCGCTCCAACTGAACCCCAATTCCTTCGACGCCATGCACTGTTACACTCACTACTGCCTGGGCCCTTTGGCACGATGGGAGGACGCGCTTAGGGTGCAGGAACAGGCCCTCTCGCTCGACCCGCTCTCGCCGCACATGAATTGCATTCACTCCATCATCCTCGATGGCCTCGGTCGGCATGAAACTGAAGTGGAAGTGCTGGAGCACGTCAATCGGCTGGACCCCGGCTTCGTTGCCGGCCAGTGGCTGCTGGTAAGTTTGCGCGTGCGGCAGCAGCGGATCGCCGAAGCTCTGGAATTGGCCGAAGCCGCCATTCGCCGCGGTGGCCGGTGGGCCATGACTTTAGGCACGCTCGGTATCGCGCACGCCGCGGCGGGGCATCAGGACTTGGCAAACGATGTGATTCAGGAACTCGGCTCTGCCCCCGGCGCGGAATCACGCGCCTTCTGGGCATCCCTGATCGCCGCAGCCATGGGCGATAGCGGCGAAGCTTTCCGATGGGCCGCGCAGAGTATCGAAAACCGCGATTCGCTCATGCCCATCATTCTCCGCAGCTCCAGCTTCGCCGCGCTCCGCTCCGATCCCCGGTACGCCGGCTTATTGCGATTGCTGCGAATGGAGAAATAACGTGTCAATGGCGGAACGCGGCCACCAAGTGCCCAATCCCCTGCATCTACTCGACGAGTTCCGGGCCTTCCAGCGTTCGCTCGCTCTTCGCACAGCCATCGAGCTCGACCTGTTTACGCGCATCGGCTCCGGAGCCGATACAATCCCCTCGCTCGCCGCACGATCGGGCGCATCGGAACGCGGCCTGCGCATACTCTGTGACTACCTGGTGGTTCAGGGGCACCTCTCGAAACAGGATAGCCGCTACGGCCTGTCGCTCCATGCGCGGCTCTATCTCAGTACCGCTTCGCCCGCCTACATGGGATCGGCCGTGCGATTTCTGGCGAGCGATGCCACGGTGCAGGCGTTCTGTGAACTGCGGCAGACAGTGGAACGCCACGAGGAGTCCGCTGCCCCGGCCCTGCGCGCGGACGAATCGGATTGGGTTCGGTTCGCCCACGCCATGGCCCCGCTGGCCCGCGACATTGCGCCTCTTGCAGCCGCGGTGTTGTCTCCAGAATCCGCCGGCCCTTGGCGCGTTCTAGATATCGCCGCCGGTCACGGTTTGTACAGTCTCGCGCTGGCTGCGAGGAATCCGAGTGCTCAAATCTTCGCGCTGGATCACCCGAAGGTGCTGGCAGTGGCCGCGGAAAATGCGAGGCTCCAAGGCATTTCCGAACGCTGCCACCTCGTTCCGGGCGATGCCTTCACGCTCGATTTCGGCGGCCCTTATGACTTGGTGCTCATGGCCAATTTTGCTCACCACTTTGACGCCGCCAACAACATCGTGTTGTTTCAGAAGTGCCGCGCGGCGCTGCGCCCTTCCGGCCGGCTGGTTCTGATCGACTTCATCACCAATGATGACCGCATTTCTCCGCCCGATGACGCGGCATTTGCGCTCACCATGCTGGCCACCACCGCTCGCGGTAACGTGTACACATTTCGCGAGTACCGGAGCATGCTCGAATCCGCGGGCTTTCGCGATGTGCGCCGCCCGGATCAGTCGGACGTCGCCCGCTGGATCATCGTGGCCTCAGATTGAAGGGGATTCGGTCCCGGCCAACAGCTCGTTCATGATTTCGGTCAGTGTGCGCAGCGTGTGCAGCGTGGTGAGGCCGATCAGGGCCAGGTGCTCCGCGGTGAGCGGCAGCGCATCCAGAACATCATCCAGATCGCGCCGGTGATGTGGGTCGATGCGCGCGTGGTGCGTCAGATTAGTAAAACATTCCAGCGGTAGATTGTTGCGCGCGGCAACCTCCCCAATCAGCTCCAGCGTGGGAGGCCTCCCTTCCAGCACGGCGATATATCCACACAATGCTATCGGATTGTAGTGGCGAATCCAATAATAGGGCACCCCCACTAACCGTGCCACGCTTTCTTTCGGCTGCCTTGCAAGAATCGCCGCGCGTCCAATTCCCATCGCGTCGGCATCGTCGAGAACCCACCGGTCGTGCCCGGTCTCTTCCGGAATATGATGCCGCAGATAGCGCGCGAAGCCCTCCAGCACGGCATCGCCCGCATGCTGCGGATAGCGGCAAGCTTCTTCCGCCGCTTGCATCAGGGGCACACTGGCGCGCACAATGGCGTGGCTCAGGAAAAGCTGTTCGCGATAAATACTGGCAAAGTGCGGGCTGTTCCAGAAAGCGTGCGAGGCCTGGCCGAGACGCCCGCCGAACAGGTCGATTTTGGCCCGAATGATCGCGCTGTTCGAAACCTCCGCGCTTGCGGCCGGTATCACGGGCAAGTCCTCTTTAGTAAATCATCATGATCGGCGCATGCGAGAAGCTTTTCTCCAGCTTCTCCTTGGCGCTCAACAAAGCCTGCAATTCTTCCGGCGATAAACTCTCTATAGCTGCTTTTTCCGCATCTGTAAACTTACTGTCATTTTCGTGAAGCAGACCCGCTTTCGCCAGTGTTTGAAAGTTCTTTCCTTCGTGCATCGTTTGCGCTCCTCGCTCCTCAGAATGTACTTGTGAATTTGGGAACCAGCCAAGATTATACTGTCGAATGATGCGATTCGCCCAATTATTTTGCCTGTTGCTCGTTGCGCTCCCGTTCATGCGCGCGCAAAGCGGTCCTCAAGCTGGGCAATGCCCGGCCGGTTCCACTATGCTCGGCCCCGCCGCCCTGCCGGCCTGGAACGGATGGGGCGCCGACGCGATGAACACGCGCTTTCAACCGGCCAGACGCGCGCAACTGTCAGCCAGCCAGGTGCCCCGGTTGCAATTGAAGTGGGCCTTCGGTTTTCCTGGCGTGAAGTCGGTGCTGGGGCAGCCTTCCGTGGTTGGCGGCCGGGTGTTCTTAGGCGTCGATACCGGTAACGTATACGCCATCGATGCGGCGCGCGGCTGCCTCTACTGGTCGTTTCACGCCGATGCTGGCGTGCGCAGCGCGATCACAGTGGACCGCATCGGTTCGCGCCTGGCCGCATGGTTCGGCGACCTGAAGGCCAACGTCTACGCGCTGGATGCCGTTACCGGCGAGCTGCTATGGAAAGTGAAGGTGGAGGATCACCCTTCGGCCCGCATCACAGGCGCGCCCCAGTTCTACGCCGGGCGTGTCTACGTTCCCGTGGCTTCGGGCGAGGAAGGCGCGGGTGTCAATCCCCGCTATGCCTGCTGCACCTTCCGCGGCAGCGTCAGCGCGCTAGATGGCGCTACCGGACGGCGCATCTGGAAAACGTACATGATCGCCGAAGAGCCCCAGCCCGCGGGCAAAAACACGAACGGTATCGCGCGCTTTGCCCCCGCCGGAGCGGGTGTGTGGAGTTCGCCCACCATCGATGCCGCCCGCCACGCCCTATACGTCGGCACCGGCGATGCCTATACCGAGCCGGTCCCCAAGAATACCGATGCCATCGTTGCCCTCGATCTCGACTCCGGCAAGATTTTGTGGGCCGCTCAGGACACTGAAAATGATGCCTGGCTCGTAGGCTGCGCCGGTCCGTTCACGGAACAAAAGCCCCGCCCGGAGAATTGCCCGAAAGAGCTTGGTCCCGATCACGATTTCGGCTCTCCTCCGATGCTGGTAACACTAGCCGGTGGCCGTACCATCCTTGTAGCGGGTCAGAAGAGCGGCAATGTTTGGGCGCACGATCCGGACAAGCAAGGCGCGGTCCTGTGGCGGACGGCCCTGGTAGAAAACACCAAAGAGTTCGGTGGCAAAATCGTGTGGGGCGGTGCAGCCGATGGCGAGGACGTCTATTTCGGCCTCGGCACGGGAGGCATCGCCGCGGTGCAACTGAAAGACGGCGAGCGGAAATGGTTCGCGGCTCTCGAAGCCGCGCCCGAATTGGCCCGCTTTCATCGCCACGATGGCCCCCTCAGCGCCATTCCCGGCGTGGTTTTTTCAGATGGCTGGGATGGTGTAGTGCGTGCCCTCTCCGCGGCCGATGGCCACGTGATCTGGCAATACAACACCATTCACGATTACCAAACTGTAAATGGAGTTGCGGCCAAAGGCGGCTCGATGGGCGCGGCCGGACCCACCTTGGCCAACGGCATGTTGTTCGTGCCTTCCGGCTATGTCGGTGTCAACAACGGCATGCCGGGGAATGTGCTGTTGGCGTTCGGCGTCGAATAGTTACTGTCTTATCGTGGCAGTAACTTGCCGATGGCCAAAACTAGGGATTCAATTCGCTCCCGCAATTGTTGATCGGCGGCGCGCGCCTCTTCTATGAAGCGATCAATCTTCTGCTCCAGCCGCTGATCGGCCGCCCGCGATTCTTCGGCGAAGCGGCGCGACTCTTCAGCCAGGCGCGTGATGGCTTGATTAGTCTCACGCCATAACTGGCGGTACTCCTCCCGGTCTTTACGTCGTTCTTCAACCAGGCCAGCCGTAACATGCTCGATTCTCTCGAAGCGCTCCTCCGCGGTCATGCCTCAATCATGGCACACCAGCGCCCGACTACAGCAAGCGGAAATTGACTTCGATCGTGGCCTGCACCGGTACCGGCTGTCCGTCCTTGGTGCCTGGGTTAAATTTCCACTGGCTGATGGCTTGGAGCGCCTTGTCATCCAGGCCCATGCCGAGGCCGCGGATCACTTGCATGTTTTGCGCCGTTCCGTCCGTGCCGACCGTGACGGCGACGGTAACAGTGCCTTGGTATCTCGCCGCCCGTGCCTCTTCGGAATATTGGGGTTCGATCTTCTGCGCCAGCGTCGGCGCAGTAACCCCATTGCCAACGCGCAGCGGCGTCACGCCGTCGGTCTGGCGGTATTGTGTTACGTGGGAGTTCCGCAGGATTGCTTGAGCTTGAGCCTTTAGCGGCGCGGCTTCATCGTTGCGCCCCTGCCGCTCAAGGAACATCGCGTAAATACTAAAAGCCGCGGCCGAATCGTTAAGATTCGGGTCACTCACCGCGATTGCCTCTTTAAACAAAGGCTCGGCTGCCGTGGGGTCCCCCTGCAAATCGCGCACTACTGCCATCCACATCAACGCCTTTCCGGCATGGGTAGGATCGGCAGCTTGCGCTTGCGAGAAATAGTCGAACGCCGCCTGCCGGTCTTTCATTGACAGGAATCCGAGATCGATCAATACCGGTGCCGCCTCCGGCCGGTTGCCGAGCACGGACACAGCTTTCGTGTAGAAGGCCTTGGCTTCATCCACATTGTGGCGGTCGCGTTCCAGATCTCCGATTTTCACCAGGCCCAGACCATACTCCACGCTCTGTTGCCCCGCAACCTCTTCGCGGATTTCCAGCGAGGAATCGAGCAGCTTCCTCGAGAGGTCATATTTTTGATAAGCCTCCGCGGCCTTCGCTGCCCCATCGAGCATCTCGTGATTCTTCTGCGCGGCGGCGGCGCGAATGGTGGCATCCACATCGGCCGGCACGGTTTCGGTGTCCTGCGCGCGCAAGGCCGCGAGCGGCGCGATCAAAGCGATCGCCACCAGCGCGGCCATCCAGCCCGCCGCACGCCGCGGACCACCGCGCCTCACCCCGGAATCCAGGATCGCGAGCAACCGCCCTTCAAGCTGCGAGCGCCGCGCCATCGCGACCGCCGCCCAGCCGATGGTCGGCGCGGACTGCATCGAACGCGCGATCTCCAGCAGATGGCCTGCGTAATCAGAAGCGCGCGCTCCGGCGCCGAGCACCAGATCGTCAGCCGCGCGCTCGCGTTCGCGCACAAACTCGCGCCAGCCAAGCCACGCCAGCGGATTCCACCAGTACAGGCTCAAAGCGGCGCGAGCCAGCAGATGGGTCGCCGTATCGCCACGGTGGATGTGAGCCAGTTCGTGCTGCAGCACCATCTCGCGGCGCTCACTCGACCACTCCGTGGCATCGGCAGGCAATAAAATCGACGGCTGCAGCAAACCAAAGGTCATCGGCATACTGCCCCGTGGAGTCTCCAGGATTGGCACGCCATTCATCGAGAGACCCGAAAACCCCCGCGCTCTCCGCCGTAGGCGCGCCATGGCCAGCCATGCCAACATCATTTGTGCGAGACCAACTCCCGCTCCGCAGAACCAGAGGCCCGCGAATACGCGGGGCCAATCAATCGGGCGCGCCTGGGATCGCGACCGCGACTCGAAACCAGCGGCAGCCCCGGTGTCCACGGCCGCATGCGCGTCAGCCGGCAAGGTGCCAGCCACCACCCGAAACACTACTCCCGCCGGCCCCCACGAGTTCACGGGCAGCGCCGGTAGCGCTACTCGAAACAGTGGCAGCGCCAGCAACCCCGCAAATGCCGCCGTCCACACCATGTGCCGAGTCGCTGCTGAACACCGCCGCAGTACCATCGCCAAAAGCCCCGCCGCAGCGAGCACGATGACACTTTTCACTGCCGCGTCTGCCAACCAGAAATATCCGTGCGTCATTTACTTGCCCTCCTGCTTCGCCCGCTCGATCATTTCCGCCATGCGATCCAGTTCCTCGCGCGTCAGACGCTTGGACGACACGTCCAGCAGCGCCGCCACCACCTGCTCCGGGGACTCACTAAAAAAGGTGTCCAGAAGATTCTTCAGCGCGGACTTCTTGGCCTTATCGCGGTTGACCACCGGCACGTACACGTATTTCAATCCTTCAGCCTGGTGTTTGACGTGCCCTTTCTCCTCGAGCACCCGCAACATAGCGCGCACGGCCGAATATCCCGGTGCATCTTCCATCCCCTCGCGCACCTCGGCCGCCGACGCTTTGCCGCGCTGGTAGAGCACCTCCATAATCTGCCGTTCCCGCCGGCTCAAGCCCGCCAGTGCCATCGTTCCTCCTGCTGCAAATTCAGCATATGCTGAAAAAATAGCACTAGTGGGGTGGCTTGTCAAGAAAAAAGCTGTCAGCGATCAGCTATCAGCCACATCGCGCGAGTCGTGGCGCCCGCCAGAGGAACTTACAGCGGTGACAATCGGACGTGCTCGGTTTTCAGCGGAAAGCTGACGGCTGATAGCTGAAAGCTGATAGCTTGCATTACAATGACACTTCACCCACCATGCAATACACTCGACTCGGCAAAACCGGAATTACCGTATCGCGCCTCTGCCTGGGGTGCATGACCTATGGAGGCGGCCCTGTACCGGACTGGGCGCTGGGAACGCGCGGCTGGCACGTGGGAAAAGAGGATGCGCGCGAACACTTCCGCATCGCCATTGAAGCCGGCATCAACTTCTTCGATACCGCGGATGTGTATTCGGCCGGACAAAGCGAGGAGATCACCGGCTTCTGTCTGAAAGAAATGGCGAACCGCGAGGAGATCGTAGTTGCCACCAAGGTTCAGGGCGTCATGGGCCCCACCGCCAACCAGCGAGGGCTGAGCCGCAAGCACATCATGCATGCCTGCGACAATTCCCTGCGGCGCTTGGGAATGGACTACATCGACCTCTACCAAATTCACCGCTGGGATTCCAACACCCCGGTCGAAGAAACGCTGGATGCGCTCGATGCTCTGGTACGTGCGGGCAAAGTTCGCTACTTGGGCGCGAGCAGCATGGCCGCCTGGCAGCTTTCTAAAGCGCTTTACACCGCCAAGGAGCACGGCTGGCATCGCTTTGAGTCCATGCAGAACCATTACAACCTGATCTACCGCGAAGACGAACGCGAGATGATCCCCCTGTGCATGGATCAGGGTCTGGCGTTGATTCCGTGGAGCCCTCTGGCGCGCGGTTTTCTCACTGGAACGCGCAGCCGCGACGGTGGTTCGACCACGCGTTCCCAAGTGGATACCTTCGCCAAAGACATGTATTACAGCGGCGATGATTTTGAAGTGGCCAACACCGTGGGGCAAGTGGCCACCCAACGCGGCGTTTCCGCGGCCCAGGTGGCACTCGCCTGGGTGCTGCAGGCGCCCGGCATGACCTCGCCCATTATCGGAACAACCAAGGCGTCGCAGTTGAAAGATCTTCTAGGCGCGGTGGATTTGAAGCTGACGGCAGACGAGGTCAAGGCGCTCGAAGCGCCTTACAAGCCACATCGCATCCTGGGTCACGCGCAGCCAACGCCCAAAGCTATGCTGGCTGCGGGGTAATGCCGAACACCGGCTCACACACCCAGTTCCTTAAACACTTCCTGCGCGGTCCGGAAGCTATCCACGCCGGCCGGAATGCCGCAGTAAATCGCAACCTGTAGAAATACCTCCCGGATGTCGTCTTTGGTGAGGCCGTTGTTGAGCGCGCCCTTTACGTGCGCTTTCAGTTCATGCGGCCGGTTGAGCGCGGAAATCATGGCCAGGTTGATGATGCTGCGCGTCCGCCGGTCCAATCCGGGCCTGCCCCAGATTTCGCCCCAGCAATATTGGGTGGTTAGCTCTTGCATCGGCCGGTTGAAATCGTCCGCCGTGGCGAGCGCCTTATCCACATAATCGGCTCCCAGCACAGCGCGCCGGATCTGGAGACCCTTCTCGAACATTTGTTTATCCACGAATTGCTCCTTTTGTTATAGATGTGACCTAACAGTGTATTCCGGGAGCTTCGATACAACCAACTCGGACGCACCGGACCTGTCAAATCCCCTGCTGGCTATTATGAAAACGTGATCTCATGACGCTCCACGCGGTCGATTACGCCATCCTGGCCCTCTATTTCGTTTTCGTTTTGGGAATCGGGTGGTACCTGAAACGTACGGTTTCGACCAGCGCCGATTTTCTGACCTCCGGCCACTCAGTTCCCCTCTGGATCACCAGCCTCGCATTTGTCGCCGCCAACCTGGGCGCGCAGGAACTGATCGGTATGTCCGCCTCAGGCGCCAAGTACGGCATCATGACGGCCCATTTTTACTGGATCGGCGCCATCCCCGCCATGGTCTTCATGGGCGTTTTTATGATGCCCTTCTATTTCGGCAGCCGCGCCCGCTCGGTGCCGGAGTACCTGAAGCTGCGCTTCGATGAAAAAACGCGCGGCTTTAACGCCTTCGCATTCGCCATCATGACGGTCTTCTCGTCGGGCATCTCCATGTATGCCCTGGGCCTGCTGCTGGAGTTGGTCCTGCACTGGAGTTTCACCGCTTCGGTGCTGCTATCGGCGGCGATTGTGCTGGCTTATACGTTGGCGGGCGGCCTTACCAGCGCGATTTATAACGAAGTGCTCCAGTTCTTCCTGATTGTGATGGGTTTTGCCCCGCTGGCCTGGCTTTCGGTTGCGAAAGCCGGAGGGTGGAGCGGGATTGCGCAGCGGCTTCCCGCCGTCATGTCCAGCGCCTGGGGGCACATGGGCCACGCGGCCGACAATCCCATGGGCGTCGAATTGTTCAGCATGGTGGCCGGACTGGGCTTCGTGCTCTCGTTCGGATATTGGTGCACCAATTTTCTGGTTGTGCAACGCGCCATGGCCGCCCGCAGCATGGCCGAAGGCCGGCTCACGCCGCTCATCGGCGCGCTCCCTAAAATGCTCCTGCCGTTCGTGATCATTCTGCCGGGCATTGCCGCAGTGGCGCTGGCGCAGATGGGCCTGGGGTATACTTTGCCGCGCAAAGGAGCAGGCTACGATTACGACCAGGTGATCACCACATTAATGGCCCAATTCTATCCTTCGGGTTTGTTGGGCGTGGGCATGACCGGCCTGATGGCTTCGTTCATGTCCGGCATGGCCGGCAATGTCACAGCCTTCAATACCGTCTGGACCTACGATATTTATCAAAGCTACATCCGCAAGAATGCGCCGGATTCACATTATTTAAAGGTCGGACGCATGACGACGGTTGTGGGTGTGGCGCTCTCGATTGGCTGCGCGTACCTGGCCACGCTCTACAACAACATCATGGACCTGTTGCAACTGGTGTTCGGGTTCGTGAATGCTCCGCTGTTCGCAACATTTTTGCTGGGAATGTTCTGGAAGCGATCGTCCGCGAATGGCGCTTTCTTCGGATTGGTAACCGGCACCGCCGCGGCCGCCGCTACGCACGGGCTTACGGTGGCGGAAGGCAAGGGAGGATGGATTGCGCCGCTCGTGCATTTCCCCTCCACCATGGCCCAGAATTTCTGGATCGCTATCTGGGCCTTCGCAGTGTGCTCCATTGTGACCGTGGGTATCAGCCTGGTCACCCAGCCAAAACCGGTCGAAGAATTGAAGGGTCTGGTTTGGGGTGTGACGCCGATTCCACCCACCGGAAATGTGCCCTGGTACGAAAAACCCGCGCTGCTGGCAGTGCTGGTGCTTGCATTATGTGTCATCCTGAATTGGGTGTTTCGCTAAGACGCCCTCTGCACGCACTTTCTGTGTTGGCAGGTGAGTTATGGACCTTCGCATACCTTCCGGAATATTTTTCTTGGTTCTCGGCGTGATCGTCCTGCTGGTGGGAATCCTTTCTCCCGGAACGCGCGCGCCCTTGGCCGATGTCAATGTCAACCTCTACTCCGGCATCAGCATGGTGGTGTTCGGGGTGATTCTCCTGCTTTTGGCGTGGCGCAGCGCGCCGTCGAAGAGACGCCCCGCGCGTGTATGAAACCGATCCGGCGGCGTACCTTTCTGGCCGGGCTTTCAGCAGCGGCGTTGGCGGCCGGCGCTGAAAACCCAGTGACCGTTTCGGACCAGCGGCGCATCAGCTTTAACGATGGCTGGCGCTTTTTCAAAGGCGAGGCGGAAGGGGCCGAACAGCCCGGCTTCCGCGACCGCACCTGGGTGGAATTGCGTCTTCCGCATGATTGGGCGATCAGCGAGCCTTTCGATCCCCACCTGAACCCGCACACCGGCGCGCTGCCCGCATTCGGCACCGGCTGGTATCGCAAAACGTTTACCGTGCCGGCGTCGGCCCGCGATCGCTATTTCAGCATTCTCTTCGATGGCGCTATGTCTAATGGACGGGTCTGGTTGAATGGCCAGGATTTGGGTCGGCGCCCCTACGGCTACAGCAGCTTTGCCTTCGATTTGAACCTCCATTTGCGCTTCGGTGAACCGAATGTGCTGGCCGTGCGGCTCACGCCGGAAGACCACGCCTCGCGCTGGTATCCCGGCGCAGGCATTTATCGCAACGTGTGGCTTGATATCACCGGCCCCGTGCATGTAGCCCTATGGGGAACCTATATCACGACGCCGCAGGTCACCGATAACTTCGCCGATGTGACGGTCAAAACGGAGGTGCGCAACCGTTCCAGCCAAACCGCAACAGTGATCGTCGACCCAACCATTCTCGACCCGTCGAACACGAACCTCTCCAAGTCCACTCTCGTGGCGCCATTCTCCATCCCGCCTGGAGGTACAGAAACCCAAACTCACACCATCAGGCTTACTAACCTGAAGCGTTGGGACATTGACAACCCCTTCTTGTACTCCATGCTCTGTGAAGTCCGGGAAGGCAATCAGGTGGTGGACCGCTATGTCACACCTTTCGGAATTCGCACCATCGCGTTCGATAAAGACGCTGGATTCTCTCTCAATGGCCGGCACCTTAAACTTCAAGGTGTTTGCAATCACCATGACCTTGGCTGTCTGGGAACAGCGGTCAACCGCCGCGCCATCGAGCGCCAGTTAGAAATCCTCAAGCGGGCCGGCGTGAATGCCATCCGCACCAGTCACAATCCACCGGCGCCGGAACTGCTCGATGCGTGCGACCGGCTGGGCTTTCTCGTCATGGATGAAGCCTTCGACATGTGGCGCATCGCCAAAGTGCCGAACGGTTACAGCAAATATTTCGATGAGTGGTCGGAGCGCGATGCGCGCGACATGGTGCGCCGCGACCGTAACCATCCTTCGATCATCCTGTGGAGCATCGGCAACGAAATTCCCGAGCAGACGCGCCCGCAAGGCGGGAAGGAAGCGCAGAGGCTGGTGGGCTTCTTTCACCAGGAAGACCCAACCCGGCCCACCACTTCCGCTTTCAACATCCCCGAAGGCGCGATTCAGAACGGGATGGCCGCCGCGGTGGATGTCGTGGGGATCAATTATCGCCCCTGGATGTACGAACAGATCCACAAGGATCACCCCAAGTTCGTACTCGCGGGTTCGGAAACCTCCTCCTGCGTGAGCTCTCGCGGTGTATACCAACTGCCCATCGAAAAATACGACAAGCACCCTTCGCTCGAGATTTCCAGCTACGACATCATCACCGCAAGCTGGGCCTACTGCCCCGATGTGGAGTTCACTTACCAGTACAAGGAGCCGAACATTCTCGGCGAATTTGTTTGGACCGGCTTCGACTATATCGGCGAGCCAACACCCTATTTCGACTATCGCCCCGGCGCCGACAACAGCCACGACTGGCCCGCGCGCAGTTCCTATTTCGGCATGGTGGACCTGGCCGGTTTTCCGAAAGACCGCTACTACCTCTACCAGAGCGAGTGGACGAAAGAACCCATGGTGCACCTGCTGCCGCATTGGAACTGGGAAGGCCGCGAAGGGCAGCCGATCCCGGTGCTGTGTTATTCCAACTGTGACGAGGTGGAGCTTTTCTTGAACGGCGAGTCGCTCGGCCGCAAACGCCGCTTCTCCGAACCGGTCGAGTTGCCGGTCGGCCCGAATGTCAGCCGGGAACTCAAATTTTCAACCAAATATCGCTTGATGTGGCGCGTCCCATTCAAGCCAGGCACGCTGCGGGCGGTGGGCTACCAGCAAGGCAATGAGGCCGCGCGCTATGAGGTGCGCACCGCGGGGCCCGCCACTAAGATAAAGCTGATTCCCGACCGCGCCGCGATTCAGGCCAATGGCGACGACCTCTCGTTCATCACCGTGCGCATCGAAGATCAGGCCGGCACACTTTGCCCACTGGCTGACCACCTGGTTCGCTTCCGGGTCACCGGGCCCGGCACCATCGCAGGCGTAGATAACGGCAATGCCGCCACCGTCGAGCCTTTCCATGCCGATTACCGAAAAGCCTTCAGCGGGCTGGCGCTTCTGGTAGTGCGGTCCCACGCGGGACAATCGGGAACCATCCGCGTGGCCGCTACCGCCGAAGGGCTGTCCGCCGGCAGGACCGAGATTCGTGTCGGGCCGGCCGCGCTATGATAGGCGCTTGACCCCATCCGCTGCTCAGTTGCTCTCCGAGGCCCGAACCCGCCACGTCCGCCTGGCGAAACTGCCCGATCCGGTGCGGCCCCAAAGCGCGGAGGAGGCCTATCGCTGCCAGTCAGCCGTAATCGACGATTTGCTGGCTCAGTACGGCGGCCAAACCGCGGGCTATAAAATCGCCTGCACCAATCCCATTGCGCAGAGGCAGCTCAGCGTCACCGAACCATTTTACGGCCGCCTTGTTTCGGCGTTTTGCTTTGCCAGCCCGGCGCGCCTGGATGCTTCCCAGTTCTTCATGCGGGTAGTGGAGGCGGAGTTCGGGTTTCTCATGGCTCGCGACTTGCCGCCCACTTCCACACCCCGCCCGCGCGACGAAATTGCCGCCGCAGTGGAAGCGGTGATCCCATCGATCGAAATCGTGGACAGCCGCTTTGACGACTGGCTCACCATCGGCGCTCCTTCCCTGATCGCGGATAACGCTTGCCATGCGGCCTGGGTGCGCGGCCCGCTGGTCGCGCCCTGGCAGCACCTCGATCTGGCAAAGCAAGCTGTCGGCGTTGCCGTGAATGGCCGGCTTGTCCGCACCGGCAGCGGCGCCGCCGTGCTGGGTCATCCCTTGAATGCCCTCGAATGGCTGGTGAACACGTTGTCTTCGCAGGGCGTTGGTCTCGAGGCCGGCCAGTACATCACCACCGGAGTGACCACCGAAGTTTACATGGCCGAGGCAGGCGACCGGATCACCGCCGATTTCGGCGCGCTCGGAACAGCCGCGGTCGAATTCTGAAAGCACACACCGCCCGGGCGGTGAAGACGTCCGACGGCATTATTCTGGTGGCTCGACCCCGCCGACATTAAATACGTGATTGTGAGTCATGCGCATGGCGATCACGATGGCAGACGAGCGCAGCGCCCAGGACGGCGAGCGCTCCCATCCTGGCCAGATGAAGTTTGCGAGATAACTGCATTTGCTATTTCTGAATGGGATAACCCTTCCAAACAAATTCGAGTGCTTGTGGCAGCGTCTGATTGATCACCTTGGCGTCGACGTGGCCTGCATTCTTCGCATAAACCAACTGGTAATGGTAGCCCTTCGCTTTCATCACCGCAGCCATCCGCTGATTGGCAATGACCCAGTTGCGGCGATTCGATGAGGGCGAGTTCGCACCGATGTCATTCTCGGCAACCTCCATCCAGACGCGCAGCGGCTTCGCCGGATTGCCGGGAATGAAATGTTCGTGATATTCCCATGCCCCGTGAGGAGCGTCAGGTCCGTGCTGCAGATCGGTGTATGTCCCGGAGTATGTCAGCACGCGATGGTAAAGCTCCGGTTTGAACCAGGCCATAGTAAGTGACACAGCCCCACCCGAACTTCCGCCGAAAGTCATGCGGCCTTCGGGGTCCTTCGTGAGCTTCACGTTGGCTTCCTTTTCCACGCGTGGCAGCACCTCGGCTTCCACGTAGTCGGCGTATTTCACCGAAACGGTGTCGTATTCCATGCTGCGTTCGGCGCCGCCATTCTGGATCATCACGGCGACCATCACGGGGAGCCGGTGGTCAGCAATCATGTTGTCAAGAATGGTGGGCAAGCTGTAATGCATCCCGTAAGCATCCGCCGACACGATGAACGGCGCGGCCGTGCCGGGAACATACTGGGCGGGAACATAAACGCAGACGGGGCGATCGAAGGAACCGTTAACGCCTGGATAGAATTTGCTCTCGGCCGAGTTCATGACAAACTCGACAACTTTACCCTCGGGAACACCGGCGCGTTTGGTCTGTTCCGGGGCAGGTGCATAATCCGGCCCGATGGAGTACTCGCCATCGCCGGCCCCGGCGTGCCACGCAGGCAACGATGAGAGTTTCGCCATCTCCGCGATGTCTTCGGGCGATGCCGGATCGGCCGGACCGGCCGCGCGTCCGCGGCCTGCAGGTCCTCTTGCTCCGTTCGGACGCACAGCCGGAGCCGGGTCACACGGACGGGCCGCTGGGGACGGCCCCTGTGCCAGCGCAAATTGCGCCATAACGAACAAACCAATCGCAAGCTTCATTTCAGGTCCCTCCGAGGAAGCTATTGTATAGGGAATCGCGTGGTCCTGGGAGTACGGCGCCAGTCCCCGGAATACGGAGACCGGGTTCGAATGCGCCGGGACGCGGTCCGGGCAGAGGCACCGGGCGGGGACCAGCCGCTACTCCTGCACGCGAACTCTGGTATGCGGAAGGCGGGCAGGTCTTTGACAATCTCTACATGCTCACTACGCTGAAATTCAGCGCTCTGACCTGGGTTCCGAACGCGGCTCGGAGCGGGGCGCATTCCGATCTGACATGACCTTGCACCATTCCCACGGTGGAATCGGTTTCGGTGCGGCCCACAGGCCCAGATGCGCTCCACGCGCGTAGATTTCGAGCGCTTCCAGTTCCGCGTCACCAGGGTCGTATCTCCGATACCACCACGCGTTGCCACTGCGCACCAATTCCTGATTCAGCATGCGGCCGTCCGGCAGCACGATATTCGCAACGACGCGTCCGTAGCGGTCCATGTGACGCTGGATGACTTGCACACTGCGGCCGAGCGCCATGTTTGCAGTGAACCACGTAGCCTGTAATCCGCCCTCCTGATTGTGTTCCGGGCAGGCGACACCGAATAAGCGAACCTTGACAATGTGGCCATGCGTTTCGACCACGATGGCGTCACCATCCAAGACGCGAGCCACACGGGCCGGGAACGAGTCCGCTGCCAGCGCTGGGAGCAGAAACGCCAGCAACAGGAGCCAGCGGCACATGCACCAGAAGAGGCAATCCGGGGGCCTCGTGCAAGCCGTTTAGACGCGTAAATCGGACCGTGGGAACGTGCGCCAAGCTGAAACGCGTGTTCCAGATTGAAACACGTTCAAAGTTTTCGTTACAGTCCCACGGCCAAACGGCTAACCGGGATATTAGTGTCCGAAATACTTGCATGTCGCCAAACCCAACATTCCGAATGTTATCCACAAATAGTCCACGAAACGAATGATTTTTCACAGAGAAAAAAACGTGTTAAATCGTACCTAATTAGCGTGCCCACTCCCACTCCTGTTGACAGCGTTCCCGAACCTCAAGACCTTGATCGAGTCTCGTTTCTTTGCCGTCTTTGCCAGGTTACTGGCATCATTCTTTCCGTCGCAGTGAACAGCCGATACGTGTTGCTCGAAGGTCATTGCCCTACCTGCGGGCGCACACAGACGGCACTATTCTCGCTTGCCAAAATTAGTGCGTATTTGCTGACTTGATTGGACAGTGCCCATCCGTGTGTCTAGGCGAAGTCATAGACTTGCTGCCACATCGGGATTTGGGAGCCGTCCATAGCTTGATAGCCGTATTTCAAACTAGAACCACCTGCTCATCAGTAGGTTCCGCGCAACAGTACCACGGCTCGGTGAGATAAGGAATGGCCGCGCGCGAAACGCGCGGCGCATCGCAGGAGCCGCAGCCCGCCATCTCCCAAATCGCACGGAAAATCTCCCCGCGCGAAGCGCCCCGCCGTTCCTGCTGTTGAATCGCCTGCGCCATGGAACTTTGTAGCGAGTCAAGCCAGGGATCCGTGTTCCGCCATGGATAATACAGCGCCCGCGCATCAAAAGGCTCCACCAATTTTCGGATCTCGTCCAATTCCAGCAGCAGCGATCCTTCCGGAATCAGCAGCCGGATTGCCAGTTGAATGGGGGCGACCTGCTCTACGAGGTCGAGCGCGGCGATTTCGCGCAGAAACGAACGGTACGATTCGCGAGTGGTCCACGGCGTGAATGGAATAAAGGTTGGGGCAAGCGGCAAACCGGCGGCCCGCGTCAGCGCGAGGGCCTCCCGGAACCCGGCATATGTGTGTCCCTTGGCGAGCTTGTCGAGAACCGCGTCGTCCATCGATTCCGCAGCGCTGGTGATAAACAGGCATCCGGTAGTTTTCAACACAGGCAGAAGATCGCGATGATCGAGCAGGTGTTCGATCTTGATGGTGACGTCGTAGGTAAGCGCCGGCCACTCCCGGTGCAGCGCTTCCACGATCGGGATGGCGTGGCCCGGCCCATTAAAGAAGTCGGGGTCGCCGAAAGTAACGTGTTCCGCCCCCGCAGCCACCTGCTGGCGAATGTCTTCGAGCACTACCTCCCGCTGTACGATGCGGAACCGGCCTTGGTAAACCGGAACC
>JASIAM010000279.1 GCA_030041985.1 Bryobacteraceae bacterium | reverse complement strand
GAAACTCGTGGCTGGGCAGGAAATCGATCAATTGCGCGAAGAGGGTCTGCCCACTGTTCATGACGCCACCTTTCCGGCGCCATATCAGCACAAATTACAGGCCGCGAGTTCAAATCGATTACGGCCTCTTGGCCCTCTAACCTCGGACGATTCACACGTTTACACCAGACGGGCGAATTATCAGCCGGACACTACTGATAACTGATAACTTTGATGCAGATGACGGCGCGTTCGCTGCAGCGCATCTAACGCAGAGCCTCATTCAGTCATGACCGCGAACGTCCAGACCGAACCTCCGGCCGGCACCTTACGCGCCGCATAGCGAGTCGCCAGGATGCCGCCGATTCCCGAAGCAACGCTTACATATTGGCGGCCGTTATGGGTATACGTGATCGCGGTCGCGTTCACGCTCGACCCGGTTTGAAATTGCCACAAGGTTTTGCCGGTGTCCTTATCGAGCGCCAGAAATTCACCGGTCATTTTCCCGGTGAACAGCAGTCCGCCGCCGGTCGCCAGCATTCCGGCCGAGCTGGGCAGATCGGTCAAAGGCATCTCCCACTTCTTTTCGCCCGACACAGGATCGATCGCCAGGAAGTAACCCAACACGTCACCGGGCTTGCTTTCCGGATACCGTGCGTCGACTCCGGTTGAGGTTCCGCCAATTACCGTTGGCCGTGGCGCGGCAAGCTTCTGTATGCGCGCCACATTCCACGTGGTTGCGTAAATCAGGCGCGTGTTCGGATCGAAGGCGACGGGCACCGCGTTGGTTCCGCGCGATGGCCAGATCTCCACCTCTTGTCCCGCAACGAAACGTTGTTGTACATCCGTCAGGACCGGCCGGCCCGTAGCCATGTCGATATGCGTGGCCCAGTTGACCTTTACATAAGGATGCGCGGCAATCAGCTTGCAATTGGTTCTGTCCACCACGTAAAGAAAGCCGTTCTTATTGGTCTGGATCATCACTTTCCGCAACTGTCCGTTAATCGGAATGTCCGCCAGAACCTGCTCATCGGTGGCATCGACGTCGTACACGTCGTTGGGCGTGTACTGGTAATAGCACACCACCTCGCCCGTTTTCGGGCGAAGAGCCAGCACACTGTTGGTGAACAGGCTATCCAGGTTGCCACGAGGCCGCGGGTCGTAAGGCTCCGCATTGCCGGTGCCCCAATACACCAGGTCGAGTTGCGGATCATAGGAACCGGAGCGCCACGTCGGGCCGCCGCCTTGTTTCCACGCATCGCTGTTTTTGGGCCACGTCTCTGAGCCGGGCTCGCCGGGAGCGGGAATCGTGTATCTGCGCCACAATTTCTTGCCTGTGTCGGGGTCCCAACCGTCCAGAAACCCGCGCGTGGTGGACTCGCCGCCGGACACACCGGAAATCAGCACCCCATTCGCAACAATCGGCGCGCCAGTAGCGTAAAATCCCTCGTGAGCATCCGCGAACTTCTGGTTCCAAAGCTGCTCCCCGGTCTTCATATCGAGCGCGACCAGATGGTTGTCAATGGTCACGCGAAACAGTTTGCCGTTATAAATGGCTGCCGCTCCGCGGTTGATGGGCGCGCGCGTGATACCAGGTTCGATTTCGACCGGTGTGCGCCAGATCTGGCGGCCCGTAGCCACATCAAGAGCAAACGTCCACTTGCCATTGATGAGGTACATGACCCCGTTGTAAATGATCGGAGCGGCAAGCTCGCCCTGGTCGTTCATGAGACTGGTGTTCCAGACAGGGACCAGCCGCTTGACGTTGGTTTTGTTGATCTGTTCGAGCGGACTATAGCTCCTGCGCGCATAGCCCATGCTTTCGGCCGTGACGTTTTCCGTATTGCGGCCATCATTCACCAGATCGGTGGTGGTTTGGGCCAAGCCCCACCCGGCCCACAAGTCCAATAGCAACCCAAGCAGGCACTGTTTCTTCACTCTTTGCCTCCTTTAGACGGAGAGCTTATCAGAAACGGAGAGCCGCGGTCAGTATACTGATACGGAGCGCTCGCGCGGCCTAATGGCGCGGCGCCGATGCGACTTTCAGGAGGTGACCATGCGTTTCGCTTTGCCAACTCTGCTGATGGCTGGCTGCTGCTGTTTCGCCCAGCTTGCGGCGGCCGATGATAGCGCCGATCTTCTCAGCGTCGATCACTACGTCCGTGTGCGCTCCACCGTGCCCGCGATCAGCGGGCAGACTACGGCCATTTACGTCCGCGAAGTGGTGCTGGCGGGAAGCGCGTTGCGCCAAGAGATCAGCCCCAATCACGTGGTTTTATTCGTTCACGGCGCGGGGACACCCGCTGAGGTCGCCTTCGATGTGCCCTACCAGGATTACAGTTGGATGGCCTATCTCGCCCGCGCGGGCTTCGACGTTTTCTCCATGGACACGACCGGTTACGGCCGCTCTACCCGGCCCACGCCGATGAATGACCCTTGCAACCTCTCGGCCGCACAACAGGCCCTGTTCATTCCGGCGTTGCTTCCGGCGCCTTGCATGCCCTCGTACTCGCACCAGATGACCACCATCGCTTCCGATTGGAATGACATTGGCGCGGTGGTAGACTACCTGCGCACATTGCGGCGCGTAGACAAGCTCAACATGATTGGCTGGTCTTTGGGAGGGCCGCGGGCTGGCGGATACGCGGCACAGCATCCGGATAAGGTGCAGGCCCTGGTGCTGCTCGCCCCGGCGTATAACCGCGCCGCGCGCAGCGACCCGCCCGAACAGGTTCCCGCTTCCGGCGCAGCGATGAATACCCAGTCGCTCGCGGAGTTCACCGCCAACTGGGACCGGCAGGTAGGCTGTGCGGACCAATACGGCCGCGGCACTCACGACGCGGTCTGGGCCGCGATGCTCGCTTCCGACCCGGTTGGCGCAACCTGGGGCAGCGGAGTGCGGCGGGCGCCCGGGACGACCACCTGGGGTTGGACCAGCGCCGCTGTAGCCAAGATGATGATGCCGGTGCTGATGGTTTCCGGCGCGCACGATAAGCAAGTGGCTCCGGAGCGCGTGCGCGAGCTATACGCCGATCTCGGCTCTCCCCGGAAAGTGTTCGTTGATCTTGCGTGCTCTTCGCATAACGCCATGTGGGAGAAGAATCATCTGC
The DNA here is from genome assembly GCA_030041985.1 of Bryobacteraceae bacterium. Taxonomy (GTDB): domain Bacteria; phylum Acidobacteriota; class Terriglobia; order Bryobacterales; family Bryobacteraceae; genus PSRJ01. The sequence goes on along the minus strand of JASIAM010000279.1, from coordinate 38,533 downwards.
TGCTTTTCAACGCCTCGCTCGAGTGGCTGACCAAGGGAACGGTGAACGGCGAGAAGGAAGGATTGCTGAAGCTCGGATATTGATGGCCATTGACGGCAACATATTCGCCGGCCTGCCCAATACTCCGCTCGCTGCCGAGGAGTTTACCGAGCTTCTTGCCGCGCCGAATCTGCGGATCGAGCGCATCCTTTCAATGGGCCAGGCAACCCCGGCGAATCAGTGGTACGACCAGCATTGGGACGAGTGGGTAATCCTGCTTCGGGGCGCCGCACGCTTGCTGTTTGAGGGCGAAGCCCAGGCGCAATTATTGGGCCCCGGCGATTACATCTACATCGCGGCGCACCGGCGGCACCGGGTTATTTGGACAGACCCGCAACAGACCACCGTGTGGCTTGCTGTCCATTTTCCTTCTGCGTGCAGTTTCTCAACCGGCGGCTCGATGTAACCGATCCCGCGGCCGCAGATGACGACACCGGTCCAGAGCAGCAAGGACAGAGCCGCCGCTACTTTCGCCACACCGGGTATACGGGGAGCTTTGTCGAGCGCCGCAGTGTTGTAATAAACGCTGCGGCGAAACACCAGCCCGTGTATGACAATCAAAGCCAACAACGACATTTTCGACCAGAAGAACACGTTGTAATAGTATTCCTCGGCCTTGGACGACGCGAGAAGCGCGCCGCAGGTTAGCACACCCAAAAAAGTGAGCCGCTTCGGCCAGCGCAACTGGCCGATCACATCCGAGATGGAATAGCGGCGTAGGCCCAGGCCAAGCAGGCGAAGGTTGCTCAGAAAGATCATGCCGCCGAAAATGGATATGAAGACCAGGTGCAAGGTCAGGACCACCGGGTATACATACCAGGAGCCGCGGAGTTCCGTAGCCCAACCCGTCGCCTGCACCCATTGGGTAAACGATAAGAGAAACATTAAGCAAACCCGATAAAGATGCCGCCGCCGACTACTCCGGCCCAAAGCAAAAGAGAGACGCAGGCGATCAGTTTACTCCATGCGGTCGATTTGCCCGATTGAACCATTTTGCGATGCACCGTGTAGTTGAAAACGACCGCCAGAACGAGGCATACCATTTTGAACTGGAACGCACGGTTGAGGGAGTACATGTCCGGGTCGGAGGAAAACAGCATGGGGCCCGATAAAAAGATGCTCACCAGTCCCGCCAAAGTCCATGGCGCGAAATCCCGCGCCAAGTCCCCGAGCGCCTGCCGTTTCAGCCCTAAGCCGAGGGCACGAAGATCCAGCAGGGCAATAGTCCCCAAGGTCACCGCAAACCCGAGAATGTGGCAGACCTCCAGGGTGGGAAAAATCAGCTCGGAGGAATCGAGGGGATTGTCGACAAACATCAAATTGTACTTATATCAGAATTGAGGGGATCTGGACGCCCGACGCCTGCGCCGAATAATCCGGCGCGGCCATCGCACAGAAAGGGAGCCTGGCGGGACAGAACTGCTAGACTTGAGCCAGAAACCCCAAAACGTTCATGCTGAAACCGACTATTTTTCGCGAGTACGATATCCGCGGCATCGCTGCCACCGAGTTGCCGGATGCCGGTGCGGAACTCCTCGGGCAGGGCCTGGGAACGTACCTGCAGCGCTATGCTGGCAGGCAGGTGGCTTTTGGGCGCGACACTCGCTTGAGCTCGCCGCGCCTGCATGACGCCTTGCTGTGCGGCTTGCTCCGGAGCGGTTGCGAAGTGCTCGATATCGGCATCGTGCCCACGCCCGTTCTGTACTACTCGGTTCTGCATTTCCTGGCGGATGGCGGCATTATGATCACCGGCAGTCATAATCCTCCGGAGTTCAACGGGTTCAAGGTGGTGGCGGGCGCTTCCACGATTTATGGGGACGACATCCAGGCGGTGCGCCGGTTAATCGAAGCACGAGATTTTGCGAGCGGCCCCGGTTCCGTCAAAGAAGTGGACGCCATTTCGCCTTATGTCACCGAAGTTGCTTCCCAATTTCATTTTCCGCGCCGCATCAAAGTGGTAGTCGATGCCGGTAATGGAGTGGGCGGCCCGGCGATGCATCGCATCCTGCAAAATTTGAATGTCGATGCCATCGAAATGTACTTCGGAATGGACGGCCATTTTCCGAACCACCACCCCGACCCGACCATCCCCGCCAATCTCGCAGCACTGATCGGCAAAGTTCGCAGCGAGGGCGCCAACCTGGGCATCGCGTTCGACGGTGACGCCGACCGGATCGGCACAGTAGACGAGAAGGGGAACACCATCTACGGCGACCAGCTTATGATTCTGTACGGGCGCGAGATTCTTTCCCGCAAACCGGGGGCGACGTTCATCGGGGAAGTGAAGTGCTCGCAGTTGATGTACGACGAACTAAAGGCCCGCGGAGGCAACCCGATCATGTGGAAAACCGGCCATTCGTTGATCAAAGCGAAGATGAAGGAGTGCCACGCGGAATTGGCAGGCGAGATGAGCGGCCATATGTTCTTTGGGGATCGCTACTACGGTTTCGATGACGCGCTTTACGCCGCGTGCCGCCTGATGGAAATCGTGGCCAACAGCGAACGGCCGCTCTCAGCCCATTTCGATGGGCTTCCCAAGACGGTCACTACTCCCGAGATCCGTTTCGATTGCCCTGACGAAATCAAGTTCGCAGTGGTGCGTTCCTCAGCGGAGCATTTTCAATCCCGCTATCCCACACTCGGCGTGGACGGGGTGCGTGTCCTGTTTCCGGAGGGCTGGGGATTGATTCGTGCTTCCAATACGCAACCGGTGCTGGTGCTGCGCTTCGAAGCAAGCAACCAAGCCCTACTCAATCAGTATCGCTCTGAGGTGGAATCCGTCGTGGCAAGCGCGGTCGCCGCTGTCGAGCGAGCAGCAGCGCAAAAATAGCCGGCTCCGGAGAGCCGGCTCCAAACGACCAAAGCGGAAGGACGTTCCCCCCGAATCGCCCTCCTGCTTAGTCTCCAGTTTTAGGGATTCGCTGGAGGTGTCTTTCGTTCCATCAAAGATAGGCATCTGTCCCGGCTTGGGCCGCGAGGGTATGTGAAATTACGGTCAGTTTCGTGTTCCGGGGTTTTCCGTACGCCCCGCGAGCGGCTGCACAGCGCCCGTGCCGCAAACGGCCACGCCCCGTTCCACCAGTGCGTTCAGGAATTCGAGCAGCAACGAATAAAAGACCTGTTCCGTCAGCGTCTGCTTTCCGGGAAGCCGGAAATTCGCCGGAAGCTCCTTGGCAATTGAAAGCCGGACCGAATTCTGCTGCGGCCGGCCCGATCGGTCGCGCTTGTTGGCCAGTGTAATGGGCGTTTGCATGACGGAGCCGCTACGTCCATCCACATAAAACTGGCAGCGGGAGAACCAGCCAAGATTGCCGGGATCGGAGGCGTCAAATAGCAGCAGCCGCCCCGGAGCGCTCAAATCCAGTTGGATGTGTCTCTGCCCATCCTTGGTCTTCGCCTCGAAGCCCGCTTTGCGGGCAATATTGGCTATCATCTCGGGTTGCACCTCGAGAAACAGCAGCTTGTGATTGCCTGCTTGCAACACCTGCATGGCGAATGCCCATTGTAGCGCAGGAATTCTTGACGTTTTTTGCAAGGCGCGATCGCTGCCTGAGCGGTGAAGCGGTGTGCTTGATAACGGCGATTTCCCTCCCGAGCGGGCTTTTTCCTGACATTTAACCCGACTAATGCCGGTGAGTTTGGGATTTGTAACCGAGAATCAAAACTCTTAGTCCTGTATACTGGTACGGTCAATGCGTTATGCCGTTGATGCCCATGCCATCGGCCGCCATCTGACGGGGAACGAAGTATACGTGCGCAGCCTGCTGGGTGCGTTGGCAACCAGCAGTCCCGAATCCGAGTTCATAGCCTATGTTTCCTCGGGTGAGGCCCTGGGGGCGTTGCCGCCAGGTATCAGGCTGCGCCAGGTCGCCGCCAATCCTTTCGTTCGCCTCGGACTCGATCTCTCCGCCAAACTCTACGCGGACCGGCCTGACCTGCTGCACGTTCAATACACCGCTCCGCTCGGTTGTCCGGTGCCTGTGGTCGTAAGCGTCCACGATGTCAGTTTTCTGGAGCATCCCGAGTACTTCCCCCGCGAACGCGCGTGGCAGTTGCGAGTCACCGTTCGCCGGACCGTGCGCCACGCCGCCAAGATCTTGACCGTCAGCGAATTCTCGCGTGCATCGATTCTCCGGTGCTACGGGCAACTGAGCGAGGATAAAGTGGTGGCGGTGCCCAATGGTCCTGGCACAGCTTTCCGGCCCATCGCGCGGGAAGCCGCGGCCCTATCCGTTCGCGAGCGCTTCGATCTGGCGGCGCCATTCCTCCTCTCGGTTGGCGATTTGCAGCCGCGCAAGAATCCAATCGGCCTGATTCGGGCGTTTGCGCAACTTGTGCAGGCATACCCGCAGTTCCCGCATCACTTGGTCTTTGCGGGAAAAAGTACTTGGTACGCAGATCGTGTGCGCCTGGCCGCGCGCGATTCCGGAGTCAGGGAGCGGATTCGCTTTCTCGGTTTCGTTGCCGATGAGGATTTGCTGCAACTTTACAACGCTTGCGATCTGTTCGTGTTTCCCTCCTTTTACGAAGGCTTTGGCCTGCCCGCGCTCGAGGCGATGGCTTGTGGCCGGGCCGTGGCCTGCTCCTCCACATCCGCGCTGCCCGAAGTGGTGGACGGCGCCGCTATTTTGTTCGACCCCTATTCCACCACCGAAACAGTGCGCGCCATTGCCGACATTCTGCTGAGCGCGGAATTGCGCGCTCGAATGGAACGTCTGGGCTTGCAGCGCGCCAGCCAGTTCAGTTGGCAGAAGACTGCCAGTAAGATCCTGGACGTGTTCGCCGAAGTAGCCGCCCTCCGCGCGGCTTCAGGCCGTGGCGCTCGCGCGGCCATGGTTCGCTGATTCCGGGTTCTCAGCACTCATCTTTCAGCTCATCAAGTCCGCTCGCAGGCTGGCGGTCGAAGAGTCTGAAAGCTGAAAGCTGAAAGCTTCTCTTCAAGACCCTTGACTTTGGAATTCATGGCCGTGTATATAATTTGAGGCTGCAACGAATTGTTTGCCCTTCAGGTGATTGGGAGGTTAGACAACGGTTATGAGGCGAATAACCCCGTCTTCGTTCTGGCTCGCTGCCTTGTTGCTGTCGCAAGTTGGCGGTGTGGCTTATGCTCAAGTGCTTTACGGATCGCTTACCGGGAATGTCGTCGATCCTACCGGGGCCGGCGTCCCGGGCGCAAGAGTCGAAGCCCTGAACGCCGGCACCGGTGTATCGCGCCAGACACAGACAGATGCCCGCGGCGCCTACTTATTTAGCGACTTGCAAGCGGGAACCTATCGCGTAACCACCCAGGCTACAGGCTTTCAGACAGCCGTCACTGACAACGTTGTGGTGAACGCCAACGAAGTGCGCCGTATCGACGTCAATATGACGATTTCCCAAGCCACCCAAACAGTGGAAGTCTCGGCAGCCTCCGCCATTTTACAAACCGACAAGGCGGACGTGCACGCCGAAATTACTTCTCAGGAGGTGGCCGAACTGCCATACAACGGCAATGAAGGTAAAAACTTCCAAAGCCTCCTGTACCTGGTGCCCGGCGCATCAGCCATCGCTACTCGCGAAGCCAACTCGGCGGCCGGCAATCCCATGCGCGCCCAGACGCTCTTCATGAACGGCGTCTCATCCCAGGGAGTTAATACGAAGATCGATGGTGCCACTGACGCCTACCCATGGCTGCCCGTTAACGTTGCGTACATTCCCCCTACGGAAGCCATCGAAACCGTCAACATCGCGACCAACGATTTCGATGCCGAGCAGGGCTCGGCCGGAGCCGCCGCTGTCAACGTACAGATCAAGTCCGGAACCAACGACTTCCATGGCTCCGCATACGAACGCAATCAAAATAACGACATGACGGCCAAGGGTTACTTCACCGAGACCAGCCCGATTGTCAAAAACATTTTCAACCAGTATGGTTTCTCGTTCGGCGGGCCCGTCTGGATACCCAGAATTATCAACGGCAAGAATAAGTTCTTCTTCTTTCTCGATTATCAGGGCACCAAGCAGCGCCAGTATGCCTCCGAAGTGAATATGACGCTGCCCACCGCTGCCATGCGCCAGGGCAATTTCAACGGCGCCGGCATCACTATTTATGATCCGCTCACTGGCAACGCGGATGGCACTGGCCGTCAGCCTTTCCCCAACGACACGATCCCAACCAACCGCATCGACCCCGCAGCCGCGACCCTGACAGGTTTGCTTCCGCAACTGACTCCGGCGTTAGCCAACACCTACACCACCAACTACAACGCTTTCGGTGACACGGCCTACAACCGCTACAGTTGGGACTACAAAGTGAACTACAACCCCACGGAACGGTCGGCGATCTGGGGCCGCTACAGTTTCTCCCCCATCGATATTCCGGGTACGTTTGCGTTGGGTCCGGCAGAGGGTGATGTGCTTGGCGGTGCCCAGCCGGGCATTGCGGGCGGACGTGTACAGACTACGGCCGCCGGCTTCAGCTATACCATTACACCCACTCTGCTGTTAGACGGCAACGTGGGTTATACGCGGCAGAATATCGGCGCTAATGGTGACGAGAATCTCGGCGATTACGGTTTGAACGTGTTGAACATTCCCGGCACCAACGGAATAGGTCCCAACTATGCCGGAATCCCGGGCTTCCAGATTAGTGCCCCTGAGCCTGCTGGCTCAACTCTGAATTTGGGCAACACTAACACCGGTAGCCCCTTCCTCTTCCGCGACAATCAATACACCAGTGCCATCAATCTCGGCAAAGTGCAAGGCTCGCACAATCTGCGCTTCGGATTCGAATATGATCACTACGCCCTGAACCATTTCCAGCCGCAAGGCGGAACCTTTGGCACCGCGCGCGGAACATTTAGTTTTAATGGCGGCCTGACGGCCCTCTGCAACCAGGCGAATGCCTCTGGTGTTTGCACCTCCGGCATAACGCCCAATGCGAATGGCGTGCCAGCCAACTCGTGGGCGCAATTCCTGCTCGGTTATCCCTCGGAACTGGGCAAGATCACCCAGGTGAACGATCCCAATTCGCTCCGCTTTTCCACTTGGGCTATCTACGCACGTGATCAATGGCAACTTACCCGCAAACTCACCATCAACTATGGTCTGCGCTGGGAATATTACCCGCTTTACTCCCACGACTGGTATGGCCCGACCCGCTTCAATCTCGCTGACGATGACGTCCTGATTGGATGTGAGGGCCCCACCCCGTGCTCGACTGGCGCCTCCGTCAGCAACAAAGGCTTCGCCCCGCGCTTCGGGGCAGCCTACCGCCTCACTCAGAAGACCGTCATCCGTGCCGGCTAAGGCATCGCCGTGGACCCGGACAACTATCGCAACCAGCGGAATGATTTCCCCGTCATCATTAACCAGGACTACAACAATGGCATAGTGAATATCTATCAATTCGACACGACGCCCGGTGTAGCGCAAGCTTCGCTGCGAACCGGTATTCCCGCACCTACTTATCCGAACCTTCAGGCTGGAGTCATTACCCCTTCTTCTACAGCCTCTCCCAACACGTATACGCCTAGCACTAACATCGGCTCCACCATCCCACAGTATTTCAACCGCGGATATGTCGAGAGCTGGAATTTCTTTGTGCAGCATGAGTTCTCTCCGACGTTGACGGCGGAAGCAGGATACGTGGGCACACACGGGGTCCATATAGATATGAATGTGAACGTCAACGGATCCGCTCCCGGCAGCGGGGTTACGGGCGACCAACTCTATCCCTACCTGACCACTAATCTGAACGATATCGAGCCATTCGGCGACAGCACTTACAACGCATTACAAACACGGTTGCAGAAACGCATTGGTGCGTCAGTGATTGGAGTTGCTTACACCTTCTCCAAAGCCATTGACAACATCAGCGGCGACAACAACGATGGGACAATGTTCCGTGCTTACCCCGTGCCATACGCACTGGATAAGGCGATCTCCGGTTTCGACCGGACGCATACGTTTGTGATCTTCCACGTGTACCAGTTGCCCTTCGGGAGGGGCCACCATTATCTCAACAGCGGCGTGGCATCCAAGATCTTCGGCGGTTTCCAGATCGGCGGCACACTCAGCAAGTTTAGCGGCCTGCCCTTTACCATCGGCTCCAACACCAGTTGTAATTGCCAGGCACAAACACAGACAGCTACCCAGATCAGTCCCGTAGTTCAGATTCTGGGAGGTCACGACGCCAATGACCCTTATTTCAATGGTGCAGCCTTTACTAACCCCGCGACAGGAACATTGGGAACTACGGGCCGCGACCTCCTGTTCGGCCCCGGCTTTTTCGATATGGATGAGAACGTTTCGCGCACCTTCGCCTTCAAAGAGGGCAGAATCACATTTCAGCTCGTCGGCGAAGCATTCAATTTGACCAACACGCCGTCATTCGCCAACCCGGGTGGAGGCGGCACCACTGCGAACACGTTCGCTACGCCAACGTACAATCCCAATGGGACGGTAAAAAGCTACGGAGGCTACAGCGTCATCACGAATGTCATTAACCCCGAGGCCGGGCTGGGTGGCTCGCGGCAGTTGCAAGTGAGCGGATACCTGCGGTTCTGAACCGAGCGATCAGCTTTCAGCTTTCAGCCATCAGCTTCTTCGGAATTGGGCTGATAGCTGAGTGCTGATAGCTGATGGCTGATGGCTTTAAACCGCTTCTCCCACCGCTCCAAAATGCTTCTGCAACACCAGCGCGATAGTGCCGCGAAGCCGCGCCATACCATCTTCATGCACCGGAATGAGCCGCGGCGGGCAGCCGCCTGGAAGCGCCTGGGCCTGCACTTCGGCTTCAATCACGGGGCCGAAACGCTTCCAGGAACGCGTCAGATCACCAATGATGATGATGCGTTCGGGCGCCAGGCCGGCCACAATCATGCGCATGCCGCGGCCGAGATAATGCGCCATCTTTTCCAGAGCTTTGGCCGCGCGGGCATTCCCTTGGTCCGCCAGGCTGAGCAAATCGAGAAACGTCAGTCCCGCCGGATGCGAACTGGATTGATGATAGTAACGTAGCGCGGCGCGATTGGAACCGAATACCTCCCAGCAGCCGCGGCTGCCGCATCCGCAAGCCGGGCCGGAAGGATCTAACGGCACATGGCCAAACTCGCCGGCCATACCCTGAAGCCCGCGTGCGATCTGGCCGTTCACCAGCATACCCGTGCCGATGCCCTCGGAGACGGTCACCACCACCAGATTCTGGCAGGAGTCCATACGGTCGAACCAGACCGCAGCCAGCACGCAGGCGTTAGCGGCGTTCTCCAGTTCGACTTCCAAACCGGTGGCTTTCGCCAGCGGAGAACGCAGGTCGAAATCGGCCCACTTCAGATTCGGCGCAAACACCAACCGCCCCAGATGGGCGCGCCCCGGCAGGCTGATCCCGATCCCTTGGATCTTCTTGCCGCGGCTGGCTCGTATCATTGCCTGGACCTTTTGGATCAGCGCCTCTACGGCGGTTTTGGGGTCAGGCGGCGTCGCCAGAACCTCCTGCGAAGTGAACTTCCCATTCACGTCCGCCAGCGCCAGCGTGATCTGATAGGGACGCACATCGATCCCGATAATCACGCGCTCGTCGTTCAGCCGCAGGAAGGTCGGCCGGCGCCCCCGCGGCAATCGGCCCGTCGGCCCTTCCATCACCCAGTGCTCGCCGATTAGCTCCTCGGTGATGAGCGAAATCGTGCTGCGTTGTAATCCCGAGACTCGGGCCAGGTCCGCGCGCGAAATAGGCTGGCGGGTGCGGATAAGATTCAGTACGATCCGCCGGTTAATGTCCCGGACTACCTCGCTCGACGCCACCTGCATACGGTGCAATCCGGGAACGGCCATTTTGTTCTGGTCTCGAACTTTCGCTCATGGCCAGTGTATCAGAAGGGGCGCCCGGCTCATCGCGAACGGCTGAGGTTTACTTTTCCAACTCTACCCCTGCATCTTTGAGCGCGCGCCAACCGCCGTCGAGCGAGATGGCGTTGGTGTAGCCCATTTTCTGCAAATTATCGGCCGCGAGCGCAGAACGGAAACCCCCGCCGCAGTACAGCACCAGCGTGGTTCCTTTATCCGGCACCTTGGCTTCGATATCCCGCTCGATAACGCCCTTGCCCAAGTGAATCGCGCCCTTTACGTGGCCGGCCGTCCATTCGCTGTCCTCGCGCGTGTCTACCAGCAGGTGGGCTTCGCCCGCTGAAACCATGCGTTTGTACCGTTCGATATCGATTTCGCGAACGCGTGTCTTGGCGTCGTTCACCAGGTTCAAGAATCCCGGACTGTGCGTCATAGCGGCATCACTCCACGCGCCGGATCATGGCCCCGGCGCTGGCCAGTTTCGCCTCGATTTTCTCATAGCCGCGGTCGATATGGTACACGCGGTCGATCACGGTTTCGCCCCGCGCCACCAGGGCCGCCAGCACCAGCGAAGCGCTGGCCCGCAAGTCCGAAGCGATCACTCCCGCGCCGGTCAACTGGCGCGGCCCCGCCACAATCGCCTGCCTGCCGTCAATCCGGATGTTCGCGCCCATGCGTGCCAGTTCCAGGGCATGCATGAAGCGGTTCTCGAAAATCGTCTCGACCACAATGGCAATGCCTTCCGCCTGCGTCATCAGGGCCATGTACTGCGCCTGCAAATCGGTCGCGAATCCCGGGTATTCTTCCGTGGTCATGTCCACCGACCGAAGCTTCTTGGAGTTGCTCCGAACCCGCAAAGCGGTTGTATCCATGCGCGCTACTTCCACTCCCGCCTGTTCGAGCTTGGCCACCAGCGCTCCCACGTGCTCCTGGTTGCAACCCGTGATCGTCACTTCGCCGCCGGTAATCGCCCCCGCGATCAGGAAGGTGCCCGCTTCGATGCGGTCGGGAATGATCGTATGCTCGGCCCCTCCCAACTTCTCCACGCCCTGAATACGGATCGTCGATGTGCCGGCGCCTTCGATTTTGGCGCCCATCGCGATCAGCAGTTCCGCCAGATCGGCCACTTCCGGCTCGCGCGCCGCGTTGCGCAACACCGTTTCGCCTTTGGCCAGCACGGCCGCCATCATCAAGTCTTCTGTGCCCGTCACTGTGATCCGGTCGAAGTGGACCGTCGCGCCGCGCAGGCCATCGGAAGCTTCCGCTTCAATGTACCCGTGCGCCTGCTGGATGTGCGCGCCCAGTTGTTCCAGTCCGAAAATGTGAAGGTTAATGGGCCGCGCTCCGATGGCGCAGCCGCCCGGCAAAGAAACCCGCGCCCGTCCGCTGCGCGCCACCAGCGGACCCAGCACCAGGCTCGAAGCCCGCATAGTTTTCACCAGTTCGTAAGGCGCTTCCGGACACACGATTTCGGGCGTGTGCAGGCGGATTATCTCACCCTCCCCTTCGGTTCGGGTGCCGATATCCACGAGCAGCCGCTGCATGGTGCGAATGTCGCGCACGCGTGGAATTCTTCTCAAGGTGACCGGCTCATCGGTCAGTAGCGCTGCGGCCAGCGCCGGCAACGCCGCGTTCTTCGAGCCGCTGATCGGAATCTCCCCGGAAAGCGCTTCCCCGCCGCTGATAACAAATTTATCCATGATTGATTTCGCCCTTATGCAACACCATCGACACACTACCGCCGGCTGCTGCCAGCGCCCGCTCTGCTTGCTCCCGGCTGGCCCCCGTTTTCGCCATTACGATGGCAACGGGCACACTGTTTCCCCCGCGCGAAAGCTCCTGCCGCGCGCTCTCGTAATCAAGCCCTGTGGCCTGGGCAACGATGCGCGCCGCCCGGTCCATAAGCTTGTGGTTGGCCGGCTGCACATTCACCATCAGGTTGCCGTAAACATAGCCCATGCGCACGAACGCCCCAGTAGTGAGCATATTCAATACCAGCTTCTGCGCCGTGCCCGCCTTCAAACGCGTGGAGCCGGCGATCACCTCTGGCCCCGTCACCGGCGTAATCGCGATATCCACCGCGCGCGCCAACTCGGACTCCGGCGTGCAACTGACCCCTATAGTGGATGCACTGAGCACCCGCGCGGCTTCCACCGCACCCAGCACATACGGCGTGCGCCCGCTGGCGCTGAGCCCGGCCAGAACATCACCCGCGTGGAAGCCATGTTCCATCAAGTCGCGTGCGCCCGCAGCCCGATCGTCCTCACTCGCTTCGGTCGCCCGTGCCAACGCTTGCTCTCCACCGGCGATAATGCCACGGACCATCCCGGCAGGAACACCGAAAGTTGGCGGGCACTCCGCCGCATCCAGCACTCCCAGGCGGCCACTCGTTCCCGAGCCGATATAAAACAGCCGCCCCCCCTTCCGGAAAGCGTTCACGATCACTTCGACCGCCCGCGCAATTGCCGGTATCTCCCGTCCCACGGCTTCAGCCACCGTTCGGTCCTCCGCGTTGATAATCCGCAGCGCCTCCTCAATAGGCAGCGCGTCGATCGATGCGGAAGCGGGATTCGTTTGTTCTGTCAGCAGGTTTTCGAGCACGCTATCTCCAGCATAGTGCGGCGCGGCACGGCAGTCACACTGTGGCCAGAGTGTTACAGCCCCGTGATATACTCTTGGCGCGCCATGCTTGCGCTTTCCTGATAGCCGTAAGGATAATGACAGCTCCTTTGGATAAGGTTCGGTTCACCCTGAGGGGGTCCTCTTGTGCTCGATCTAGCTATCCTACGTATTATTTTTGTGATGGTGTTCGCCGGCACGGCGTACGCCCTGCATCCCTTTCATACGCCTTCGTGGCTGGCAGCCGCTGGCGGTATGCTCCTGGGACTTGCCATCATCGTCTTTGAAATCCGATTAGAGAGGGTCAGTTTAAAGCGTTTGATTGGAGCCGCTTTCGGTTCGGTCTTGGGCATCATAGGCGCTTATCTGATTTCCCTGGTGGTGGGAAAAGTTTCCCCCGATCCGTTTCTCCAGTTGGTCGTGCTCCTGTTGATGACCTACATTGGCCTCGTGGTCGGTTTGCAAAAAGGCGACGTGCTCAATCTCGCCGCTCTGGGAGGCATCTTCGGTGGCGAAAAGGCCGGATCCAAAAAATCCTTCAAAATCCTCGACACCAGCGTAATCATCGATGGCCGCATTGCCGATATCGCCGAAACCGGCTTTCTGGATGGGGTGCTGGTGATTCCGCAATTTGTCCTCCGCGAACTGCAACTGGTGGCCGATTCCTCTGACTCCATGAAACGCAACCGCGGCCGCCGCGGCCTCGACATCCTGCAGCGCGTTCAGAAGATGGCCCATCTCAACGTGCAGATCGTGGAGGAGGATTTCCCCAACGTTCGCGATGTCGATATGAAGCTCATCGAGCTCGCCAAGATTTATGACTGCAAGATCATTACCAACGATTTCAACCTCAATAAAGTAGCCCAGCTTCACGGCGTCGAGGTCCTGAATATCAACGAACTGGCCAACGCTCTGAAACCCATCGTGCTGCCCGGCGAAACCATGCGGGTATTCATTCTCAAAGAAGGGAAAGAGTACAACCAAGGGGTCGCCTATTTGGATGATGGCACCATGGTGGTCGTGGATAACGCCAAGCGCATGATTTCTAAAACAGTCGATATTACAGTGACCAGCGTCCTGCAGACTACCGCGGGCAAGATGATCTTCGGCAAATATGATGAGCGCACCCATGCTGCCGCGGCGGGAGCGGAACGCCATGAACGCCCCCTACGCAAGAGCGAGCCCCAACCTGTTGTCAACCTTGGTCCGGAGAAAACCACGATAGAATCGTAGGGCACATGAGAATCGCCGTAATCGTGCCCGCCGCGGGCCTCGGCACGCGCATGGGCCGTGGTTCCGCCGAACGGGCAGGCACCAGCCGCAAGCAGTTCATGCTGCTGGAAGGCTCGCCCATCATGCTGCATACCGTGCGGAAATTCGCGGCTTCGCCGCGCGTCCAGGAGATCGTCGTGGCCGTTCGCCCCGATGACCTTGAGTGGGTGCGCGACACGCTGGCGCGGGAGTTTTCTCCGGCGCTGGTGCGGGTGGTGGAAGGCGGCAACAGCCGCCAGCAGTCCGTCGCTAATGCCCTCGCCGCCCTGCAGCCGGACACGGATCTGGTTGCCGTCCACGACGCCGTTCGCCCCTTTATCGAACTCGAGACGATTCACAAGGTCCTCGACGAAGCGGCCGAAACGGGCGCAGCCATCGTCGGCGTAGTGCCCGTCGATACGGTGAAACAGGTATCCCGCTCCAATGGCCGCGCGCGTATCCGCGCCACTCTCCCTCGCGACCGCCTGGTGCTCGCCCAAACCCCGCAGGTGTTTCGCTACAGTCTGCTGATCAAAGCTTTCGAGGCAGCGCGCAATGACGGCTTCACCGCTACCGATGAAGCCAGCCTGGTCGAGCGGCTCGATGTCGAAGTGAATGTCGTGCTCGGCAGTGACCGCAATATCAAGATCACCAAACCCAGCGATATGGATCTGGCGCGGCTATTCTTCCAAGAGCACGGAGCGCCCGTTGCGCCGGGAGAAGCTCACTCTTGAGCGAGATCCGCACTGGCCTGGGCTGGGACACTCACCGCCTGGCGCCGCAACGGCCCCTGGTTTTAGGCGGCATCACCGTGCCCTCTGAATTGGGTCTCGAAGGCCATTCCGATGCCGACGTGCTGTCTCATGCCATTACCGACGCCATCCTCGGCGCAGCCGCATTGGGCGATATCGGCATGCATTTCCCCGATTCCGACCCCCGCTGGAAAGGCGCCGACAGCCTGGTCTTTCTCAGGCATGCGCGGGACCTCGCCGCCGGCCGCGGCTATCGCCTGGTTAATATCGATGCCACCGTGATTCTTGAGCGGCCTAAATTGAAGGACTACCGCCAGCCAATCCGTGAGAGCATCGCCGCCGCGCTCGGCCTGGAACTCGATCGCATCTCGGTAAAATTCAAAACCGCCGAAAAACTGGGACCCGTAGGCGAGCAACGCGCCGCCGATGCCCAAGCCATCGTGACCGTGATTCGCAGCTAAGCGGGCGCGCCTGCCGCACCGCGAAAAAAACGGGAAGGATTGCGGAGCTTCATGCGTCTTTACACCGGGATTGGCCCAGGCATGGTGCAGGACAGTACTGAACGCGAGCTGATCGAAGCTTGCCAACGCGGAGAGCGCGAGGCTTTTCGCGCGCTGTTTGAACTGCACAAGGATAAGGCATATTCCATCGCGCTGCGCTTCACCGGCGATGCATCGGCCGCCATGGATATCGCGCAGGATAGCTTCGTCAAACTCTTCTCTTCCATACGGGATTTTCGCGGTGAGGCCAGTTTCGAATCCTGGCTGTACCGCCTGGTCGTCAACCGGTGCCTGGATCAAAAACGGAGCCGGCGGCGGCTCCTGCCCTGCGTGGACCAGCTTCTGGAGAGCCTGCGCTTCCCCGGCGAAACCGCCTTGCAAAAGCTACTGCGCCAGGAATTGAGCGATCAGGTCCGCTCAGCCATTGCAAAATTGCGGCCGGATCAAAGGATCGTGATTGTCCTGCGCTATACACAGGGCCTCTCCTACGAGCAGATCGCAGAGGTCCTGGGATGCGCGGCCGGCACCGTGGCTTCGCGGCTGAATCGCGCGCATAAGGTTCTGGAGCGCCGATTGGCACACCTGGTGAAAACAAAAGGGGGCTGTGATGAGGAATAGTTTGGATGCCGAGTTGTACCGCCATCTCAAACCAGTGACTGCTCCGGAGGAGCTTTGGAGTAAGATCCCCGAGGAGCTGTGGACCAGAATCGAAGCGGGGCAGGCGCTTCCGCCTGCGAACACCGGGCGTCGCCGCATCTTATGGGCGTGCGCCGCAGCGGCCGTCGCCGTGCTTTGCTGCCTCAGAGTTGCGCCGGATCGCACCGGTTATCCAGGCAAGCTCGATTTCCACTCAAGCGACCCGCAACAAATCCGAGCCTGGGTGGAAGCACACGCGGGCATCGACATTCCGCTGGTAAACGGGCGATCCGTTCAGTTCATCGGCGCCGCCTTGCTGCGGGGATCGCGTTTCGTCGTATGTGTCCCCTATCGCTCCGGAAATCAATGGGGCAAGCTCCTGGTGGCGCGCGGCGAATCGGGTGGCCCGGAACACCCTTCCATGCGCCATCTGTCCGACAGGGGATCCACCGTAGTCGCCTGGGTCGCGGGAGGGCAAACGTATGCCATTGCGGCGCCCATGCAGCACGTTGCGTGCGCCCTCTGCCACCTGGACCGAAGCAGTTGATAGTGTGGGGCCGGGCCTTCTGGCCCGCCGCCGGGCTTCTGCCCGGCGTTTCGTTCTAAGCCTCCGCGGCCTTCTGTGTGCTAACCCAAAACAATTCGGACTTGATGGACTTGCCCGGGAGCCCGGCGCGCTCCAGAATGCCTTGGCCGTTGGCGACCATTTGCGGGTGTCCACAAAGATAAGCGGTGGTATCGGCCGGATCGCACCCCGCTGCATCCAGATGTTTGCGGAGTACGTCTTCGGCGCGCCCGCGTTCTCCCGCCCACGCGGTATCAACCCACGGACGGCTCACAGTGGCTATGTAATCGAACCACTCGAACTCCTGTGCATACCCTGCAAACTCGGCATCGTAGCCTAGTTCGGCGGAGAGACTGGCGGCTTCGAGAATCGTGATATGCGCGGGAATCGCTGCGCCTTTTCTGGCATTCGCTACGAACTGCCGCACGATGCTCGCGTACGGAGCCACGCCAGTTACCGTGGCCACCATAAAGTGATGCTTGTGGCTGCTGGCATGATCATAAACAAATAGCCCTTTGGCTGAGCGGCGCAGGTAAACCTCCCCTCCGGCTGCAACTTCATACAGCCGGGGCGTCAGTTCGCCGTGTGGCACCAGCTCGAAAAAGAACTCCAGTTCGGGTTCATCCGGCGAAGAGACAATCGAATAGGGGCGTTCGATAAGCTTATCTTGAGAAGGCAGGCCGATCGAGACGTATTGGCCGGCGCGAAACGCCAGAGGATCATCGGGACGAACCCGCACGATCCATAAATCGCCGGTCAAATCACGGCGCTCGGTAACCACAGCCCGCATAAATTTCGGGCCGGGCGCAACAGTAGAAGCACTCACTCTTCGATTGTCGCATTAATCACCGCGGAGACGCCAAGACGCAGAGAAATCCGAAGAAATCCGACTGATTTCCTCCGCGACCTGTGCCGCCTCCGCGCTCTCAGCTTTTAACTTTAATTCTCCGCGTCTCTGCGGTTCCGCGGTGAAGTCAACGCTCCCAGCCCTCAAAACCGCGGTTCCCGCCGTCCTCCGCGTGACCCGCCTCCGGGCCTGCCGCCGCCGCGCCCGGCGCCCGCGCCGAAACTGCGCTCCGGCTTGGGTCTGGCTTCGTTGACGTTTAAAGCCCTGCCCTCCATGTTGTAACCATTGAGAGCAGCAATCGCCTGGTCGGCTTCTCCGTCGTTCGCCATTTCCACAAAACCGAACCCGCGCGACCGCCCCGTATCCCGGTCCGTCATAATTCGGGCGCTGTTCACCACACCGTAACGTTCAAACAACCCCCGCAACGACTCTTCGGTAGCGCGGAAGTTCAGGTTGCCGACAAAAATGTTCTTCACAAATCCTCCTGACGATTGAAAGCGCGCTCATCGGAGAGGCAAACAAGCGGGATCACGCTCACACACACTCGACCGGAGAAGCTATTCAAACGCGCTCTGAATATACCATGACGCACGATTTCCGACAATCGGGTATCTCCGTAGGAAGCGTAATGGAAGAGACAGATAGCTATTGCTTATCGCATCGCTTCCATGCTATTGCGTTTGCTCCATTTCCCACCAGTCCGGGGCCCCGGCTACAGACTCCAGAACCACATCCGGCTTCACAACGCGTCCCAGATCGCCCGGGCGGAATTTCCCCGTCTTCACCAGCACGCCCTTCATTCCGGCAGCCTGGGCCCCGCCAACATCCGCGTGGATGTCGTCGCCGATCATCGCCACTTGCCCAACCGGCAAGCCCAATTGACCCGCAGCCGCTTGAAAAAAGGCTTCCGCCGGTTTGCCAAACACCAGCGCCTTGCGCCCGCTGGCATGTTCCAGGGCGGCCACAAAGGGAGCCACGTCCAGGCATAAACCTTCCGCCGTCTGCCAGTACCGTGTCATTCCCAGCGCGATCAGTTGCGATTCGGGTTGTTGATGGAGCAGGCGAAACGCGCGGTTCAAATTTTTGTAATCCCACGCCTCCCCCAAATCGCCCACCACCACATAGCGCGCCCCCGTTTCCGCCTCAAGCGCAACCAGCGCAAGGCCTTCGAATTCCCGCTGCGCCGGTTCGCGCACAAACAGAGCCACGGGGCCGCCGCCATCAGACCGCAGCCAATTCGCTGCCGCTACGCATGGCGTAAGGATATGCGAAGGATCTGTCCGGATGCCGAACCGATGTAGCTTTTCCACCAGAGCTTCGCGGTTCTTGGAACTCGTATTGGTGATGAAAAGGAACGGGACACCGCGCGCCACCGCCCACTCCACGGTCTCCACCGCTCCCGCGATCAACACTTCATCGTTATAAATGACTCCGTCCAGATCAAACAACAGTCCGCGCAAACCCACACCTCATTATCCCAGCCACCTCTGAGGCACAATAGTCACCAGGAGTCGGCTATGAGTGCAATCACCTTGAAGGTGAACGGTTCCCCGCACGTCCTGGATGTGGACCCGGCAACGCCTCTGCTCTATGTGCTCAGCGACGATCTGGCGCTCGAAGGGCCGAAATTCGGTTGTGGCCTTGGCCAGTGTGGCGCCTGCACCGTGATCGTCAAGGGGCAGGCCATCCGGTCGTGTATCACGCCGGTCGAATCCGTGGCCGGAGCGGATATCACCACACTCGAGGGCCTCGGCACAGTTGACAAGCCCCACCCCATCCAGCGTGCATTCATCGAGGAGCAGGCGGCTCAGTGCGGTTTCTGCCTGAATGCCGTGATCCTCACCGCCAAGGCATTCCTCGACAGAAATCCCAAGGCCTCCCCCGAGGAGATCCGCCAGGCCCTGTCCAATGTGCTCTGCCGCTGCTTCACCCACGTCCGCATGTTGCGCGCCATCGAACGCTATCAACAGGAGTTGCCGCGATGACCCCACGAGCCGGTTTCTCCCGCCGCAATTTCCTGAAAACATCAGGCGCCCTTATTGTCACCGTGGCCCTGGACGGCGCCGCCGAAGCGCAGTTCGGCATCGCGCCCATAGCCGGCTCTCCGTCCACCCGTCAGCTTGATTCCTGGATTGCCATCGCCGCCGATGGTTCCGTGACCGCTTACACCGGTAAAGAAGAACTCGGTCAAGGCATCTCCACCGCGCAAACCCAACTTGTTGCCGAAGAGCTTTGCGTGCCCATCGAGCGCGTGAAACTCATCTACTGCGATACCGCACTTACGCCCGATCAATCCTACACTTCCGGAAGCCAGTCCCACCCCGCCAATTTCAACCACAATAACCTCGCCCAAGCCGGCGCCACCGCCCGGCAGACATTGCTGCGCCTCGCTTCGGAGCGGCTCGGGATCCCCATCGAGCAACTTACCGCCAAAGACGGCGTGATTCGCGCGCAAAGCGGTGCGCCCAAGCAGGTCACTTACGGCGAGTTGATCGGCGGCCATAAATTCAATCTCGCTCTCGATCCGCAAGCCCGCCGCAAGCCGCCCGCCGAGTGGACCATTCTGGGCAAGCCCGTTCCGCAGCGCGATCTCCCCGCGATCGTCACCGGCCAATTCGAATTCGTGCACAACGTGCGCCTGCCCCGTATGCTGCATGGACGCGTCGTCCGCCCGCCGGCCGTCGGTTCCACCGTCATCAGCGTAGACGAAAGCTCGATTCGCGGCCTCCCCGGCGTGGTGAAGGTGGTGGTCCGCAAAAATTTCGTCGGCGTGGTGGCCGAAAAACCGTGGCAAGCCCTCCAGGCTGCAAGCAAGCTTAAGGTCGCCTGGACCCCCGGCACAGGTCTACCGGGCCACGCTGATTTTTACGAGTGGCTGCGGAAACAACCTGCGCGCGACACTCTCATGGTCGATTCGCAGGATATCGATTCAAAACTCGCGCAAGCCGCTACCGTCCTCCGGGCCACTTATCATTACCCCTATCAGATGCACGGCTCCATGGGCAGTTCGTGCGCAGTGGCTGATGTTGCGAGCGATCGCGCCACTCTGTGGTCGGCCACGCAAGGCGTCTGGTATCAGAAAACCACCTCGGCCCTGTTGCTCGGTCTCAAGCCCGAAAACGTCCGCGTGATCTTCCGCCGCGGTTCCGGTTGCTACGGCTTGAATGGCGCTGATACGGTCACCTACGATGCCGCGCTGCTTTCCCAAGCCGTGGGCAAGCCGGTGCGCGTGCAGCTTACCCGCAAAGATGAGATGGCGTGGGAAAACTACGGCAATGCCTTTGTAATCGACTTGCGAGCCGGCCTCGATACTCAGGGAAACATCATCGCGTGGGACCACCAGGCCTGGTCCGCCTCTTACGGCAATCGGCCCGGCGCAGCCATGCCCGGCAATGTCATCACGGGCCTTCTCGCGGGCTTCGAGCCGGATGCTTTCACCCCACGCCCCGCGGTTGCACCGCGCGCCTACAACAACAACAGCAACGCCATCCCTTCTTATCTGGCCGGATCGGTAGGCGGCAAAGCCGGTGGCACAGGCACCGTCAGAAGCGAGCGCGTGCTCGTTCACACCGTACAGTCGCCTTTCTGGACAGGGCCTCTGCGCTCTCCCGCGCGTCTGCAAAATACCTTCGCGCATGAATCCTTCATGGACGAACTGGCTGCGCACGCCAAGGCCGACCCGGTGGAATTCCGCCTGCGCCACCTCTCTCATGAACGGCTGCGCGCGGTCGTCGAAGCCGCGGCCAAAGCGGCCAATTGGGACCGGCGCCCCTCACCCCAATCCGGCTCAAGCCAAACCGGAACCGCCGTGGGCCGTGGCATCGCTTGCGTTGCCTACGAAGGCGAAAATGGCTATTCCGCCGTCGTCGCCGAAGTCGAAGTCCACCCGGATAGCGGCCAGATTGCTGTCAAGCGCCTCGTCTGCGCGGCCGATTGCGGTCCCATCTCCAACCCCGATGGCCTGCGCAACCAGATCGAAGGCGGAGCCCTGCAGGGCATGAGCCGGGCGCTCCTCGAAGAAGTGACCTGGGACGATCAGAAAGTCACTTCCTTCGACTGGCGCACCTACCGCACTTTACCCCTGGGCTTCGACGTGCCGAAGATCGAAACCGTACTGCTCAACCGTCCGGATGAAGCAGCCACTGGCGCTGGAGAGCTTTCTATTACCGTGGTCGCGGCAGCCATCGGCAACGCTGTTTTCGATGCCACCGGCGCGCGCTTGCGCCAGGTGCCCTTCACGCCAGAGCGTGTAAAGGCCGCGCTCAACCTACGGTCGTGAAGACTAACCGCGCTCTTTGAGGCTTCGAACGAACTCGCGAAACGCAACCGATGCCATCCCCTCCTCGAGGCGCGCTAGCATGGCGGCCAGATCATTGGCCCAAAACGCCGGTTCCTCCAGCCATAGCCCCGGCAGGCCCTCCGGCCGGAAAACGCCGCTAGCATCCGCTGCCATCAGTTGATAGCGGCCGTTGCGAAGCACCCGCCACTCCACCCGCTCCTCTTCGAGCAGCGCCGTCACATACTCTCCCACTCCCGCTCGCTCATATAATTCCAGCTTCGGCCCCAGGTCATACGAGCGGCTCGACCGGCTCACTTCCGCCACAAACTCCGGCGGCCCTTCGGGATATTTATCGCTGATCCTGCTTCGGCCTCCATACTCCGGCTTAATGCGCACAGCCACATCGGGCTGCGGAACGCTTTCCTCCAAAAGCCAGGTGACGTTCGGTAGCACCTCGGCAACACCGGAGCGCACAGCGTATATACCCGCCCAAACGTCGAGTAAGTGGACCTTTTCGCCGTGTCCAAGCGATACAGGTGATGGCAAATAAACCACTCCATTGATGAGTTCCGCAAGCTTCACGTGTGGCATGCGCTCCCATCGCGACAGAAACTCTTCCCGCGTGAGGCGGTCCCCCGGCTCAAAAAGCATCGGCTCCCGGCAAACCAGATAGGTCATACTTCTTCCTCTCGCGCTCCCAGTGTACCAGCCTCAGTAACGCTCGGAGTTTCGCCTTCCGTTCCCCTTAGGTTTCTCATGTTAAGATCGAGCCCATGCGGTTCCTATGGACTTGCGCGTTACTCGCTGCCTCGGCGATATCTCTGTCCGCTGCCAAAAACCTCGAAGTCTATTTCATCGATGTGGAAGGCGGTCAGTCTACTCTATTTGTCTCTCCCTCCGGCGAAACCATGCTCATGGACGTCGGTTACGCTGGCTTCAATCACCGCGACCCCGAACGCATCGCCGCGGTCGCCAAACTGGCAGGTGTCAAAAAGATCGATTATCTCGTTATTAGCCACTTTCACTCCGACCATGTGGGGGGATTATATGATGTCGCTCAGAAATTCCCCATTCGGAACTTTGTAGACCACGGTGTCAATACCGAAACCGACAAAGATTCGGTCGTGCGCTTCAATATGTACAGCTCGTTCCGCGATAAGGGTACTCACATCCTCGCCAAACCAGGCGATACCATTCCCATAAAAGGCCTGGACGTAAAGGTGCTGGCTGGAGCAGGAGTGACCCTGACTGCCCCTCTCCCGGGTGCTGGTCAGACCAATCCGGAGTGCTCTACTTATCACAATGATCCCGGCGAAGAAACTGGCGAAAACCAGCAGTCACTCGGCCTTCTCATCACGTTCGGCAGCTTTCGCATTCTCGACTTAGGCGATCTCACCAGTAGCCGCGAGCACGAACTGGTTTGCCCCATCAACAAAATCGGCGCCGTCGATGTGCTCGTTGCCTCTCATCACATGGGAGCCGCAGCCAACACTCCGCAATTAGTCCACGTCATTCACCCCAAAGTGGCCATCTCCAATAATGGCCCGAGAAAGGGCGGCAAACCGGCCGCGTGGCAGACTCTGCATGACACGCCGGGACTCCAGGATATCTGGCAGCTTCACTACGCCATCGCTGCCGGTAAGGACCATAACTCACCCGATACCTTTCTTGCTAACATCGATGAGCAGTGTGAGGGTAAGTGGTTGCGGCTGACAGCCGATAAAGACGCATCGTTCACCGTCTTTAACAGCCGGAACAAGTACGAGAAAACTTATCACTAATACATAGCCAGGAGCTGTCAGCTATCAGCTTTCAGCGGTCAACCCAACCCCCGCCTAACTCAGCGGCACCGGCACAAAAATAGTTTGTCCGTTGCGGTTAACCAGCAGCAACGGCGGGCGATTTCCGGACGCGGCCAGCACCCGCTGCATATCGGCAACCGAGTTGACCTTCTGGCGATTGACCTCCAGGATCACGTCGCCGCTCTGCAAGCCCGCTTGCGCAGCCGGTCCGCCCGGATCGACTGACTCGATCACCAGCCCCTGGGTCGCCGGCGGCAATCCCAACTGCCGCGCCGTATCCGCATTCATGGGCGCTACACTGATGCCGAGTTTGCCAGCGCTGGGCGTTCCGCCGCCCTGGCCGCCGCCAGCCGTTTGCGCCGTCAACTCGCCCAGTTTCGCGTGAACGTCCTGCTCGGCTCCGTTGCGCTCAATGGTCAGCGTGACCTCTGTCCCCGGAGCGCTTCCGGCAATGTCATTGCGCAATGTATTCGGATCGTTCACATCCTTGCCATTCAGCTTCACAATGACATCGCCCGCCTTTAGCCCCGCTTTATCGCCCGGCCCTCCCGGACCCACGCTATTCACCAGCACCCCGCGCACGCCTTTCAAGCCCAGGCTGGACGCCAAGTCGCTGGTGACCGCCTGAATGCCCACGCCTAACATCGCTCGCTGCACTTTGCCCTTTTGGATTAATTGATCCATTACGCTGCGCGCCATGTTGGATGGGATCGCAAAGCCGATGCCAATACTCGCTCCCGTGGAGGAAAGAATCTGCGAATTAATGCCGATCAGTTCGCCGTGCGTGTTCACCAGCGCACCTCCGGAATTGCCTTTATTGATCGGCGCGTCCGTCTGCAGGAAGTCTTCAAAGCTGCCGCTGCTCAGTCCGGTGGCGCGCTGTTTGGCGCTGATAATGCCGCTAGTCACCGTCTCTCCCACTCCCAGAGGGTTCCCCACCGCCAGGCAAACGTCGCCCACGCGCACCGCATCGGAATTGCCCAGCTCCAGCACCGGCAAGCCGGTCGCGTTGATTTTAAGCACCGCCAGATCGCTGGGTGCATCCGAGCCAATCACTTTCGCAGAGTAGGTCTGCCGGTTCGAGAGATCGACTTTAATATCCTGGGCGCCGTCGATCACGTGCTCGTTCGTCAAAATGTGCCCATCCGGACGTACAATCACACCCGATCCGAGCGCCTGCTCCACCATCGTCTGGCGGCCGTTGCCCCCTCCGGGATTGCCACCCCCAAAGAATTGCCGGAAAAACGGGTCTTCGAAAAACGGAAACTGTTGCGGCGCACGCACCCGCCGTGAAGACCGGATGGTAACTACCGCCGGCGCTACCTGATCCACTACATCAGCGTACGAAAGCACCGGCCCACTCGCCGTTACATTTCCCGCAGGCAGTTCCCGCGAGGCGGATCCGGTGCTGTCTCGCCGTACCCCCGATGATTGGCACGCAGCCAGCAGTAGGCAGGCACACAGTAAAGCACAGCTTTTCATGTTTTGGACTCGTGCAAATTACTAACCGCTCTGAGCCCGCCGCGCGTGCATGCGTATCGTGACGCACGAGTCACGATGTTTCAAAGGCATCGCGGACGATACGTTCGATCGAAATCACTTCATCGTCACGCAGTTGGCGGAATTGGCCCTGCCGGCGCTTTTTCGAGAGTTTCCCATTGTTTTGGCGAATGTATCTCACCAGGTCGTCCGCAAGGCGGTCCGGCATTTCCGCCACATTCATAATTCGCCGTATGGCGTTGTCGTGCTGGCGAAGATAGTCGATCTCGCGAGGCAAATCCTCGTCCACTGTGCGCCGCACACAACCGTACAGAAACTCCGCGGCCTCCGTGCAGTCGAAATACCGGTACAGGTCCGCCGTCTCATTGAGAACTTCAACATTACGTTCCGGGGTCGCCCGCCATTCCATGAAAGGCATAAGTGGGCCTGAATGCGCCTGCAAGGTGGCCCGGTAGTCGTCAATCCGGTCCAGCATCACCGACGAGACCGGAAACACCATTCCGGACGGCGTAAATTTCCGCTCGGCCAGGACATGATGAATCAGACAACGATGCACGCGGCCATTGCCGTCCTCAAACGGATGAATGTACACGAAACCGAAAGCCGTCGCCGCGGCTTTCAGTACCGGATCGATACCGTCTTCGCGCATCCGGTCATTGGCTTCCAATAGTCCCGCCATAAGATCGGCCAGATTTCCTGGCTTGGCGCCGATAAATTCCGGCAACGGGTCGCCGTTGTGATCGCGCTCTCCCAGAAAGACCCCGTGCGCACGAAGACCGGTATGGGTAAACCGCGTGTCTTCGATCAGCACGCGCTGCAGCCGAATGATTTCGTCGAGCGTGAGCGGGTGCTTTCCCGCCTGAAGCACCGCGCGCCCCCATCGCTCCAGGCGCGTGCGCGGAGGGCGCTCCCCCTCGATTTCAAAGCTGGCGCGGCTATCCGCCAGCAGCAGAAAGCTGGCGGCGCGCGAGACGAGATGAGCGCCCGTTCGCCCAACCGTCTCCTGCGCTTTGCGCGAGAGGTTGCGGCCGATGAATTTTTCGAGCGCTTCCGTCCGGCGAATTACAGGCGAGAAACGGCCCGTTCCCAAAAGATTGTCGCGCACCCGATGCCGTTTGGAAAGGCGGGGTTTGCCGGTGAAATACGAGCTTTCGTCAAGCAGGTCGACGGCCGCGGCGTGGGGAGCATCGTCAACGTTCAAGGTACGGCCCGTCAAAGCTTCGTAGAAATACCAGAGCCGCCGTGATGGAATTCCGAGCGGCGCGGCCCGAACCATTCGCAGCAAATCCGCCTTTGGCGCAGCTTCGAGAATGCGCTTCAGAAGTAATAGATCAATCGCTTCACGACGAAGAGCAAAGTTAAGATGATCGGCAAGCGTTTCACCGGGCCAGTACCGCTTATCGAATATGCGCCAGTCACCCTCCTGCCGCTCGTTGCCATGAACATGCTGTTCCGAAACGCAGCCGGGCTGGCGCACCGGCGCTGCAATTCCGAAAAACTCCGCCAACAAGCTCCAGCCAGCCAGCCGGGTGCCCGCGGGAACCGTCCGCTCCTGAAAGACCCTCGTGGCCTGGAACTTAAGCTTCATCCGTCGAAAATCGCTCCACGCTCGTCGAAAACCGCCTCAAAAAGCATTCTACCGTCGAAAACTATTTCATCAAGGCAACCGTCGAAAATCATTTCTGCGCGTCGAAAACAGGCAAATATTCAGCCAGCTCGTCGAAAACCGCTCTACATATACTCCGGAATCGGAATGCCCAGAATGGACGCGGTGCGCTCCAGTTGCCGCCGGAAAAAGTCCGTCATCCAAAGCAGAAAGATTCTCTTCTCGCGGTCCTGTTCCTGCAAAATCGGGTATTGGTGATAGAAGTTATTGAAAGCCTGGGCAAGCTGGAAAGCATACTTAGCGACATGCGCGGGCTCGCCCGCAATTACTGCCCGGTCCACTGCCGAATCGGCTTTCGACGCGGCCAGCAGCACCTGCCAGAAATCCTCCGCCTCCAGTTGACGCGCCATGCGCGCAGCGTCCAGTTCAGCCCCGAAATCCGGCAGCTTTTCGCCGCGTTCTTCCAGCTTGCGCAGAATATTGCGAGCGCGCACGGCGGCGTATTGCACATACGGGCCGGTCTCCCCCTCGAAACTCAAGGCTTCCTCGAGATCAAACGCAATCACGGAATTGCGCGTGTACTTCAGCATGAAGTACCGGAGGGAACCGATGGCGATTTGCGTGGCTATCCGCTTCTGTTCTTCGGCGCTCGATTCGGTGTGGCGTGACGATACCTCGTCGAAAGCCTTCGCGATCAGAGAATCGATCAGGTCGTCCGCTTTCACCCCCTGCCCTTTGCGCCCCGATACTTCAACGTACGGCCGCTTCCGGTCCTCTTCCGGAATTTCGATGCCCAGATCGGCGCAGCAGCGCGGCGAAAGCGCCACCATCTCGTAGGAAAAATGCACCGAATTCGCAGCCTGCTGCTCGTAACCCAAGGCGCGCAGACCGGCCACAACCACATCCTGCAGGTAAGACTGGCGGGAATCGATGACGTTGTAAACGCGCGTGCCGTGGCCGAATTCCACTGCGGCGCCACTCTCTTCCGCTTTGTCCGTAGTGGTCCAGAGCACACGCCCATCGGCATAGGTGCGCAAGGGCCTGTAATAAAAATCCTTGCCCAGTAAACCGAATTTCCAAAGTTGATACGCGATGTCTTTGCCGACGTAAGTCACCGTGCCATCCGAACGCACGATCACTTTGCCCTCTTCCGATAGTCCCGGCATCACCCAGCAGCCTTTATTTTTGCCCTCCGTTTCCAGATAAATGGCCTGGCGGCTCTTGAGCTGCTCAAAAGCGGAAGCCCAGAATTTCAGGTGCAGAATCTCGCTTTCGCGCGGCAGCACGTCGTACTCAACGCCCAGGCGCAGCATCGTCGCCAGATGCGCCTCGACAATCGCCTCGGCCACCACGCGCCCCATTTCCGCCATCTCGCCTTCGCCGGCCTCGATAGCATGCAGAGTCCGGCTCCGCCATTGGGCGAGTTCCGGCTCCTGCTGATAACGCGCTGAGATGCGGGCGTAGAGGTCCCAGCAATAATAATCGAACCGCACCTTCGGGTCGGCGATCAGCGCGCGCACATCTTCCGGGTGCTTGCCTTCGAGCAAGAATCCCACTACCACATCCGCCACCTGAACCCCGGTGTTGTCGATGACGTACTGCACTTCCACGCGCTCCCCCCGCGCGCGCAGCATGCGCACAAAGGTGTCGCCCAGAGTGGCGTTGCGCAGGTGCCCGATATGCGCCGCTTTGTTGGGATTGATATTGGTGTGCTCGACGATGATTTTTTCGCCGGACCCTGCGGTGCCCTCCGCATCCCCGCGCAGCAGTGCGTAGCCGTAAGCGCCGCGGTCGAGCCGCAGGTTGATGTACCCGTTGCCCGCGATTTCCATGGAAGCGACCCCGGGAATAGGTCCGATGCCCGCGACCAGTTCAGCCGCAATCTGCCGCGGCGCTTGGCGAAGCTGCTTCGCCAATTGGAAGGCGGCCGGAACCGCCATCTCACCAAAATCGCTCTGCCGCGGCTGCTCGATCGCGGCCGCCAAATCAATGCCGTAGCGCGCCTGGATCAGCGCGCGAAACGCCTGCGAAACCTGTTTTTCGATGGAATGAAACACGAGAACATAGAGTATAACGTGGGGCCGGGGCTTCTGCCCCGCCGCCGGGCTTCCGCCCGGCGCTCGCGCCGCCACGCCGGGTGCCCGCGAATACCTTGCCTTGTGATAACTTGACACAGGATCACCATGAAAATCTTCAAGCTCCCCGCCGCTCTGCTCGCCCTGCTGGCTGCCGGCGCTCTAACGATGTTCGCTCAGTGGCCGAACTACCCTACACCGGGCCCCAGAATGAAGGACGGCAAAATCGACCTCGCCGGGCCTCCCCCGCGCACACCTGACGGCAAGCCTGACTTTTCCGGCTTGTGGGAGCCTGCGCGTGGCGCTGGAGGCCGCGGCCGCGGTGGCGAGTCAATGAACGGTACGCTCCCTTTACCGTTCCCAATCCCTACTTCGCCGGATGATCCTCCGGTCGCGCAGTTCTTCAATATCGGCGCGGGTTTGAAGGAAGGCCTCCCTATGACTCCCTGGGCCGCGCAATTGCGCGCCCAACGAAAAGGGAATAACAACAAAGACAATCCGGACGCAGCGTGCCTGCCCTTAGGCTTAACCCAGCTTCTTATGCACCCGCAGCCCCGCAAGATCATACAGACGCCGCGGGACATCGTCATCCTTTATGAGGCCAATGGCAATGTCCGGCAGATTCACATGGATGGCCGCTTGCTGCCGAAAGATCCTACGCCGTGGTGGTACGGCTATTCTATCGGCCACTGGGATGGCGACACACTGGTCGTCGAGACCAGCGGATTTCGCGATGATGTCTGGCTGGATGTGGAAGGCAGCCCTCTCACCAGCTCCGGCAAGATGATCGAGCGTTGGCGTCGTGTGAAGTTCGGCCTGATGCAGATCGATGTCACGATTGACGATCCCAAGGCCTACACCAAGCCATTCACCGTCCGCGTAAATCATCAATTGATGCCCGATACAGAACTGATGGAATTTGTTTGCGAGGAAAGAGACGCCGTTCATTATGTCGGGACAGAGGCGAAGAAATGACCACACTGCGCGTTGGCCTTTCCTACTTTCCGACAGATTACGGCATCGACATTCGCGAGCTGGCGCGTGAAGCGGAGGCGCGTGGCTTCGAATCGCTCATGCTGCCCGAGCACACGCATATTCCCACATCACGCCGCACGCCATATCCCGGCGGCGGCGAGTTGCCCAAAGCTTACTCCCATACGCATGACCCGTTTGTGGCGCTTTCGTTTGCCGCCGCGGCAACCAGGAAGATCATGCTCGGCACCGGCGTTTGTCTGGTCCCGCAGCGCGACCCGATCGTGACAGCCAAGTCGATCGCCAGCCTCGATCAGTTGTCCGGTGGCCGGTTCCTCTTCGGTATCGGCGGCGGCTGGAATGTCGATGAAATGGAAAATCATGGGGCGCATTACGAAACGCGCTTCAAGCTGATGCGCGAACGCATCCTGGCGATGAAAGCCCTGTGGACTCAGGAAGAGGCTTCCTTCCACGGAGAAATGGTCAACTTTGATCCCGTCTGGCTCTACCCCAAGCCGGCCCAGCGGCCTCACCCGCCGATTCTTCTCGGCGGCGGGAGCGACTACACCGTAAAACGCGTCGTGGAATTTTGCGATGGCTGGATGCCTCTCGCCAGGCCGCCATTTAGCGCTAAAGATGCGCTTGCGCGTTTACGGAAAGCGGCCGCGGCGGCCGGGCGGGACTTTTCGACCCTGTCGCTCAATGTCTTCCTCGCCCCGCCCGACCAGCGAGTGCTCGCCGAGTACCGTGAGCTGGGTGTTCATCGCGCGGTTCTGGCCATTCCCGATCAGACTCGCGACGAAATCCTGGCCGTGCTCGATCAGTACGCGCGCTTGTTAGCTTGACTGGCGCAAGCGGTCCCGCATGCCTGGTAAACCGCAAAACATTTCCGCTGCAGTTCGCAAAATCCTCAAAGAGGCCCGAGTCGCCCGGCTTGCGACACTGGACGCCCAAGGCCTGCCGCACCTCGTGCCCGTCTGTTTTGCATATGACGGCAAGCGGTTCTATACAGCGATAGACCACAAACCGAAGCGCGTTCCTACCGAACGGCTCGCGCGTTTGCGCAACATTCAGGCCATACCGCGCGTAGCGCTTCTAGTCGATAACTACGACGAGGACTGGATGCAACTCTGGTATGTCTTGATACGAGGGAACGCCAAGCTACTTCCCGAGTCAGCACGTAAGGAGCAGGCTAGGGCCATTCGTAAATTAAGAGCCAAGTACGTGCAGTATGCGCGCGGCATGCTCGCAGATGATGCGGCTGTCATTCGCATCACACCTGAGCGAATCACATCCTGGGGTAATATTTAGTTCTCGCCGCTGCTATAAAGCTGCCAATTTTACGTCCAAATCCGCCAGCATCCGGCTCAACAGCTCCCGGTACCGTGGGTTTTGTGCCGATTTCAAGTCCGTCACGATGCGAGTCCGCGAAAGCAACATGGTTTCTTTCTGACGAAGTCGATCCAGAGTGGCGGAATCGGGTATGTTTCGTTCGAGCGCACCTGGGCGCACGTCGAATACGCCGGCCAATGCTTCGACCGACTTACTTTCCCAACCTTTGGCCATGTTTTTATTGTACGCGGATTCGCGAAGAGTGGCGAATCTGCGTACGATTTAAAACCACTTTTTAAACGCTACACATGGGTCGTAACTGCCACGAGCTTTCGCAATCCGTGCTGAAAAATACCCGGCTCAGTCAGTAGGCTGGCCACCAGAAAAGCCTCGCTTTCAAAATCGTAAAAATAGCCCGGTTGCACTAGCACATTCGCGCGCTCGAGAAGCTCCAGCGTCCATTCTTCTTCGCTGCGAACGCGCGGAATCTGCAGCGTCGCATACCAACCGCCTTCCACGTTGAGCAGGTTTACTTTGGTTCCTTCCAGGGCGCGCCGCACGAATTGCAGGTTCTCCGCCGTGCGGCTTCGAATCTGTTCCTGCACACTCCGGCCGGCTGTCAGTAGCCGCGCGGCCGCGCATTGTACCGGCGTGCCAACTGAGAGATAAGTGTCGGCAATCCACTCCAGGCGCTCCCGCGCGCGGCGCCGCTCCTCGCTCGCCCCAGCCATTACCATCCAGCCCAATTTCATCTGCGGAAGGCCGGCAACTTTCGAAAGACCGCTGAGCGCAAATGCGAGACCTTGCTCTAGACCCGCGACAGTGACGGCCCGCTCCCCATCTGCGCCGAAAGCATAATCGGAAAACACTTCATCGGAAATCAACGCGATCTGCCGCTCAAACGACAACGCCGCCAGGCGCTCCACTTCGTCCTTCTTCAGAAACGATCCGGTGGGATTATTGGGATTCACCACAACAATTGCGCGCGTCCGCTCCGTAATAGCGGCCAGGAGCGCCTGCCAATTTATGCTCCAGCCACCGTAATACACCAATGGGTACGAACGTACCACGACTGATTCCAGGTTTGCGAGGAATTCAAAAAGCGGATAGGACGGGCGGGGCACGAGCACTTCATCACCCGGGTCCGCCAGCAGTTTGAAGAGGTACGCATATGCCTCACTCGTGCTGGCCGTTAGCAGGATTCGTTCCGGCTCGATGGCGATGCCCCGCGCAGCGTAGTAACCCACCACTACCTCGCGTGCTTCCATCATGCCCTGGGGTGTTGGCTCGTAGCGGAGCAAACGCTCGTCATCGAACACGCGTAGGATTTCCGGCGGATAGTGAAGGCCCGCGTGCGTCGGATTCGACTCGGTTAAATCGAGAATGGCGATGCCTTCACTCCGCTTGCGGGCCAGAGTGCAGGCAATGCGATTGGGCCGCACGTCCCAATGAAGGCGCGAGGAATACATCAGATGCTTCAGTGAATCCTGGCGATAGCTTCTTCTTCTTTCGCCACAATCTCTCTGGGAAGTGCGAGATAGCCCAACGCAGCGGCCTGGCGCTGGCCGGGGCCGAGCATCCAGTGAAGAAACGCCGCAATCGCATGCCGCTTGTTGTCATCCGCGATGTGGACCGGAACGGCGATCCAGGTGAACGAAGCGATCGGATACGCGCCTTCTCCAGGCGCATCCACTAGCGATGCTTGCACATTCTCACGAAGCTCCTTCGAATAGTGATCTACCGCCGCCGCGATGCTCTCCAGACTGGCTCCCACAAATTCGCCATTCTGATTCCGTACCTTGCCGTAAGTGAGGTGATTCTGCAACGCGTAGATAAACTCTACGTAACCAATCGAACCGCCCAGTTCCCTGACCAGCTTGCCGACACCTTCATTCCCGGTGGCCCCGCGTCCGGTTGGCCACTTAGGATCCATGCTGGCGCCGCCCGCGCTCTTCCACTCCGGGCTTGTCTTCGACAAGTAACTCGTCCAAGCCCAGCTTGTGCCGCTCCCATCGGAACGATGGACCACCACGATGTCCAAATCGGGCAGGTGCACACCACGATTCGTCCGAACCAGAATGGGGTCGTTCCACTTGGTGATCTTTCCGAGATAGATGCCCGCCAGCGCTTCTGGCGTGAAGGCGATATCTTCCGAGACACCGGGCAGGTTGACAATAGGAACCACCGCCCCGGCCACAGAAGGAAATAGCAGGTAGTTGCTTTCTGCGGCAGGAGCGAGTTGATGAATCACCTCCGGGCTGTCCGAGGCTCCGAAATCGGCGCCTCCCGCCAGTAGCTTACGAATGCCCGCTTCCGAGCCCATCGCGTCATAGCTGATCAGCGTGCCCGGCTGATCCACTTGAAAATTGGTGAACCATTTCTGATAAACGGGATAAGGAAACGTCGCCCCGGCTGCGCTGAGTGACACCGTGGGTTGCTGCTGTGGAGACACCGCGGTGGGTGTTTCCACGTGATTCAGCGCCTCGGCAAGACGTTTCGCGATTTGCTTGGAAAGATCCTTCGAAACATCGCCGGATGCTGTGCCGGGTGTCACCAGGTAAGACCAGAGAGTCACTCCTCGTTTATCTTTCAGCTCGACTGATAAGAAGCCCCCATAAATCGGTGTGCCATTGGTCGGTAACTTCATATGAGATCGGGGACTAAAACTGTGGTACCCCCTGATCCAGATCTCTCCTCCGCCGCCCAGGATCAAGTCTGCATTGGATGCGTCAGCCACCAGCGAGACAGAACTCACCTTGCGAAGTTCGGCCGTTACATCGTCGCGCAGTTTTGCCGCGTCCTCTTTGGTTTGGAACGGTTCTACATAAAGCCGTTTGGCTACGCTGTCGGTTGCGGGAGACGCAAAGCTCCGGCCACTTGGAAGATATGTGCCGGCCAGCAAGCAGCAAGCGAGGACGAGCAGTGATTTGCCGGGACGGAAATTCATCACCCTCATTGTAGCTTCCGCTCTGGGTCACCTGAGATAGGATCGCAGGGCGCTCACCAAGTCATCAGCGGCGCGCGCTTGCTCATCCGTAACTCTGCCCTCCTCGCCTAGAATGTGATAACGAATGTGACCCTCAATTACCTCGGCCATGAGCGCGTCCATAGCGCCGCGGCACGCCGATATGTTGTGAAGAATATCGGAACACTCCGCTTCCTGATCCAAAGCTTTCTCAATCGCTGCCACTTGTCCCATGATCCGGTGGATCCGGTTCAGCAGCTTTTTTTTCTCCATCGCTGTGTGAGGCATAGTTTGTTTCGCCAAAAATAATTGCAGAAAACGCTTTACAAGCATACCCCAGGCGGTATATGCTGTCAATGAATGGCGAAGGAGTTTCGCCCTTCAAATTCCGGCAGAAAGGAGGCCCTGACTGTGGGGAGCACGCTGACCGACGGCAATAGTCGCTGGCGCGGACTGTGTAACCAAAATGAAACTTTCAAACACACTACGTGCCGGCCGGGTGCTCCTGTTATTGTCACTGCGAGTCACTGCCCAGGCTTCCTCTGCTCCTGCCACTGACACTCCTGCTTCGAACGACGCACCTTCTCTTGAGGAAACCGAATCGGAGCGCTGGAATCTTTATTTTCAAGCCACCTCGATTGGCGATTATCACGGGACGTTTGCTTCTCCCTACGAGGGCCCCCTCAGCCTGCAGGACACTCCCGAGCGCGATGTATCGCTTACCACGACGCTGTTTTTCACAGCCCGCCTGGAGCAGGATACGTTTCTGATTTTCGATCCGGAGATCGCGGGCGGGAAAGGATTCAGCGGCGTGAACGGCATCGCCGATCAACCTAACGGAGAAATCCCGCGCGTTGCCAGCGCCACGCCCAAGCCATATGTCGCGCGCCTGCTCATTCAGCATGATTTTGGATTCGGCTCGGAGAAAGAGCGCCAGGAGAGTGACGAAAATCAGCTCGCCGGCGAACGGCCCATGACCCGCTATTCCGTCTACGCCGGGCGTTTCACCCTGACCGATTACTTCGACAACAACAATTACACCCACGATCCGCGGACGCAATTCATGGCCTGGGGCGTGATGTACAACGGCGCTTGGGATTATCCGGCTGATACGCGCGGCTACACCTGGGGCATCGTGCAGGAGTTTCACACGCGCAACTGGTCGTTCCGCTACGGAATTGCAGCCGAGCCGAAGGTCGCCAATGGCCAGCAATTCGACCGGCGCTTGTTCCGCGACCACGGACAGGTCTGGGAAGAGGAGCGGCGCTACGCGTGGCATAACCGGGCCGGCGCGATTCGCATCATGGAATACGCGAATCGTGAACAGGGGGGAAATTATGGACAGGCGCTGCAGTTGGCGGCAGCGACCGGAACCACTCCCAACATCTCTCTTACCGATCGTGTCGGCACGCTCAAATACGGCACAGGCATCAGCTTCGATCAGGCGATCAATTCCGATGTCGGCATCTTCGCGCGCCTGGGCTGGAACGATGGCAAAACGCAAAGTTTCGCCTTCACCGCCATTGACCGGCTGGCCGGCGGCGGCGTCTCCGTCAAGGCCACGCGATGGCATCGGAGGTTCGATGTAGTGGGCACCTCGTTCACCGCCGGCGGCTTATCTGCGGTTCACCGCCAGTATCTTGCCGAGGGCGGACTTGATTTTCTGATCGGCGATGGACGGCTGAACTACGCTCCCGAATACGTATGGGAAAGCTTCTACTCCGCTCGTGTTGTCCCCGGCCTCTATGCCACTTTCGATCTCCAGCGCGACACCGATCCGGCCTACAATCGCGACCGCGGTCCAGTAATGATTTACAGCATTCGGCTGCACATGGGGATCGGGATCAAGCCGTGGCAGCGGGAGTAGCCGATCCGCGTGAGTTACCGGAAATCTTCTTGTAGCTCCTCCAGTTTCGCGGAGCCAGGGCAGAGTTTCTCGAACGGCAACTTGATGAGTGCTTCGTCGGGAGTCTGGCTTAGGTCGTGCAGATCGGCGGCGGTTTCATCAATATACAGCAAGCCCGTTACGATCTCGCCTTTCGCCTGGTGCTCGTGCAGATAGGCGTAGACGCGCTCGCGGTCTCGCGGATCGTAGTCGGGTGGGACACCCTTGAAGGCCACGATGCTGCCATCGTGCATGGTCACGTGCACTGCGCCGTTGGTGCCGATGCTGGCCAGAATTTCCGAGGTCGGTTCGACAAAGTCAGTTTCCGTAGCGGCACGGGCCTGCTGGCGGACGTGCAGATAACTCTTGGTGGAACCTTCGTGATCGTTAAAGGTTACGCAAGGCGAAAGCACATCCACCAAGGCGAAGCCGCTATGTTTCATACCGGCCTTGAGGATGGGAACAAGCTGGTCTTTGTCTCCCGAAAAGCTGCGCGCGATAAAAGTTGCACCAAGGCTCAGGCCCAGCGCCACCGGATCAATGGGCGCCATGTGGTTGGGCTCCTTGCGTTTGCTTTTGGATCCCACATCGGCGGAAGCGGAGAACTGGCCCTTGGTCAAACCGTAGACACCGTTGTTCTCGATCACATAAAGTATGCGCACATTGCGGCGGATGGCGTGGCACAGATGTCCGAGGCCGATGGAGAGCGAATCGCCATCACCGGAAATGCCGATGTAGGTGAGTTCGCGATTGGCGGCATTGGCCCCGGTAGCGATTGGCGGCATGCGGCCATGGGCTGCGTTGAAACCATGCCCGCCACTGACGAAATAGGTAGGTGTTTTCGAGGAGCATCCGATACCGCTGATCTTGGCGATCATGTGCGGCGGAATGGCCAATTCCCAAATGGCGCGAATCAGCGCGGCGGTGATGGAATCGTGACCGCAACCGGCGCACAGCGTGGACATGGAGCCTTCGTAATCGCGAACGGTTAGCCCGACCTCGTTGCGCCGCAGGCTGGGATGAACGGCGACCGGCTTAGTGATGGAAGGCAAGAATGTTTTCTCCTAACTGACTGGTAATTCCTTCGATGACGTGGCGGGCGCTCAAGGGGAAACCGCCGTAGATCAAGAGCGGCCGCAACTTTTCTTTAGGCGCCCCGGTTTCGAGGATGAGCAAAGAGCGGAGTTGCCCGTCGCGGTTCTGCTCGATCACAAACGAGACTTCGTGCTCCGCGATGAATGCTTCGACACTAGGATCAAATGGGAACCCCCGCACACGCAGCACGTCGGCGAACACGCCGTATTCGGGAAGCAGAGCCGCGGCTTCGCGTACCGCCTGATCGCAGCCGCCGAGAGTGATGAGACCGATAGCGGCCGGGGACTGGGGACTGGGGGTAATCACAGGCGCCGGGACGAACTGCGCCGCCGCTTTGTGCTTGCGCGCCAGCCGGTCCACCACTTCCTGGTACTCATCGGGGATCTCGGTGTAGGCTCCCGTTTTGGCGTGGCCGGAGCCGCGGGTGAAGTAAGCAGCTTTCGGATCTACGCCGGGCAGAGTGCGCGCGGCCACAAAATTTTCGTCTTCGTTGTTGTAGCGCTGGAAGTGAGAAAGCTGCTGAATCTCTTCCAGGCTCAAGACGCGGCCGCGGTCGGGTCGGTAGGAATCATCCCAGGTGAGGCGCGGCACCACCCAGTCGTTCATGCCGATATCCAAGTCGGACATCATAAACACGGGCGTTTGGAAGCGCTCGGCCAAGTCGAAGGCTTTCACCGCGAATTCGAAACACTCATGTGGATTGGCCGGGAAAAGAAGAATATGTTTGGTGTCGCCGTGAGAGGCGTAGGCGCATTCGAATAAGTCGCCCTGCTGGGTGCGCGTGGGCATGCCGGTGGAGGGGCCGACTCGCTGGATGTCCATGACCACGGCCGGGATTTCTGTGTAATAAGCCAGGCCCAGCAATTCGTTCATCAAGGAGATGCCGGGGCCGGCAGTGGAAGTGAAGGCACGCGCGCCAGCCCAGGAAGCGCCGATCACCATGCCAATGGCCGCCAGTTCGTCTTCGGCTTGGATAATGGCGTAGTTGTTACGGCCGGTTTCCGGATCGCGGCGGTACTTCTCGCAGAAGTCTTTGAAGGCGTCCATTACCGAAGTGGAGGGTGTAATGGGATACCACGCCGCCACGGTGCAGCCGGCGTAGACGCAGCCGAGCGCCGTGGCGGTGTTGCCATCGATGAGAATCTTGTCGCGGTTGGCGTCCATGCGCTCCAGGCGGAAGGGGAGCGGCTCGAAGTGTTCCTTGGCGTAATCGAGGCCGAGCCGCAGCGCGCGCCGGTTGGATTCGCGCAGAGCCTTTTTCCCGGCGAATTTTTCGTCAAGGAGAGTTTCGACTATGTCCATATCGACGTTCAACAGGGCCACCAGCGAACCGGCGTAGGCGATATTCTTCATGAGAATGCGCTCACGCGGCTCGCGGAAGTGCTGGTTGCACATTTGGGCCAGTGGCACGCCGAGGGTCGTGATATCGTCGCGGCGCAAAGCGGGGTCGAGCGGCCAGGTGGAATCGTAGAGCAGATAGCCGCCCTCGCGTACCTCATAGATATCGCGGCCGTAGGTCTGGCCGTTCATGGCTACCATGAGGTCGTAATCGAGCGCGCGGGCGGTGTGGCCGTCCTTATTGACGCGGATCTCGTACCAGGTGGGCAAGCCCTGAATGTTCGAGGGGAACAGGTTCTTGCCGGAAACGGGGATGCCCATACGGAAAATGGCCTGCATAAGCAAGCCATTGGCGCTGGCAGAACCGGTTCCGTTGACGTTGGCTAATTTGAAAGCAAAATCGTTCACGCGCACCGCAGGGCGCGCGGGGGTGGAAACGACGGGTTCACTGAGTGACTGTGGCAAGCACTGGCCTTCCTGCGTATGGAATTTGGAGTTCGAACTTCTGCATATCCCAGGCGGCGGTGGGGCAGCGTTCCGCGCACAGGCCGCAATGGACGCAGAGGTCCTCATCCTTAAGCATGAGCCGCTTGGTTTGGGGCAAAGGAGCCGAAGCGTACAGCGATTGATCGAGATTGATGGCCGGCGCGGAG
>JASIAM010000278.1 GCA_030041985.1 Bryobacteraceae bacterium | reverse complement strand
AACCGGCGGGGGTCTGACCGGCCCAGGATTCGAGCGTCGCGGCCGCAGGCAAGCGCCGGAAGGTATAGTTAATTTCCACGCAGTTGAGCCGCCCGGCATAATGCTGGAGAAATTGCTTGGAAGGAAGTTTGGCCGGGTAAAATGACGGCTTCCAGGCCGGATAAGCGAAGCCGGACGTGCCGGCGTAGAGAGTGGCCATGGATTAATCTCCGGCAGCAGCCTGCTTGGCGGACGCCGGCGTCTGAGCAGTGTTATCGGGTTGGGCGCTGCCCACCGCGTCTTTGGCCTTCACCTTGGAAAAGACAATGTTGAACACATCGGCTAACATCTCCAAAGCCTGCTTGGAGAAGATGCCGGCCAGCACCGAAAAGCCGTAGATGCCGACGAAATTCAAATTGGCCGTGCTCGCCTGGCCGGTGCTGGGCGGACTCAGGACTCCGACCCGGAGCAGAAGATAGAGAGCCACCGCTAATGCCGGCCCTTCCACTGGCATGAGCAGATAGTAAATGACCCAGCTCCGCAGAAGATGGCGGTTGCCCACATATATGGCGAGTGAACTGGTAAGGTGCAGAAAACCGCCCAAGATACCCATCAGCATCACCATAAGGAG
The DNA here is from genome assembly GCA_030041985.1 of Bryobacteraceae bacterium. Classification (GTDB taxonomy): domain Bacteria; phylum Acidobacteriota; class Terriglobia; order Bryobacterales; family Bryobacteraceae; genus PSRJ01. The sequence goes on along the minus strand of JASIAM010000278.1, from coordinate 2,578 downwards.
GACATTTTCTTCGAGCGGCGCCGGATTTTGGGTTGCGGGTGGAGTGCCCGGGGCGGCCAGTACCGGTGGCCCTTGCATGGCCTGCTGGAAATTCTGGTGAATGAAAAACAGAGTAAGAATGGTCCCGGCCAGCGCCAGCAGAGTGAGAAAAACGACCCATCGGTTACCGAGGTAACCCCGAAACATGATGCTGTTCCGGTCAGCCGGACCGTCGCTGTCCTCCAGCACCGCAACAGCTTCTACCACCCGGAGCAAACGCTCATAGCGGTTTCGGCGCACCTCCGGCGGGAGGGCGTTCCACTTAGCGGCATCCACTTTCCCGGAACCATCCAGGTCGATCTCCTTCAGCGGGCCATTCGCCAGGGATTGGATCTCGGTGGCGTTCGTCTCCGCTTCACTCTTGTTTGTGCCCGCCCGTTCTGTCAGATCATTCAGGCGAGTCACTAAAGTTTGAAGTTTGTCTGCATCGATAGCCATTTCTGTCTCCACATACAACCAAAGCCACGTATAGAATTAGACCACGAATTGGAATTAGAATATTCCGGGTGGATTCGCCCCGTCGGGAGCAGTGAGGGAGTGAAAGACTAACTCCTCCGCTCCCGTGGTCTCAATGATGAGTGGTGTGGGACAGCGGCGCACGGAAGTAGCAATCAGGTGACGATCGTCGGGGCGGAACAATCGGAAGTCCCAGGTTTCCGCATCGTCCTCGAAATCATGGTCGAATGTCACCGTGGCGCACGTGGGCGAAGGATCTTCTTCGACCGAGAAAGAAAACTTCGATAGTCCAAGGCTGAGGCCAATTCCGCGCGCCTTAATATAAGATTCTTTCAAGGTCCAGAGCTCGAAAAAACGGCGGACATGCTGCGCCTCCGGCAATTCGACCAATCGAGCTACCTCGGTAGCAGAAAAGAAGCGCTGTGCAATTTCGCGGAGGTAAGGGCGATTGGCGCTGGCGTCTTCTACATCCACGCCTAGGTCCCGTCCGCAGCCGACCAGACATGTAATGAGCCCCGGTTTATGCGAGAGGTTGAAAAGCAGCCCAGGGGGCGCGTCCGGATTGGCGATGTAGGGGCGCCCCCAACGGTTCGGTTCAAAGCGCCACGCGGACGGGGAAATCGGCGCGTAGAGGGACAGGACCGACCGCACCAGGATACGCGCGGCAAGGAAGCTGCGGGCCGCATCGGGAACCAGATAGCGCGCGTGCCGGGCAAGCTCATCTGCCGAGAGGAACTCTATCCCGCGCTTAATGAGGATCGGATCGGAAATCGAAGCGGTGCGGAAGTGCCAAAGGTGGCAGGCGCCCCGGTGGAGCGCGTCCCACGAGCGGTCTTGATCGTAAACACCCATAGCCTGCTTCCCGCAGATTCCTAACGCAGCCAACAAGAGGATACACGCCAGTCTAATGCTCAGCCAGCAACCGATAGATAGTCGTGCTCCGGAATCGCTGGCCCGGATGCAGCACTGTGGAGGGGAAATCTTTTTCGTTGGGCGAATCGGGAAAATGCTGTGTTTCGAGGCAGAAACCCGACCGGCGCCCATATAACGCTCCCCCTTTTCCCTGGAGTCCATCCTCCAGGGAATTGGCGGTGTAGAGCTGAATGCCCGGTTGGGTGGTCCATACCTCGAGCACACGGCCGCTCTCCGGCTCTTCCACGCGGGCTGCGATCTCGGGTTTGCCGTCAGCGGACTTCTTGTCCAGAACAAAATTGTGGTCATAACCGCCGCCGAGTTTCAGTTGCTCATCGTTTTGCGCGATGCGCGCGCCAATCATAACCGGCTTGCGAAAATCGAAAGGCGTTCCGGCTACGCTGCGCAGCTCCCCGGTAGGAATCAGGCCGCGATCGACGGGGGTGAACCGGCTGGCATACAAAGTTAGCTGGTGACCGAGAACATCGCCCGAACCCGCGCCCTTCAGGTTGAAATAGGAGTGATTGGTAAAGTTGACGACCGTATCCTTATCGGTAGTGGCCGCATAATCGATGCGAAGTTCATTGGCATCGGTCAGACGATAGATGGCGGTCACGGTCAAATTGCCGGGAAAACCCTCCTCTCCATCCTTGCTGTGATAAGTAAGTTCCAGGCCCCCGTCCGGCAGGACGCGCGGCGTCCACAACCTTTTATCGAAACCCTGAGAGCCGCCGTGCAAGGTGTTAGCGCCGTCGTTGTTTTCCAGCCGGTACTCCATGCCATCTAACGCCAAGTGAGCTTTCGCGATGCGGTTGGCATAGCGGCCGATAAGGGCGCCGAAAAACGCGCCGTTATGGGCCAGGTAGCCTTCCAGCGAATCGAAGCCGAGCACGATATCGGCGAATTGGCCGTGGCGATCCGGCGCGGTCAACGAAACGAGGATACCGCCGTAATCGGTGATCCGCGCCGCGATGTGGCTCCGGTTAGTCAGCGTGTAGATATGGACAAGGCTGCCATCGGGCAGTTTTCCAAAATTCGCCTGGGTAGATTGGCTTGCTCCGGTCATAATTCCTCCCGCCAACACGAAAAGCGCGGGCCAGGGAGTGCGCATGGAGTTTAGTGTAGCGGAAGGGCATGGCTCGCTTCGTATCTCGCTCTATTCGCGGGAGCG
>JASIAM010000277.1 GCA_030041985.1 Bryobacteraceae bacterium | reverse complement strand
GAGCTGCGATTTCAGATCGGCCACGTCCATCTTGCGCGCCGCCAATTGCCGCTCGAACTCCTCCTTGGTGTACGGCGCTTTCATCTTGTTGAATTCGGCATCGACATCCGCATCAACCGCCATCAGGCCGAGCTTCTCGGCGCGCTCCAGCAGAATCTCGCTAATGATCAGGTTGCTTAAAACATTCAGTTTGTCCGAAAGCACCTGGTCCTGGCTGGAACCTTCGGTGGTTTGCGGCTGGGATTGATAGGTCTTTTCCAGTTCGGCGTAAGTAATCGGGTGATTATTGACTTCCGCGGCGACGTTGGGCGGGGCCGATCTCCTGCAGGAAACCAGAGCAACCGTGCCCAGAGCCGCTACGAGCGGGAACACACAGTACTTCATGAGAATTCCCCATTGTAGCTGGAAGAAGGTAAAGGAGCAGTCCAGCCGCAAGCAGCCCGCTCTCAGCTTATTTCGCGCAACTCGGGTTTCGCGCAACTCGGGATACCGCGCCACCAGCTCGGGCGGTGGACGGATCGGCCGGCCGGTCAGAAGCGCCGCCACCTTCAGCCCGTTCATCGCGGCCTTTCCAAGGTTGTGGTTATTGGTGACGACGTAGAGCCGGCTTCAGATACTCTCCTTTGCACAGCTACAATGGGCAGTAGTGCCGTTCCATCTCTCCCGCCGCGCCCTGCTTTTAGCTCCGGTCCTCCTGCCGGGTTGCCGGCGCCGCAGAGCCACCGGGTATCCAGGGTACTGCTTTGTGGCCGCCCAGCAATCCCACTCGTTGGGCGTAATCGATCTGCTGACCTTTCGCACCGCCCGGCCGGTCCGCCTGGACGCCGCGCCTTCCGCTATCCTTCCGCATCCGCGGCTTCCGCGAGTGTTGGTGTTGTCGGCCGACACCGGCACGGTGTACGAAATCGATGCGGCTTCGCGCCGCGTAATCCGCCGCGTGCGAGTTGCCGCCCAGTCTGTCAGCATGGTTCTGGCGGGCGGAACCGGTGCAAACGCCGCGCTCTGGCTGCTGGCACGCTCCCCCGCCGCCCTGGTCGAACTCCCTCTCGATTCGCTCCAGCCCCGGCGCCGTATCCATTTGCCGCTCACACCGGATGATTTCGATGTGAGCGGCAACCACGCGGCGATTGTCTCGCGCGCCGCCGCCGCCCTTATGTTTGCGCGGCTGGATGGCAGCGCCATTGAGCGCACCGCCGCTCTCTCCCGGGATACCGCCGTGGTCCGCTTTCAGCAAAATGGTGCACAGGTCATCGCGGGAAGCTGGGCGGACCGCAGCCTGTCCATCATCGATACCGCCACCGCGGCGCTCCTTGTCCGCTTGCCTCTACCCATTGAACCCCACCACTTTTGTTCCACCGCGGATGGCGGACAGCTCTTTGTCTCTGGTCCGGGCATGGATGCCGTGGTGATCGTCTACCCCTATCAAACCGAAATCGGCGAGACCATTCTGGCTGGCCGCGCGCCGGCGGCCATGGCCGTCACGGGGCCATACCTCCTGGTCACCAATCCGGAAACCGGAACGGTCACCGCCCTGGATATCGAAACTCGCCGGCTGGCTGCGGTGGTGGCTGTGGGCCGCGAGCCGCGCCACATTCTCATCACGCCTGACCGCCAGTACGCCCTCGTGCTCAACGAAAAATCGGGCGATCTCGCCGTGATCCGCATCGCCTCGCTGGCTACGCGCCGCTACAAGTCTGCACCACTGTTTGCCATGCTTCCGGTAGGCGATAAACCCGTAAGCGCTAGCGTGGTTTCGTTGGCGTAAGGCTTCATCCGGGGCGGGCCGGTGGCATTGCTGCGGAACCCGCCCGGGCGTGCGAAAATAAGCCATTCTCACCTCCCTTCTCAGCAGATCGGTCCTTATCAGGTATGGCGCTGCGGTGGGCGCGGTAGCACTCGCCTACGCTTCCGGTGCAGCTCTCAACCCCTTAGCCGGTATCAATTTCCCCTACGGCACGTTCTTCGTCGCAGCACTGATTTGCGGCTGGTGGGCCGGGTTGGGCCCAGGCCTGACCTCGGTCGTCCTCGGCGCCATCATCGCCCGGCATTTTCTCACTGGTCCGGGCTCGCGTTCTATATTCACCGGCGGAGACATCGTCGGGCTATTCTTTTACCTCCTCATCAGCAGCGTCTTGATCGTGCTCTTCGACAGGCTGCGCAGCGCCCGCTCCCGTCTGGAAGCACAAATCGACCACCTGGCCAAAGCCAGGGCCGAAACCGCTAAGCGCGGCGACCTGCTCGATCTCGCCCAGGACGCCATCATTTCCCTGGACGTCCGGGGCGCTATCGACTTCTGGAACAAGGGAGCAGAGTCCATGTACGGCTGGAGTGCCGCCGAGGCGCTCGGAAGGTCCCCCCATGATCTGTTCCGCACCGAGTCCGGCCCCTCATTTCCGGAGATTCGCAGCGCCTTGCTCCAAAAGGGCGCATGGCAGGGCGAACTCATCCAGACCCGCAAAGATGGCGTCAAGATCGTCGTGTCCAGCCGTTGGGCCCTCAAGCAAGGTGTGGAGCCAGGCCCGCAAGGCGCCGGAAATGGCTCGCCCGGCTTTCTCGAAATCGCGCGCGACATCACCGAGCGCAAACGCCTTGAGGAGCAATTGCGCGAAACCGCCAGAATAGAAAGCCTGGGCCTGATGGCGGGCGGCATCGCACACGATTTCAATAACCTTTTGGTGGGCGTGATCGGCAATGCTTCTCTTGCCCTCGACCACCTGGGCCCCGGCCATTCCGAACGCCCCTTGCTCCAGCAACTGCTCCGCTCCGCCGAGCGAATGGCCTACTTAACCCGCGAACTGCTCGCCTATGCCGGCAAGGGCCGGTTCGTCATCAGTCTCGTAAATCTCTCGGCCATCATTCAGGAGCAGGCGGAACTGCTCCAGGCGGCTATCCCCAAGAATGTCTACCTCGAGTTTGTCTTGCCGCCGGTTCCGCCCGTTCAGGCCGATCTGGCGCAGATGCAGCAGGTGGTCGCCAACCTGGTGATCAATGCTGCCGAAGCTATTGGCGTCGAGTCGGGAACGGTCTTCGTCACAACCGGCATTTTGGATCTCGATGAATCCTATCGTGCCCTGCGCCTGAGCGACTTCCCCATTTCGCCAGGGCGCTCGGTGACGGTCAAAGTCCAAGACACAGGCTGTGGTATGGATGCCGCCACCCAGGCCCGCATCTTCGATCCATTCTTCACCACTAAATTCCTCGGTAGAGGACTGGGGCTTTCCGCGGTGGTCGGAATCGTTCGAGGGCATGGCGGCGCGCTCGAAGTGATCAGCGCACCCGGCCGCGGTTCCACCTTCATCTTATATTTCCCCGCAGCCGGCAGCGCCTGAGTGGGGCGCCTTCGCGTGCCGTTCGAGGTGCGCCTGTTTGCACGCCGCCAAAAGAAGTTGCTGCGGCATCTTACCGCGCCGGGTATCGCAGCGTGATGAACAGCAACGTGGGCACGGCTGGTGGCGAGCCGGAAACCGGCCGCGCAGGCGCCGGTTGCCCGGCGATCGCCACTACCCCCAAGACGCGGTCCGGCACGTTCTGCGGCTCGCGCGAAAACATCACCTGAAATTCCCGCGGTCCGTTTCCTTCATTGTGAAACGTGCCCTCTCGCGGAACCGTGTAGGCTACTGAAGGTTCCACCTGTTCAGTCGCGATCCGCCGCAGTCCGTCCGCCGAGCGCTCAAGCACGTACAAATAGCCCGCCTCCACCGCCTCGAAGCGGATCACGGTCTCATCGCTGGGACCTAGCGGCTGCCGCGAATCGACGGACGCCATTTCGCCGCTGGGCAATTTCCGCAGAATGGTATAGCGTAGCGCTGGCGGAGCAGGGGGCGCAGACACCGGCAGGCTTGGCGCAAACGGCAAAGCTCCCGGGCGAACCGCCGCGCGCGCCATCTCCACCGCGCCCGCTGGTCCCGCCACCACCGGCCCCGGCCCATCGGCGGAGTTTTGCGCCACCAGCTTGTCAATCGTGTCCCGCACCTCCTGCGGCGTGCCTGCTCCGCCGGGCACCGGTAGCTTCGGCGCATCCGGCAGTTTGGGCACGGCCCTTGCGCCGAACGGAGCCAGCGGCGGCAGTTCGCCGGGCAAAACCGATTTCCATGGCTGCGGCAGCTCCGTTTGCGCTACTACATTGACCGGCGGAGCCGTTCTTACCGGCCGGTACGTAACCACGAGCGTAATGAGGATCACTGCCGCCGCCGCTCCCGCGATAATGCCCGGGTGCACATCGCGGTAATACCAAGCCTGCGGCGCTGCCGGTTTGTCCGCAGGGTCCTCCAAAGCGGCCAGTAAACGGGCCCGCGCGCCTGGATCTTCCAGTGCTTCCCGCAGAGGCTCTTCCTCCAGCAACGCTTCGAACACCTGCTGATCTTCCAGCGCCGCCGCAAACAGCGCCGCCCGCTCCTCCGGCGTCAGCGTTCCGGTGGCGTATCCGCCCAGCAATTTCCGGATCTCGTCCCCTTTCATTGCGGGCGTCTCCAATCCCCGCCCATCAGCTCGAGCAGGCGCTGGCGGCAGCGATGATCCCATGTATAGATCGTGTTGATCGTCCCTGCCCCCATGATCTTCTGAATCTCCGCAAACGTTCTGCCCTCCAGTTTGAGCCGCATCAGGCGGCGGCAGCGTTCTCCCAATTGGCCCATGGCGCGCGCCAGCCGCTCTACCAGTTCCTGATGCTCCACATAGTCCAAAGGAGTCCAGTCCGGATCGGGCAGTGGAATATCTTCAATCGAAACCTGAGAGTACTCTCCGCGGCGCGCAGCCTTGCGGCGCACCGCAAACATCTTGAACCGCACAATGCGCAGCGATAGCGGCAGGAGGTCTTCGAGGCGCTCTAGGTGGCTGTATTTTTCATGGAGGAGCATCAACACCTCCTGTGCCAAATCCTCGGCGGCGTCCCTCTCCAATCGAGATGCCGCGAAGCGCACAATCCTTTCACGCAGCTTCTCCAGCAGTTCTTCCCGCGGCGCTAGTCCCATGTGCCGTCAGTCACCGTATGAGCGCGCCTGCCATTCCCCGGCCCCTGGCTCCTGGCCGCGGCCCCGTTCTTCGTCCCATGCCTGGCTGAGGGAATGATACCATCGTGGGGCACATTGCCGATTGTCAGGACCTGCTTTATGATTCCACCATCTTCCCAGCCGGATCCTTCACCCACCCGCCGCCATTTTCTGCAACTGGCCGGCGCTTCGAGTGCCGCTCTGTTGGCCCGCGGCACTGCCTTAGCCGCCACTCTGCCCCTGCGCACCAGCGGCCTCGAGCATATCGGTATGACTGTTCCCGACCCGGAGGCCTCTGCCAAGTTCTACGGCCGCATCTTCGACCCCCAACTCTTCCAGGAGCGCGATCCGCCGCCCCGCTTTTACGTGCGCACCGGCATCTCTTATATAGCGTTTGGTGGCGGCGCGGCCACCAATATGCCGCCCCACATTGACCACTTCTGCGCGCTGGTGGAAGATTACCAGCCGCAGGAAATGCGCAAAGCTTTGGACGAAGCAGGCATCCCGGTAACCGGGCGCGGCGCGCTCGGAATGGCCGCTGATCCCGACGCGATCCGCCTGCAACTATTGGGAGTGCCCGGTGGATTGGCCCGCACCATCATCCCTTCGTCCCGCATCTCGCAGGATGATCCCGCCGTCCAGGCGATCGGCTTCGACCACATCATGTTGGCCGTATCCGATCTCGAAAAATCGGCCGCGTATTACCGCAAATTCTTCGGCATGGAAGTTTTGAAAACCCGCAAGCCGCAACGGGTGTGGTTTGCCGCCGCCCAAACCAGGCTCGGCTTGGAGACAGTTGCTCCCGGAAAAATGCCGGGCGTCCATCACGTGTGCTTCCGGGTATCCGGATTCGACCGCCGCGCGGCCACCGAAAAGCTGAAAAAGTTGGGAGCGGAGCCAGCTCCTTCAAGTGACGAAAACCTCCTGCGTTTCGCCGATCCAAACGGCCTGCTCATGGAGTTTACTGCCCCCAGAACGAACGCTTGATCGCCACCCCTTCACGGCGCGACCTATACTGGTACTGCACCGATAATATCGCCCGGGGGGACCATAATGATCCTCAGTCGTGATCGTATTCTCACCACGCACGTTGGCAGCTTGCCGCGCAACGAAACATTGTCGGAGCTGCTCATTGCGCGTGAGGAGGGGGCCGCGATTGATCCCGGGCAACTCGCTCGCGAAATGGATCGCGCCGTCGAACACGTTATCGAAAAACAGGCGGAAGCCGGCATCGATATCGCCAATGACGGGGAGCAGCAGCGGGTCGGTTTTCAGACTTACGTGCCACAGCGCATGTCAGGGTTTGCGGGGCAATCCAAGCGGCGCCGCGGGCGGGATTACGAAAGCTTTCCGGAATTGGTGGAAGTCCTCAAGCTGCGATTCCCGAAGCGCAGCCGCATGCAGAATGCCCCGGAGGCCCAGGCGGAAGTCCGCTATCTCGATACCGCGCCGTTAGAGCGCGAAATCGAGCGCCTCAAAACAGCAGCCAGGTCCGTGGGCACGTTCACCGGCTGCTTTATGACCGCGCCTTCTCCGGGCATCATCTCAACCACCATGCTCAACGCTTGGTACGATTCGCACGATGCTTATCTCACCGCGCTGGCCCGCGAAATGCACCACGAGTACCTGGCGATCCACCGTGCGGGATTGCTGCTGCAAATCGACGCCCCCGATCTCGCCATGGACCGCGCGATGTTTTACCGCGACCTCTCTGATGGTGAGTTCGTAAAGGCCTGCGAGCGGCATGTGGAGGCCATTAACCAGGCGATTTCCGGGATTCCGCCGGAGCGCGTGCGGCTGCACTGCTGCTGGGGCAATTGGGATGGCCCGCATGTCTTCGACGTGCCCCTGCAACTGATCCTGCCGGTACTCTATCAGGCCAAGGTGGGCGCGATGAGCATCGAGATGGCGAACCCGCGGCACCAGCACGAAATCGAGGTCTTCCGGCGCTTGCCCTTGCCGCACGATAAGGTGTTGATCCCGGGTGTGATCGATACCACCACCAACATCGTGGAGCATCCTGAAGTGGTGGCGCGGCGCATCGAGCAGGCGGTGGCCGCGGTGGGCGATCGCGAGCGCGTCATCGGCGGCGCCGATTGCGGTTTCGGAACCTTCACCAACCGGGAGTGGGTGATCGAGCCGGCCGTCTGGCTGAAACTCAAATCGCTCGGCGAAGGCGCCCATATCGCTTCGGGGCGCTTGTGGGGCCGTGGCGCGGTTTCCGCGTCTTCCGTGTCTCCGGCAGTTTGACTTCCCAAATAGCAGCGCGATATTATACCGGCGACGCTGTTTAGGCGTCATTTCACCTCTTGGAGTTCACCGGATGAGACCCCGATTCCTCGCACTTTGGGCGCTTTCGAGCATGTTCGTCACCGTTGCGCCTGTCTGGGCACACCATTCTTTCGCTGCTGAGTACGATAGCAAGCAGGAAATCACCTTGAAAGGCGTGATCAGCAAGGTGGAATGGACCAATCCGCATATCTATATTTACGTTGATGTCAAAGATGCCGATGGCCATGTGACCACCTGGTCGCTGGAAGGATATCCACCCAATACACTGAAACGCACCGGCTTTTCCCGGGACCTTCTGAAGATTGGCGACGAGATCACGATCACAGCCTATAAAGCCAAGGACGCAAGCTTCACCGGCGCGGGACGGCAAATCACCTTCGCCGATGGCACCCAAAAGTTTGCCGGTCCCGCCGGCCAGTGAGCGAGCGGGAAGCAGAGAGGTTTGGCGATGAGAATTTCGGTAGCAGGTTCGATGATTAATTGGAAGAGAAACGGTGCTGCGGCTTTGCTGGCGAGCGCTACTATTCTGGCGATGGCTTCCGTTCCCGCGGCTGCTCAGCAGGGACGGGCCGGCGCCGCAGCCAGCAAGTTGCCGCCGAATCCCAACCCCATGCCGCGGACGGCCGATGGCAAACCTGACTTGACCGGCACCTGGCAAGCCGGCGGCGTCAGCATCAATGGTGAACCCGGCGCGCCGCCGCTGCATCCTTTGCCCTCCTCGCCCATACGTCCCCCGGCCCGCCAGCCGATTCCGTACCAGGAATGGGCGGAGGCCAAGCGCAAAACCTTTACCGTGCTCGACGACCCTACCTCCAAGTGCTTCCTCCCCGGCGTTCCGCGCATCACTGGTATGCCCATGCCGCTTGAAATTGTGCAAACGCCCAAAGAAGTCGTGATCCTCTACGAATCGTTCCGCGCGTGGCGGCGGATTCCGCTCAATGACAAACTGGAGCATTCCGACGATCTCACGCCCGCCTGGATGGGTGACTCCGTGGGCCGTTGGGATGGCGACACACTCGTGGTCGATGTGACCGGTTTCAACGATAAGACATGGCTGAGCGGGCTGGGCACCATCCACACCGAAAAATTGCACGTCGTGGAACGCTATAAGCCCATTAACTACGACACCCTTCTCTACGAGGCCACGGTAGAGGATCCAGGCTCGCTCACCAAGCCGTGGGTTACCAATTCGGTTCTGCGCCGTCCCATCGATGTGCATGTCGAGGAGTACGAGTGCATCGAAAATAATCCCGATAACGAGCACATCCAAAAGGCCATGCAGTTGGAGAAGCAGAAAGAAGCCAAGTGAGCGGAGTTATCCGCGGGCGCCGTATGCTGAAAGTATGAGCATTTCGAAAGGCATCTTTCTTTCGCTCGCCGCTCTATCAATCGTTTTTGCCCAAACGCCGCCGCCCCAATTTGAAGTAGCTTCCATTCGTCCATCGGCCGCTGGTCCGCAGGGTCAGGTCGCCGCTGGCGTGCATATCGACGGGGCGCAGGTGCACATCGCGGCGCTCACGTTGAAGGAGTACCTGGGAATCGCCTACCGGGTGAAGTACGCGCAGGTTACCGGGCCTGCGGCTGGACGCGCGCAAAGAGCCTCTCGATGTGATCGTCGTTGATCAAGCCAACAAAACGCCAGCGCGAATTAGATGCAAAGCTGTCAGCGGTCAGCTATCAGCTTTCAGCTTTTTAAGGAGTGCCTTCGGCATACGTTTCTAACTCCGCCGGCCCGCTGTCACGTAGATCCAAAGCTGACCGCTGATAGCTCCTAGTGCACCATCACTTCACTTGCCACCGCCGCCAGTTCCTGCGGCCGGGCGGCCCACTGCATGGCGATCATCACCAGCGCAGAAATCAGAGCTGGCACTGCGGCAGCCAGGAAGAGACTATGGGCCGTCCAGTGAGCGCTGATCAGTTCCCCCGCCAGAACCGGTCCCACAATCGAACCCAGTCGGCCCACACCTAAGCCGGAGCCAATGCCGGTGGAGCGTAAATCGGTGGGATACAGTGTTGCGGCCAGAGCGTTCAGACCCGACTGGCTGCCCACAATGCCCAACCCCGCAATGAAGACCACCAGAAACAGCAACCCTAATGGCAGGCCGGGCTGGCCAATCGTTCCGATCGCGATCGAGGCCAGCGCAAAGCAGGTGGTCAGCACCTTCACAAAGCCGAACCGGTTAATTAGCGGCCCCAGCACGACCGCCCCCAACACGCCCCCCACCTGCAACGTTGAGCCCACCAGCGAGGCATAGGAAGCGGCAACGCCCGCGGCCTTCACGAGTGGTGTTGCCACTGTGGGAAGCCAGCTCGAAAGAAAATACAGATTGAGCAGGTTCATGAAATAAACGGTCCAGAGGAGGATCGTGCTCCCCGCCCTGCCCTGCTCAAACAGCTTGATGATCGGAACGCCTTTCTGCCTTCCCTCGCGTACGGTGAATTGCGTGTGGCGTGTAACGGCCACTGCGGGATTCACGCGCTTGAGCCAGCGAGCGAGCTTTTCCGGGTCCTTCCCGTAGAGCGCGAGAAACTGCAATGACTCCGGCAGCCAAAACAGCATCAGCAACCCGATTACCAGCGGGACGGTGCCGCCAAAATAAAACACCGAGCGCCATCCAAAGCGCGGGATCAGCCAGAACGATACGAAGCCTGCTACCATCGCTCCGGCTGTAAACCCGGTGCCCACAATGACGATGGCGGCCACGCGCACCCGCGGCGGACAGTATTCGCCCACCAACGCCATGGCATTGGGCATAATGCTGCCCAAGCCCACTCCTGCGATGAAGCGAATGGCCAGCAACTCCCGCACCGAGTGAACCCGCGCGGTGAGCAGCGTGACCAGTGAGAAGAACAAGCAAGCCCCGATCAGCACTGGCCGCCGGCCAATGCGGTCCGCCAGCATGCTCAGCAGAAGGGAGCCGAAGAGCACGCCCACCAGCGCCGCGCTCAACACCGAACCCAGCAGCGCGCCGGAGATTCCCCATTCCGCCGCCAGCCGCGGCGCGACAAAACCAATCGCCTGCACATCGAAACCATCCATGATCAGGCACAGGCCGCAAAGAGCGAACAAGCCGATTTGAAAGGGACCGATCCTGCTGGTAGCGATTACATCCGAGACGTTGACTGGCGCTGCGCCTTGCATCAGGCCGCTAGTATATCAGCGCGCCCCAGTCACGAACTTCCCCGCGTCCCCGCCACATTGCGCATACCCTGTGCGGAGCACCGGAAGCCGAACGTTCCAGCCTGGGTGAGCCGGAGAGGGATACTTCGCCAGCGCTCCGGCCGCCGCCTCCACTTCGTCCGATCGCAAGCCCGCACGCGCGAGTGCGCAACCCGCCCAGGCATCCGCGCGCAATTCCGGTGTCCAGCCAGGCTTGATCCACGCCGCCCCCAACGTGTCGTCCAGGGCATGACCCAGAATGTGCGCGATCAGGCCCACGATTCCGCCATCCCCAAAGCTATCGTAAGCTGCGCTGAAAAACTGCGGCGCATATACCAGCTTCGCCTGGCCCGCATTCGCGATCAGCAGGACATTGGGCGCCGTGGAATTCCGGAAGACTTCGATGCTGGGACAGTTGGTGCCGCAGACCGACCGTACCGCCGCATTTACCCGGTTCGCCAATTCCATGGCGTCGGCTGTCGGCCGCTGGTCATCAGCGGGCCTGTAAGACGAAACGTCGCCTCCCAGGGCGCATACCACCTGTGCGCCCGTGGCGCCGGGCAGGTCAAGCGCAACCAGGAGCGCCAGTCCGGCAACGACAAAACGAAACATCCCCATCATTAAACTACAGCCCCGCTTTAAACTACAGACCCGCATTCAACTACAGCCCAGCGGGGGAGTGTACCCTGAAAACATGATCGTCCACCTTGCCGCCTGCCCGCCGGAGCCATCGCGCCATGGACCTCCTAAGCAGGTGCTCCTGCGCAGTGGCATTCTGCCCGGCGTCACCCAGGTGGCAGTAGCCACATTTCCGGAGTGTGGGGAGATCGAACTGCATAGCCATGCCACCATGTACGAAGCTTTTTTCGTGCTCCGTGGGCGCGCTACCTATCGGATCGGAGAGGCGGCGTTTGACGTGGGTCCCGATGATTTTTTCTTTGTCCCTCCCGGCGTCAGCCACAACTTGCGTGTGACATCGCCGCCCCACCAGGTCTTCTATTGGGGAATCGACGGGCGGCCAGACATCGCAGGTTAGCCGTACATGCGTTTGCGCACCGCCAAAAACCGGCTCAAAGTCGAGCACAGCATCATCGGAGGCCTCCGCGAGGTCCTCGAAGCGCTCCTCGAAGCGCTCCTCGAAGCTACTCCCGAAGTTCGTTCCGTCATTCCCGGGGTGATTCGCCCCGTGCGGGATGCCAAAGGTAAAGTGCGGGTGCGGGTGACCGTCCCCGTGCAGAACGGCTGGAAGGCCATTGCGCTGAGCGCCGGTGCCCGCCAGGAGTTGTTCATCAGCACCGCCTTGGGACAAAAGGAATTGGAACAGGCCTTCCAGGCGGCCGGAGCCGTGGTGGAGTGATACGGCGGTACCGGAATAGGACCGAAACTTGCATCTGGGGCTTGACAGGGAATTTCACACAGTTAGAATAATTCTCATTAAAGTGCTGTTTTATGCTAGCCGCCTGTGATCACAATCGCACCCAGATCATCGCCCGCCGCGATGGCGTAGACTACGTCGAATGTCTCGATTGCCGACAGATTTTTGAAGCCGAGGACCTTGAGCCGGTAGTGGTGGAAGAAGAAGAAGAATAGCCCCGGCAGGCTCACAGCTTGGCTAGTATCCCACCTTGCACAAGCAGGGGTGGAATGCTCTGTCCCTTAGGCTGTTAGCATGAAGGGGTGTACGATCTCGCATATTTCCGCGCCCACCTGGACGAAATCGCCGGGCGCCTTGCCACCCGCGGCAACGCGCTGAATCTGGACCATCTTCGCGACTTGGACTCCCGCCGCCGCTCGGCCATTTCCCAAGCCGAAGATCTCAAGCGGCGCCGCAACCAGGAAAGCGCCGAGATCGCGCGGCTGAGACGCGAAGGCGCCGATACCGCCAGCCGGCAGCAACAGATGCGGGCACTGGGCGAGGAAGTTGCCGCCCTGGATAAACAGGTGGACGCGCTCGACGAGGAGTTCCGCGAGCGGCTGGCCTCCATTCCCAACGTGCCCCACGAAAGCGTTCCCGTCGGCAAGGATGCCGCCGATAACGTCGAGATCCGCCGCGTGGGCACGCCCCGCCAGTTCGATTTCGCCCCCAAAGCCCACTGGGACCTGGGACCCGAGCTGGGGATTCTCGACCTGGAGCGCGCCGCCAAGATCACTGGTGCCCGGTTCGCTCTCTATTGGGGGCTTGGCGCGCGCCTCGAGCGGTCCCTGATTAACTTCATGCTCGACGTCCATACGCGGCACCATGGCTACCTGGAAGTCCTCCCGCCCTTTCTCGTCAATTCGCAAAGCCTGTTCGGGACCGGGCAATTGCCGAAGTTCAAAGAGGACCTGTTCCAGTGCGCGGGTCAGGACTTTTGGTTGATTCCCACGGCCGAGGTGCCGGTTACCAACATCTATCGCGGGGAAACTATCGATGGCGACTTGCTGCCGGTGAAATTGTGCGCCTATACCCCCTGTTTTCGGAGCGAGGCGGGATCTTACGGGCGCGACGTGCGGGGCATCATCCGGCAACACCAGTTCCAGAAGGTCGAACTGGTGAAGTTCACCAGCCCCGACAATAGCTACGACGAATTAGAAAAGCTTACCGCCGATGCCGAGGATATTCTGTCGCGGCTCGGCTTGCCATACCGCACCGTGGTGCTGTCGACCGGCGATATGGGTTTCTCCTCCGCCAAAACCTACGACATCGAAGTGTGGCTGCCCGGCCAGAATGACTACAAGGAAATCTCATCGTGCTCGAATTTTGAATCCTTCCAGGCCCGGCGGGCGAACATCCGCTTCCGGAGCGGTAAGCAGACGGAGTACGTGCACACCCTAAATGGCAGCGGGTTGGCCGTGGGACGCACCTGGGTAGCCATTGTCGAAAATTACCAGCAGCGCGACGGCAGCGTGGTGGTACCGGAAGCTCTCCAGCCGTACCTCGGCGTGGAGGTCATACGAGGCCGCTGAAAGAAAACCTGCCCGCTCTTACGGGCCTGCGCTTCCTGTTGGCGCTGTGGGTGATTCTCGATCACCTCACCGGGACGGGAGGCGCACTGGATCGGTCGGCCGGTGCACTTCCCCATCCTGTTTACGCCCTGGTTCGCGGCGGCTACCTGGCCGTGGCCACGTTTTTTGTGCTGTCCGGGTTCGTTCTGGCGCACGGTTATGGTTCGGGCGAGTGGCCCCGCGAGCGGCTGCGCCGGTATGCGGTAGCGCGTTTTGCCCGCATTTATCCCGTCTACGCCTTCAGCCTCGTTCTGTTAGCCCCATTCATCATCGCGGACCGAACCCCGGGCAAAGCCGGCCTGATGGCCAATTACGGCCTTTTGTTACAGGGATGGACAGGCCACCCCCGGGTCGGATGGAACACTCCGGCGTGGTCGCTCTCCTGTGAAGTTTTCTTCTATTTCTGTTTCCCCCTGATCGGATGGATCATAAAGGCCATCGCTCGTTTCCGGGGCCTGATGGCTCTAGCGCTATTGGCCTGTGTGCTCCCCCACCTGCTGTTGGCTTTGGGTGTGCACGATGAGTGGAAGCCGCTCATCCATTTTGCGGATTTCCTGATGGGTATCGCGGCCTGGGCGCTCTACGCGCGGCTTCGCGATTGTGACTGGATCCGGCAACGCACCCATTGGCTATACCTTACTGCAGGCGCCGTCAGCGCCGTGTTGATCGCCTGGCCGGAAATGCTACCCCGCGCGCTGGACCTGAACACAGCGCTCCGCCCGCTCAATGCACTCCTCGTGGCCGGCCTGGCTGCCGGATCGGGAATTTTCGCCCGCATTCTCTCTACCCCGATATCCGTGCACTTGGGCAAGTCGAGCTACGCGATGTACATTCTGCATATCCCTTTAGTCTGGTGGGCACGGCGCTGGTCACCCGCTTTTTTGCCAGGAGTATATCTGATAGCCGTCGTGCTCGTAGCCTCGTTGGTATACCGCTACCTAGAACAACCGGTCAACCGGTACATACGTTCTAAGGTAAAAGCGTAAGCGCCGTTCGCCGTTTCCACATAAAGCTTTCCTCATTTCCGGACGATAAAGTTAGCGTCTGGAAAAAGGAGGTCCCATGAAGGGATTGGTACTGCTATTGGAAGTTTTCATGATGGTTTCCGCGATTGGATTGGCTGAAGATAGCCCCAGAAGGGTGTCGCACACCGCGGCGGTCCAATTGGCCACCAGTAAGGTTACGCCGGAATACAGCCCGATTGCCAAGCAATTGAAGATTCAAGGCTCGGTGGAATTAGATGCCGTCATCTCTGAGGATGGGTCCGTCGAAAAGGTGGACATTGTCAGTGGAAATCCGGTACTGACGAAGCCTGCTGCCGAGGCTCTCAAGAAATGGCACTTCAAGCCGTTTCTGGATGGTGATAAGCCGGTGAAGGTTATTGCCTCGTTCGACTTTGATTTCAAGCTGTAAGCGCAAAATGCACGTTGGCAAAGGGAGAAATATGAGCTTCAGCAAGAAACTATACGGCGGGTTTGGCGTGATGCTGGCCCTGCTCGTTCTGCTTAGTATTGTTGCCTCCGTGGTCGTGCGGGGTTTGAATGCCGATCTGGATCGCGCGGCTAATGTGACCGCGCGACAGCAGTTTCTGGCAGGAGAAATCAACGCCGCAGCCTCCGGACTGGCGAACTCGGCGCGTGGAAGCGTTCTTTCCGCGGTGCTCGGTAATCAGCAGCAATCGCAAGAGCACCTCGCGCGTTTTCACGCGCTTTCAGCGGAACTCGACCAGGCAGTGACGGAATTAGGCAAACTCAGCGATGCCAGGCAGGATGCTGCTTTGCTCGAGGGCCTGAAGCGCCAGGCTGCCGACATTCGGGATTCCGGGAATCAGATGAGCGCTGAAATGGGCAGCCAGCATATGGACGTCGCGCTCAAAATTTTCGGGGAGAAACTCGAGCCCCGCCTGGGCGAGATCGGTCAGCAGGCTTCCTCCGTGGTCAAGCAACAAAGCAGCGAGTTAGCGAAAGCCTCCGAATCGGCGCATACCAAGTCGGCTCGCACCGATGGCATCACCATGGGATTGGCGCTGTTGGCTCTGATCACCGGAGCAGGGGTGCTGTGGATTGTTCGCCAGGCCAACACGGCCTTCCGAAGGGCAGCCGCGCGTCTGGCCAAAGATGCCGATCTGGTCTCAACGGCGGCGGGCGATGTTTCCGGCTCCAGTCAATCGCTGGCCAGAGAGTCTTCGCAACAGGCCGCCTCGCTTGAGGAGACTTCCGCCTCCACCGAAGAAATCACCAGTATTACTCGCAAAAACGCCGAGCACGCCTCGCAGGTTGCCGCCTTAATGGTCGAAACCGAGCAGGGTATCGGCCGTGTCGATCAATCCCTCGATCGTATGGTGACGCAGATGCGGGAAATTCATACCTCCAGCAACAAGGTCGCGGGCATTATCAAAGTAATTGACAACATTGCATTTCAAACCAATATCCTGGCTCTGAATGCGGCTGTGGAAGCGGCCCGCGCGGGAGAAGCCGGTCTGGGATTCGCGGTGGTTGCCGATGAGGTGCGAAACCTGGCGCAGCGCTGCAAACAGGCCGCCAAAGACACCACCGAACTGATCGAAGAATCCATCCAAAGCACCCACGATGGCAACGAGCGTCTGGACAATATGGCCGTCGCGATTCGGGGATTGACCGAAAATGCAGCGCGTGTGAAAACCCTGGTAGAAGCCGTCAGTACAGGAAGCCAGCAACAGGCCCAGGGCGTTGAGCAGATTTCGCACACCATCCTCCGTATGCAAACGCTCACGCAAAAGACGGCGGCCAATGCGGACCTGGGCGCCAGCGCCGGAATCCAACTCACCAATTACGCCAATAGCCTCAAAGATCTGGTCCGCCAGATTCGCGAGATGGTCGGCGCCGAAAGCTGAAAATTTGAGACCCCGGGGTGGCAGGCGTTTCCGTCTGCCACCCCGCGCTTCCGTTCCGCGGCCCGCGCTTCTCTACTCCCCGCGATCCACAGCGGCGATAGCGGCAGACTTGCCTGCTCCGCGCTGCCCGCTCCAGGCCTTCCACACCTGCTTCAGTGTCGGCAGCACAGAAAGGAACACGATCAACAGCACCACCTGGTCGAAATGCGTCCGCACGATTGGGATTCGGCCCAATTTGTAGCCCAGGACCGTCATCAGGAAAACCCAACCGATACTGCCGAACACACTAAAGGAAAGGAAGCGCCGGTAACGCATCCCGGAAACACCGGCCATGAAGGGTGCAAATGTGCGGATCACCGGGACAAACCGGGCGAGGATAATCGTCTTGCCGCCATAGCGCTCGTAGAACTCTCGCGTCCGCCGGACGTATTCCTGTTTGAAAAAACGGGAGTCCTGCCGGGTGAAGATCCGAGGCCCCGTATTCCGCCCGAGAAAAAATCCTGTGGAATCGCCAACCAGGGCTGCCGTCATCAGCGCCGCATTGATCCACACGATATCCAACTGCCCGGCTCCCGAGACCACACCGACCGTGAAAAGCAGCGAATCGCCGGGAAGAAAGAAGCCCAACAGAAGCCCGGTTTCGGCAAACACCACGCCGGAAAGCGCCGTGTAGCCAATCCACCCGGCCAGCAGCGTGCTCAGCAACTGAATGAGCCGCTCAGGGTTGGTCAGCGAGCGGAGAAACTCCACGAGATTGGCCAGCATGCGGTCTCAGCTTTGGCGGTACTGGGCAATCAGGTTAGAAATCACGTTTTGGTGTATTTTGATCACGCCGCGCCGCGTAAGATCCTCGCGCAGGCCGGCTTCAAACAATGTGTTGCGGTCGCGCGCCTTGTCACTCTTGATCTGATCGCGGATGGCCGAGCGCTGGTCGGCGAATTTGGACATATCGGGAGCTACGTGTCCCACCACCTTGCCCACTACTGTTCCCGTGGGAGTGTTAACCGGCCCAAACGTCGCCCCATCCGGCTTAGCGAACGCATCAGTAAGATATTGGGCGGAACCTAAGCCCTCCACCGTTCCCGTACGATCCACTTCCGGCGATGTCTCGACTTTAAGCCCCTGTGCCTTGGCTGCCTTATCGAAATCGCCGCCATTCGCTTTTGTGGCATCCAGCAACTCCTGGGCATGCTTCTGCACAGCTTGCCGCGAGCGGTTCCCGGCGATCAGCGTCTTGATCTGGCCCTCGACTTCTTCGAAAGTGGACGGCCGCGAAGGAATCACGTCGGTGACCACCGCCAGCGCGATCCGATTGTTGGCCAATGCCACAGGATCCGAGACGTCACCCTTTTTGAGGCCGGCGATCGATTGATCGAAATCGGCATTGGTTCCGATTTCCGGAACAGGCTTGCCTGCCTGGAGGCCATCTGCGTTTACCAGTTGCATGTCGAATTCGGCTGCCACTTTTTCCGGATGCGCCGGGTCCTTTTGTAAATCGGCCTTTGCCTTATCGGCGATCTGCTGCATTTCGTCGGCGGCGCGCTGCTTTTTGAACTGATCGGTAATCTGCGCCTTCACTTCGTCGAATGGCTTCAGACGGGGCTGGTCGTGCTTCAGCACTTTCACGATATGGTACCCGTATTGGGTCTTCACCAAGTCGCTGATCTGGCCGGGTTTTAACGAGAAGGCCGCTTGTTCGAACTCCGGCACCATTTGCCCTCGCGTCACTCCCGCATATAAACCGCCCTTGTCCTTGGAACCGGGGTCATCGGAATACTTCTTTGCCAGTTCCGCGAAATCCGCGCCGGCCTTGGCCTGTTTCAACACGTCTTCGGCCTTAGCCTTTATGGCCGGCTCTTCGCTGGCCGGCTTTCCTTGCGTCATCAGCAGAATCTGCTGCACGTCGACCGTTTCCGGAGTGCGGTATTGATCCTTGTTCTGGTTGTAGAGCGTCTGGAGATCGGCATCGGTGGGCATAATGGCCGCTTCCAGTTTCGTCTGGTCCGCAATCAGCACCACCAGGTTCCTCTCTTCGGGCACTTGATAACTGGCCTTGTTGGCGTCGTAGTAGGTTCTTACTTCCTGGTCAGTGGGTTGAGAATCCTTGGTGTACATTTCGGGCTTCATCTCGACCCATTCGACTTTTATTTTTTCGTACTTCTTCTTGTACTCCTGTTCAATTTCCGCGGGAGAAACCACGGTGCCTTCCACAGCGATGTCGCGCAAGCGCGTGATCAGGATCTGGCGGCGAAGGTCGGATTCGAAATCTTGAATGCTGACGCCCTGCTGCGCGAGCATGGCGGCATAGGCATCCTTGCCTACGAACGTGCCATTGGGAAAAAGGTTCGGGGCCATCTGGCGAATCGCATCGCGCACCTCCTGGTCGGTCACCTGGAAGCCAAGCCGCTGCGCTTCATAGGCCAGAGCGCGCTCCGTGACCATGTCTTCGACCATCTGGGGCACGAAAGTGGGAATGATCTCTGCCGGCAACTGGTTGCCGCGCTGTCTGGCCTGGATTAGCTTTTCCACGTCGGTGGTGGTGATATCCTCTTTCCCCACCTGGGCGACCACCTGGTCCGAAGTGGAATTGCCGGTACCGTAGTTGGGCACCAGATAGGTGAGCATCGATAGCGCTACCAGCACGAGCATGGCTCCGAGCAGGATGCGTATGGCCTTATCCCGGCTGCGAAACAGATCAAACATGTGAAAGGAACTCCTGTAAATTCCGAAGCAACCTTTTAGTATAACGGGTGGGGCCTGACTGATTCCGATACAATCGAACTTTCCATGCCCACCTGGGATGCCCGGCAGTATCTAAAGTTCGGCGACGAGCGGACCCAGCCGGTACGCGATCTAATCAGCCGGATACGCCTGGAAAACCCGCGGTGCATAATCGATCTGGGATGCGGTCCCGGTAACAGCACCGAGGCACTGAGGAACCGCTGGCGCGCCAGTGCCATAGTCGGGCTGGATAGTTCCCCGGAAATGATTCGCAGCGCGCAGGCGAAGTACCCGCAGGGCGAATGGCTGGTGGGGGATGCCGCGTGCTGGTTGGCGGCAGATCCGTTTGAGCTGGTTTTCTCGAACGCCATGTTGCACTGGGTTCCCGATCATGAGCGCGTTTGTCCCCGCCTGCTGGACCAGGTCGCTCCCGGCGGCGCGCTGGCCATACAGGTTCCGGCTCATTACGACTCGCCGCTGCACCGCGAAATTCTGGAAGTTTCGCGGGAACCGGCCTGGACGGACCGGATGGCCGCGGCACGGAGCGCTCTGACCAACCACCCGCCCGGCTTCTACTACGACCTGCTGAAGCCACTGGCTGCGGATATCGATCTGTGGGAAACCACGTATTACCATCAGCTAGCCGGGCCGGAGTCAGTTCTGGAATGGTTTCGCGGGTCAGGACTGCGGCCGTTTCTCGAGGCCCTCCGGGATGACAGCGAGCGGCGCTCGCTCGAAACCAAGCTCATGGAGCGGTACCAGAAAACCTATCCCCGCCGCGCAGACGGGCAGATCCTATTTCCTTTCCGCCGGTTGTTTTTTGTGGCGTACCGATGAGTTAGTCCGCAACGGCTTTCGTATCGATCAATCCACGCAACTCTGCGATAACGGCGGCAAGAGGCCTGGCTCCCTGGTCACCGCGTTTGCGGTGGCGCACGGCGACCTCACCGCTCTGTTGCTCGCGGTCGCCGGCCACTAGCATGTACGGAATCTTTTGAAGCTGTGCCTCGCGAATCTTCAGGTTGATTTTCTCGTTGCGGTCATCGGTGGCAGCGCGAATGCCGGCCTTTTCGAGTTGGCATTTCACCGACCGGGCGTATTCGAGCTGTCGATCCGTAATGGGCAGGACGATGGCCTGCACCGGAGCTAACCATACCGGAAACGCGCCGGCATACAACTCGATCAGATACGAGATCATCCGTTCCATGGTGCTGACAATGGCTCGGTGAATAATTACCGGCGGATGCTCCTTGCCGTCCGGACCCACGTACTTGAGACCGAAACGGTTCGGAAGGTGGAAATCGACCTGGATGGTGGAATAAGTCTCTTCGTGGCCCATCACGTCGGCAAACTGAATATCGAGCTTGGGACCGTAGAAGGCGGCTTCGCCCGTGGCTTCGAAATAGGGCAGGCCGAGCGAATTGAGGGCCTCGCGCAGCACGCGCTCGCCCAGCTCCCACATGGCATCGTTATCGACGTATTTTTCCTTATCCGCCTTGTCGCGCAGCGAAAGCCGGTAGCGGTATTGGGTGATGCCGAGATCCTTATACGCCTGCTCGACCAGTTTCATCACCCCGGCGAATTCTTCCTTGATCTGGTCGGGCGTACAAAAGATGTGCGCATCGTTAAGCGTCATCATGCGCACGCGGCTCAAGCCGCTGAGCACTCCCGAGCGCTCGTAGCGGTACATGGTTCCCAGTTCGGCAATCCGCGCCGGCAGATCGCGGTAGCTGTGCTGCCGCGATTCGAACACCAGGATGTGGTGCGGGCAATTCATCGGACGAAGGACCATTTTTTCGGTTTCGAGGTCCATCGGCGGGAACATGGAGTCGTGATAGTGCTCCCAATGCCCGGAGCGTTCGTAGAGTTCGATCTTGGCTAAATCCGGCGTGTAGACATGCTGGTATCCGGCGGCGCGTTCCCGCTCCAGAATGTAGTCTTCGAGCACCCGCCGCACCGTAGCGCCTTTGGGCAGCCATAAAGGCAGACCCGCGCCGACCGTCTCATTGACAGTGAACAGCTCCAGTTCCTTTCCCAGGCGGCGGTGGTCTCTGCGCTTGGCTTCTTCCAGGCGATGGAGGTAATCGTCCAGATCCTTCCGTGTAAAGAACGCCGTGCCGTAGATGCGCTGCAACTGCTTATTGTGCTCGTTACCTTTCCAGTAGGCGCCGGCGATCGAAAGCAGGTGGAAGGCCTTGATCTTCGAGGTATCGGTCAGATGCGGGCCGCGGCAGAAATCGATGAAATCGGGGCCTAGCGTGTACTCGGTAAAAACATCGCCGGCGCGCTCGCTGATGAGCTCACATTTCATCCAGGCATCGGCGTATTTTTTGAGGCCGTCTTCTTTACGCGTATACACGCGGTCGTAAGGCAGGTGGCGGGCCTGGATCTCCCACATCTTCTTCTCGATTTTTTCCAGGTCCTCGGGAGTAAACGGGACAGCACGGTCGAAATCGTAATAGAAGCCGCTATCGATGGGCGGCCCAATGCCGAGTTTCGTTTCCGGGTACAACTCGAGCACGGCCGCAGCCAGCAGGTGCGCGGTAGAGTGCCGATACACTTCGAGCGACTCCGGATCTTTGGGGGTCAGGATCTGCAAGTCTGCATTGCTTTCGAGCGGGCGGGTGAGATCATAGAGTTGCCCATTCACCTTAGCCACTATGGCCGCGTCGGCCAACCGGGGGCTGATGGATTGAGCGATGTCGATCGGCCGTGTGCCCGCAGGCACCGACTGTTTGCTCCCATCGGGCAGCGTAACGTCAATCTGGCTCATAAAGGAAATTTCAGCGTATCACGGTGCTTTCCGGCAAGTGGCCCGCTGGTAGACTGGACGTGTGACACGCCCCGCTACCCGCGCGGAAATCCTGGAGCAGCGCGCTCGTTGGAAGCAGGAAGGCAAGACGGTTGTCTTTACCAACGGCTGTTACGACCTGCTGCATCCTGGGCATATCCGGCTGCTGGAGAAGGCCCGCTCGGCCGGAGACATACTCATTGTTGGATTGAACACCGATGCGAGCGTAGCCCGCGCCAAAGGTCCGCGGCGCCCGCTGACTCCCGAACGGGAACGCGCGGAATTGCTTCTAGCGCTCGAAGCAGTGGACGCCGTGGTGCTGTTTGACGAAGAAACGCCGCGCGAGTTGATCGCCTGCCTTCTGCCGGACGTGCTCATCAAAGGCGCTGACTGGGACCATTTCATCGCGGGCAAGGAAGAGGTGGAGGCAGCCGGCGGCCGGGTCATGACCATCAGCCTGGAACCGGGCTACTCGACCACTGCGATAATAGAGAAGATACTCACCCAACAACCTTGATTCATCCCGCAGTTCGCGATCTGTTTCTGGAGCTGGCCAAGCATCCCGCATTTCAGGACGCGTTACGCCGTTTGGCGGCGCCCGGCGGCGGCTCCGTCTCACTCTCCGGCCTCACCACCACCGCAAAGGCGCTCTATACAGTGCTTTTCTGGCGTCAGACGGGCCGGCCCGTGGTGGTGATGGCCGATGGGAACAAGCAGGCCGAGGCGCTTGCGGAGACCGTCGGCGCCTTCTTTTCACTGCTCGGCGGAGAGGAACGCAATGGCCCACAGCTTCTCCCCGCTTTGGATGTGCTGCCCCTGCAGAATCTCTCGCCCCATGCCGAGATTCTGGAACAACGGGCCATCGGCTTGTGGCGGCTGGCCACCGAGCGTGTGCCCATCACCATCGTGCCGGTTCCCGCCGCCCTGCTGCGCATCGCGCCGGGGGAATATTACCGCCAGTTGGCGCTCCGCTTGCGCACGGGCGACGAACTGCCGCTCGAAGATGTTTTGGCGCATCTCGAAAGCATCGGCTATGAGCGGCGCGAGCCGGTCGAGATGGTAGGGGAATACTCGGTGCGCGGCGGCATCCTGGATGTTTACTCGCCGGAAGCGCCACGGCCGGTGCGCGTCGATCTGTTTGGCGACCTGGTCGAATCCATCCGCCGTTTCGATGTTGAGTCGCAGCGGTCGGTTCTGAAGATCGAGGAATGCACGCTGCTGCCTCTCACTGAATTTCAGAAATCGCGCGCCCTGCTGGCAGAACTCGCTGAGCTTGCCGGCCGGCCCGAAAGTAGCGGCGAGCCTTTCCCCGGATGGGAACTGCTCGAGGGTATGGCACGCCTCCGCAACTCGTCCGTATTGGCGCTGCTCCCCGATTCCATCCTGCTCTGGGACGAGCGCGACCAGGTGCGCGGCGCGGCCGAGCGATTCTGGAAGCGCCTCGAACAAATAGAACCGTCGCCGGCCTACGATCCCCAAAAGCTCTATTTCCGCTGGGAAGAATTCGAAAGCCAGGCGGCTCGCGTGTCCCAACTGGAACTGAAAGAAATCGATATTGCCTGGGATGGCGGCCCCGGATTGCCCAACGCGACACAAAACGCCGCCCTGCACATCGCGACCCGCCCCGCGATGAAATTCCACGGCAACATGCAAATGGCCACAGCCGAAGCGCGCAATCTGGTGGAAGCCGGGCAAAGAGTGGCGTTTTTCGGATCCACCACGGGCGAAGTGGAACGTGTGGCTGACATCCTCAACGAATACGGACTCCCCTACCAACTCGGGATCGAGCAGGGGGACTCTACACCCGCCTACTTGGCCGAGCGGGCCTATATGGCAGGCGCCGTAGCGAGCGTCTACCTGATCAAGGGCCTGGTGCGGCACGGCGCGGCTTTTCTGGATACCGCGCTCGATGCCGGACTGGTGGTGTTCGGCTCCGAAGACCTCTTCGACGCCTCCGAGATGGTGGCCCGCGCCCCTTCTTCGAAGCCCGCGCTGGCCGCATTTTCCGCGGACCTGGTGGATCTCAAGCCCGGCGATTACGTCGTGCACAATGAACATGGGATTGCCCAGTACCTCGGCCTGCGCGAGATCGCCCAGGGAGATGCCAAGGGCGATTACATGCTGCTCGAGTACGCTGGCGGCGCACGGCTCTACGTGCCGCTGGCGCGCATGGACCTGGTAGAACGTTTCCGCGGCGGAGGCGAGGCCAAGCCCACGCTTGACCGCATGGGCGGCGCCACCTGGTCCCGCACCAAAACCCGCGTCAAAGCTAAAATGCGCGACATGGCCGATGAGCTGCTAAAACTCTACGCCGCGCGCAAAATGGCCGAAGGCTTCTCCTTTTCGCCCGACAGCAACTGGCAGCGCGAATTCGAAGATGCCTTTGAGTTCAGCGAGACACGCGACCAGCTCACCGCCATTAAGGACATCAAGCGCGACATGGAGAGTCCCCAGCCCATGGACCGCCTCCTGTGTGGCGACGTGGGCTTCGGCAAAACCGAAGTCGTGATGCGCGCCGCTTTTAAAGCGCTGGGGGATGGCAAACAGGTAGCCGTGCTCGCGCCCACCACCGTGCTCGCCTTCCAGCATTACGAAACTTTCAAACGCCGTTTTCAGCCCTTCCCGGTGCGCGTGGAAATGTTCAGCCGCTTCCGCTCCCCCAAAGAACTGAAAGCAGGTCTCACCGACTTGAGTGAAGGCAAAGTGGATGTGGTCATCGGCACGCACCGCCTGCTCTCGCAAGACATAACTTTTCGCGATCTCGGACTGGTAATCGTAGATGAAGAGCAGCGCTTTGGCGTAAAACACAAAGAGCGCCTGAAGCATCTGAAGCAGACGGTAGACGTGATCAGCATGAGCGCCACGCCAATCCCGCGCACCCTGCATATGTCTCTTCTTGGCATGCGCGATATGTCCGTGATCGAGACGCCTCCAAAAGACCGGCTTGCCATTCACACCGTCGTGGCGCCTTTCGATCAGAGGCTGATTCGCTCGGCCATCGAGCAGGAGTTAGGCCGCGGCGGGCAAGTCTATTTTCTGCATAATCGCGTGGACTCCATCTGGCAGCGCGCCGCCATGATCCGGGAACTCGCCCCGGAAGCCCGCATCGGCGTGGGCCACGGGCAAATGGGAGAAGCCGAGCTGGAAAAAACCATGCTGCAGTTCATGCGGCATGAATTCGACATCTTTGTGTGCACCACGATCATCGAAAATGGCCTTGACATTCCTCTGGCCAATACGATGCTCGTGGAGAATGCCGAGCGCTATGGTCTCTCCGAGCTATACCAGTTGCGCGGGCGCGTCGGGCGGTCGAACCGGAGGGCCTACGCCTATCTGCTCGTGCCGCCCGATACCGAATTGAGCGAGGTGGCGCGCAAACGGCTGGCGGCCCTCAAAGAGTTCAGTGATCTGGGCTCCGGTTTCAAGATTGCCGCGCTCGATCTGGAATTGCGCGGCGCGGGCAACCTGCTGGGCGGCGAGCAGCACGGCCATATCAATACCGTAGGCTTCGACACTTACGTCCGCCTGCTGGAGGAAACCGTGCGCGAACTGAAAGGCGAAGAGGTAGTGCCCGAGATTCATTCCGCTCTCAACCTCGGTTTGGACATCCGCATTCCAGTCGATTATATTGCCGATGAAAATCAGCGCCTGCGCGCTTACCGCCAGATCGCCAGCGCTTCTGATGCCGCCGCCCGCGAGCGTGCTGAAAAAGAACTCGAGGATCGCTACGGCAAAGTGCCGGAAGCCGTGCGCAACCTGATCGAGTATTCAGCCCTCAAAACCTTGGCCGAGCAAATCGGAATCGAGGTGATTGACCGCCGCCACCAGATTCTCAACATCAAGTTTCACGAAAAGACACGCGTGGACCCGGCGCGCCTCATGAATATGGTAGGCACTACCACCGGCGCGCAGTTCACGCCCGCCGGCGTGCTGATGCTGCCGCTCAATGGCCTCTCCGATGCTGGCGCTATTCTGCGTTTTCTCGCGGAAAAGCTGGAGGATTTGCGGCGGGTGGAGAGCCCGGGCGAGGTGTACACTCGAAAATGACGGGGAAACCGGACATGACCGTTGAAGAACGTTTCGAACGAATCGAGCACGTTACGGCCGGGTTGGCAGAGCAGTGGAAGAAAGAGCGCGAAGAGAACCGCCAACTCTGGCGGGATACGCAGCGGCAGTTTAATGAACTGGCGATTCGCATCAGCGAAGTGGACGAGCGGCTAGGAAAGCGTATCGACCAGCTAACCGAGCGTATGGAACAATTGGCCCAAGAATCAGCAGCTCGCGATCGTGAATCACAGGAGCGGGACAAGCGGCTCGGCGAGCGCATCGAAGCCCTCGTCATCGCCATGGGCGAGTTCCTTGCCAAGCAGACGAAACCGTAAACACTAAGCCCAAAGAAACTGTTAGAACACCCTCCACACCGCGACTACCGTAAGTGTGGAGGGAGTTGATTCCATCCCATCCGAAAAAAGTAATCAGGACGACTTATATCGCGAAATTGCGGACACATACTCCGCCGCGCTGGAGCGCGTGGCCCGCGCCTACGAAGCAGATCCCGAAAAACGCCGGGACCTGCTGCAAGAAATCCATTTTCAGGTGTGGCGCAGTCTGGAGTATTTTAACCGCCAGTGCTCGATCCGGACGTGGCTGTATCGGGTGGCCCATCATACGGCCACCTCTCACGTTATGAAGGAGCGGCGGATTTATCGGGCGCTGGTCCGGCTCGAAGATCTGGATACCATTCCCGGCGGAGAGCCACATGACGCCGCCGTGGAAAAGAACACCGCGCTCGAGCGATTGTCGCTCCTGATCCGCAAATTGAAGCCGCTCGACCGGCAAATCATGGTCTCGTATCTCGAGGGGATGGATGCAGCTTCGATCGGAGAAATTACGGGATTGTCGGCGGGAAACGTAGCGATGAAGATTCACCGTATCAAAAACGTGCTGGCCCGGCGTTTTCACCAAGGAGGAAGCCATGGCAAATGAACTGCGGCCGGACGACCCCCTCCACATCTGGCAAAACCAGCCATCGGAGATACC
Organism: Bryobacteraceae bacterium; assembly: GCA_030041985.1. Classification (GTDB taxonomy): domain Bacteria; phylum Acidobacteriota; class Terriglobia; order Bryobacterales; family Bryobacteraceae; genus PSRJ01. Next base: position 24,750 of record JASIAM010000277.1, on the reverse strand, counting down.
TAAGATGCCTTTGCAGCAACTGGAAGAAATTCACCGTCAAAAGGCCATAGCCCTGCGCACCAAGACGCGTTGGGGTTCGCTTGGAAACCTGCTTGTGCCAATCGTTTTTAGCGGCTTCGTGTTGTTTATCGTGCACGGCCCATTTCAACTCGTCACAAGCTCCCTGGCCATCGTTTGGACCTTGATTGTCAATCTCCCCTCTGTCCGGCGAATCTGGTCTCGTACGCCGGCCGGTGATGCGGCGTTGCTCAGCGGCCTCGAATTCTACCGCAGGCAGATCGAGTGCCGGCTGACTCAATTCCGCCAGCCATGGCTGACATTGGTTGGGCCGATTTTTCTTGCACTCGCCGGATTACTTGCGCCCGCAGTCGCCGCCGTCCTGCGAAATCCCAAGTTATCTGTCAACATGCTGCCCTTCCTGGTGCTCCTAGCCGTCTGGGCAATATTTGCGTTTCGCATCGTCCGTTATCAAGTCCATCAGCTCAAACTCGAACTGGAGGAATTGGACGCCCTCGAGCGATGGCAGCGATCCTGATGGTGAGATTCCGGATTAAAGACTCAGTCCCCAGCGCTCAATCGCCCCATCTTGTGATATGCTGAGTCCCGCCTCTGCGTGCGAGGTATTGCGCCCATGTCGAGATCAGCTCTGTTGCTGTCAGTACTGGTTGTGGCTCTATTTGCCAAAAGCGCCCCGGCAAGCGGCCTCGTAGCGGTTCTGGTGGGTAGCGATCATGCAACGCCGGCGGTGCTCGAAGCCATCGAGCGGACCGCCCAAGCCGCCCTCGCGCCTGGCATTTCTGTAACCTGGAAAACAAGCTCGGAGCTCGAAGGCACCGCGGTCAGTGCCGACGTCGCGATCATTCGTTTGCGCGGCGAGTGCCATCCGAGGGGTGGTCTGCAATCGTGGTCTCCGCCCTCGATTGCCGATGGCAAACCTATGGGCCAGACTCACATTTCCGATGGGCATGTCCTCCCCATCGCAGATATCCTGTGCGACACCGTTTGGGATCTCGTCGGTCCGGATATTCGCGGTGCAGCCGCGCGCGACCGGGATGAATTGCTGGGCCGCGCACTGGGCCGCGTAGTCGCCCACGAACTCTACCACATCATGCTCCGCACAACCGCTCATACACAAGAGGGCTTCACTCGCCCGAACCTGAGAAGTGCCGACTTACTGTCAGAGCCGGATACCTCCGATAACCTCGAACAACCCTTGGACAGCGGCCGTTAGCAGCTTGTCTTACTTGTCTTGGCGCCTGCTTCTTCATGCGATGCATCTGCTTGCGCACCGCTGTCCACCGTGATCAGTTCAGGCCCGCGTAATTATAGATATCGGTCGCGATGGATTTCTCCGCTCCCGCCATTCCATACGTATTGCCGGCGCCTTCAATCACGTAGAACTCGTTAGCCGCGTGCGCGCGTCCACCCATCCCAACGTTACCGCCGCCGATCGGCATACCAACTGGCGATACCCTCTGGCCCACTTTGCCGTTATTGAAGAGATACGACGGCCAGTAGCCACCCATCTCGGAGGAGTCAGGCACATGGTTGTCCGCCTGAATACGCCGTGAAGTCACTCCGAAGGCGTCATACATCCGCGCCGCTGCGCTGTTCATGTCATTTTTAGGATCTACTGTTGACCAGGGCACATCGCCGATGACTTTCAACTCCACATCCTTATAGCCATTGCGGTCCAGTTGCGCGCGGATCTTTTTCACCAGGTCCATGCCGTTCATATTGGGCACGTAGCGGATATTGTGCTTGGAGGTAATCTTGTTCGGCAGAATCGCGCCCGCGGCGTCGGCATACATATTCCCGCCCCAAATCCCGTCTAGGTTGAAGGACGTTTCAAAATTCTGCATGCGCATCACGTCGAAAGGATCGTCGGCGATGTACCGCGCCACACCCAGGTTCGTCTCCATGGTCTTGAGATCCGCGTTAGCAGTGCGTTTTCTGAGGCGCTCGAGCTGCTCCGGCGTGGGCGGAACTTTGTTCTCGTTCCAGCCCTGTATCAGGGGCGTGTTGCCGTCGTCGGAAACCAGCGAGGCCAGCATTTTGATGTGACGCCACGCCGGGCTGTCTACGGAGCGCTTGTTGGAACCATGAATATCCGATTCCACCGGGCCTCGGCCCCAGCTCTTGCCGCTGGTAGTCAGTTGAATATAGACACATCCCTCCGAGCTTCCGCCGCCCATCATGATATCCGCGCCCTTGAAGAGATCCGGATGATCGCGAACAAAGTTGCGCAGTCCGATATCCATGCGCTCTTCATCGCCCTCCGCCACAAAGATCACATTCACCGGCAACTTACCTCTGACCGCGCGGATCGACATCAGCGCGTTGTATTCCGACATCTCCGGTCCCTTGGAGTTAGTGGCTCCGCGTGCGACCAGAACTTTTTTGAAGTCACCCTGCTGCACAATCGCGCCATCAAACGGAGGCACCCGCCAGTTCTCCGGCTGAGTCACTGGCATGGTGTCATATTGCCAGTAGATCACTATGGTTTTCGGCGCGCCCTCGTCACATTTTGCATAAACCACCGGGTTGCCGGGAAGGCCCCATTCCGTCACGCCGGTGTCATACACGCGAGACTGCTGGCAGCCCAGTTCATCAAAGAAGCCTTTGACCATCTCGGCAGTTTCCGGAATACCTTCGCCGCTATTGGAAATACTCGGCTGGCGGATCCACTTTTGCAAACGCTCCACGTGCTCGTCGAAATGATCGTCAATATAGGAATAAACCTTCTTGAGCTCCTCACTTCTGATCTTCGTCATATCGATCTGTGCCTTTGTGTCGCCGTTGGGACGATACTGGTGAGTGAGTTTCTTGGCGGAGGTCTCAGTGCCTGTCGCCGACGCTTTTCGGGAACATCCGGCCGACACGAGTATAACAGCGCAGGCCGCTAGTGAAACCAATATCAGACGCATACATCTCTCCTTTTTCCTAAGAAATTCTTGGCTCTATCTCACAATCAATTGGCCTTTTAGCATTCCCATCTTGCAGGCGAAGGAAAGCGGGCCGGTCTGCCGTGGCACTATGGTCACAATGGTTGTTTTTCCGGGAGGCAGCTCCCGGCTCACATGCAGATCGGGGAAGTTCACTACGCTGCCGCAGTTCTGGGCATCAGGCCGGTAAAAGGCAAGCTTCAATGGTTGGCCGAGCTTGGCCTCGATATGGGCCGGGTCATAACCCGCGCTGCTTACCGTAACCAGAATGGCATCCCGGGGAGCATTAGGAGCTTCTGGAGCTTCGGTTTTGCCGGCAACGCGAAGCACGAAGGGCACAGGAATGACTACTGAGTTCCTTTGAAACTGGATCCAGAGTTTATACAGACCCGGACGCCGGAATCCGGTTGGCACCTCGATCACCGGAGGGTTGTGCAAAGAAGGATGCTCCGGCGATTCCTCGGGGTCGAAAGGATGCGCGTGAATGAACTCCTGAAGATCGTCGCTTACAATCGCGATGTGACCCCAGGCTCCCAGATAACGTTGCAGATCCCGCACGGGCGCGCCCGTCTTCGCGTCCAGCACACGAAATTTCAACTGAAGGTCGTTCCCGGCTACGAGCGGAGTGTCGCAGGAGAATGTCACTCGCAGAGATCCCACAGCCTTTGTGAGCTGCGTATCGGGTGTAAGCTTGATCGAAGGCCGCCGCGGGCCTTCCACTTCCAAGTCCATCCACTCTACAACGCCTCCGGAATCGTGAGGAGTGTAATCCGCATACAATCGATACGATCCGCCCCAAGGAAATGTGTGTGTCACGTCCCAGGCGCCGGCTTTTGTAAGTTGCGGGTGGATGTGATAGAACTCCGCCAGATCGCGTGAAACCACGAGCAGGTGAATCGGCTTTTCATGCACGATATCGAGCGACGTTACGCTCTTTCCGTCCGAATTCTGAATCGCCAGCGACAGCCTTACCGGCTGGTTCGCCTCTACCTTCTCGGGATAAGTGTGCAGATCGATATGAAATAGAGGATTGGTAGATGATGAGAAGAACAGAATTTCACTTGTATACGGTTTGCCCCCGAGGAAATAACTGATCTTTACTGTGGTTTTGCGGTCTGCAACCGGTGTTCCTGTGCCATCCCAACCATCTCCGCTGTCTCCAAGCCGCATGGGGATCATCTCGGCTTTCCGGTGCGGGCGGAGAATGGTCAGGCTGACTTTGCTCGCGTCGGTAGCCGGAATCGCTGTTCCAGTGGCATCCGTAAAATACAAGCCATACTTACCATCCGGCTTGAAGACCGCTTCCACATGGTGATCAGCCAAAGAGAGAACGACACCCCCATAGAGCGGCGTATGTTCGCCGTGACTGAGTGCCGGTCCTGCGGCAATCGCTCCTATTGTTACTAAGGTCGCAAAGCGCATAACGCACTCACTCGTAACGCAGCGCATTGATGGGATTCAATCGTGCCGCCCTGCTCGCCGGGTAAAAGCCGAAAAAGATTCCAATCGCACCCGCAATACCAAAAGCCAGCGCCACGGAGCCGGGCGAAACCGCAGCCGGCCAGTCAAGCAGTTCCGTGATCGCAAACGCCGCCAGGAACCCTAGCGCAATACCCGCCACGCCCCCGCACATGCCCAAGGTCGCTGCTTCGGCCAGGAATTGAATCAGCACATCGCGCGCCCGCGCTCCGATCGCGCGCCGGATGCCGATTTCGCGCGTTCTCTCCGTAACCGAGACCAGCATGATGTTCATAATCCCGATTCCGCCCACCACCAGTGAGATCGTGGCAATCGCGGCGAGTAGAGCCGTCATGGTGGCCCCCGCGCGATTCAACGTTCCCGCCATTTCCTGCATGTTGATCTGATCCACTTTGGGCATGTTGGCCAAAATAAATGCAGCTACGGAGGTGTATAGTCCTTTCGTCAACGCTTCCGCGGCTTGCGTTTTGACCGTGAAATCATCCGGCGCTGCCCAACGGCCAGACCCGCCAGGCATTTGATTGCCCGGCAACCCGGTTCTGAGAGCGCGCTCGAACGCCTCGCCGGTGTCTAAATGGTGCCGCTTCCGCAATAGTTTGCGGATTTCGGTGGAAATCGGAGTCGCTTCTCCCGCGTGCGCGGCAAATACCGCAACCGAATGTAGGTAACCGATGCCCAGCAGTTTCTGCAGCGTTGTGTACGGAACAAAAACTGCTTCAATCTGGTTATCGTCATTGGTTCCGGAGACTCCGATCACGCGGAAGGTCTGGTTATGAATGACAATTTCTTTTCCAACTGGATTGGTGTCTTCGCCGAACAGTCGGTCGCGAGCTACCCGCCCCAGGATCGCTACCCGCGTAGCGCCCGCAACGTCGGAATCCTTGAAATACTTTCCCTTGAGTAGCGGCCAACCTTGAATCTTCGGGTATGTCGCGCTGGCGCCAAAGATCTGCGTATAAGTCCGCTCGCTGCCGGCGCTAGCCCAACCGCGTAACCTGACTACGGCTGAATAGTACTTCACGCCGGCAATCTTGCCAATCTGATCTGCGTCGTCCGGGGTCAGTGTATTCGCCGCTCCGAGGCCGCTCGCTATGTTGGACTCGGAACCCCCGCGCGTATAATTCCCGGCATTGACATTGATAAGCGTTGTTCCAGCGGTCTCTAGGTCGCTGGACACGGTCTGTTGCGCTCCAGTCCCCAGAGCGACCATGGCAAGCACCGCAGCTACCCCGATCGTCATACCGAGCATTGTCAGTGCGGTGCGCAGTTTATTGCGGCCCAGTGCCCTAAGAGCTATACGAAAGCTGGTAACTAGCATCACTCGTACCTGAGAGACTCTATGGGTGGCACTTCCGAGGCCTGACGCGCCGGGTAGTAGCCAAAGAACACTCCGACGCCCGCGGCAACGCCGAAAGAAACAATCACCGCCAATGGTGAAATTGCCGCTGACCACCCTGCCCAGTGCGAGATCATTACCGAGGCAACGGCGCCGATTAGAATGCCAAGAATGCCCCCAGCCAGGCTCAAGCTTGCGGATTCCGCTAGAAATTGCAGCAGCACGTCTCGGGCGCGAGCGCCCACCGCTCTCCGCAGGCCGATCTCCTTGGTGCGCTCGGTCACCGAGAGTAGCATGATGTTCATGATCCCGATGCCGCCCACTAGTAGTGAGATCGCGGCAATGCTACCCAGCAACGCGGTCATCGTGCGGCTGGCCCGGTCCAGCGTCTTACCCAGTTGTTCGAGAGTTACCCTCTCCAGCCCCGCTACGTTACCGACCACCGCGTGCGCCACTTCCGGCCGCATCCCGCCTCGCGCCAGCGCCTGGCGTGCCTGCGTGTTCACAGTAAAATCATCGGCCTTGTTGGCCGTGATTTTATGACGTGTCCGCAACAGCCCCGTGATCGCCTTTGACAAACGAGTCACATCGCCGGCCGACGCCGCAGTGACCGTAATATCGTTGAGTTTCGTAAGGTTCAACAATCGGTGAACCGTCGTAAATGGAACGTAGATCGCATCAAACTGATCGTCACCAGGAGCCGGCGGTGTGAGCCAGCTTCCGCTCGTAACTACGCCGACTACTTGGAACGGCTGTTTCCAGAGTTTGACTGTCTCGCCTACGGGGTTCTTTGTGCCGAACAGCTTCTCACTGACCACCGAGCCGAGAACGATCACCTGCTCGGCTTTTTTCTCCTCCCGGCGCGTATAAAAACGGCCATACGAGAATTTCCAGGCGCGCCGGATATCCAGCAGAGAGACGTCATCGCCATGCAGACGAGTGAACCAGCGCTTCGAATCGAGCGCTACATGTGCATTTTCGTGCACTCCCTCGGATACATACTGCACTCCCTTCAGCTTGCGAATCGCTTCGGCATCGCTAGAGAGCAGAGTTGCCGCGGAACCCAGCCCGGCCTCGCTGTCTCCCAGCCTCTGGGCGGCGGTCGGATGATCATGTTTCACCATCGGGTCATCTTCGGCGTGAGTCAGAATGAATTGCAAACCGTCGCCCGGATGCCACGTAGCCGGCTCAAAGGCTGGTTTCTCGCCGTCTGGCAGGATCAGGGCGCCGTTCTCTTCAATAGCTTCTCCGGCGTCCTCGGTTTTCACTTGGTAGTTGCCCGCCGTGACAAAAATCAGGTTCATGCCGGCCGCCTTCACCTGATCCTTAATCGCTGATTCCGCGCCACTCCCCAGCGCGATCATAGTCAGTACCGTGGCTACCCCGATGGTCATGCCGGTGGTCGTCAAGACCGACCGGAGCTTATTTCTGGCGAGAGCTTTTGCGGCTACCCGAAAGCATAATTGCAAAGTCATAGAGCCTTCCTTCCCGTTCGTTTACGATGCCGCCGCGCCACCCGTCACGGCCGTTTCTTCCAAAGCCAGCCGCGCCACGCGCCGCGCAGTATTGGCGTAATCGGATACGATATTGCCGTCCTTGATGGTGATCGTGCGGGAGCCGTATTCGGCGACCTCCTGTTCGTGTGTGATGAGCACGATCGTGATTCCCTGTGTCTCTTTGAGCGATTGAAAGATCTCCATTACTTCGATACTCGTCCGGCTGTCCAGATTTCCTGTCGGCTCATCCGCAAGCAGGATGGACGGGTGGTTGAGAAGTGCGCGCGCGATGGCCACACGCTGTTGCTGGCCGCCGGAGAGTTGGTTCGGGCTGTGATCCGCCCGGTCCGCCAACCGTACAGTGGCAAGCGACTCCATGGCGCGCCGCCGCCGCTCCGATGCAGAGACGCCAGTGCGCACATACAACAGCGGCAGTTCCACGTTTTCGAGCGCCGAAGTGCGTGCGAGCAGGTTGAACCCCTGAAACACGAAACCGATTTTCTGGTTTCGAATGCCCGATAATTCGTCATCGTTCAGCCGGGAAACATTCTTTCCATCGAGAAAGTAATCTCCGCTGGTCGGTTGATCGAGGCAACCCAAAATGTGCATCAGTGTCGATTTACCGGAACCGGAGGGACCGACGACCGTTACAAACTCGCCCGGCTCGATATCGAGTGTGATGCCGCGCAGAGCTTCCACGGCAATCTCTCCCACACGATAGGCTTTGGCGAGATTACGAACAGAGATAAGCGGACTGATACCGTTTTGGCCCATTCAGTGGCTCCTGGCATTCAACAGTTTTTCACTTAGCGAAGAAACTCCGTTAAGCGTCTCTTGGGAGGTCCTCTGTCGAAGAATCTAGGGATTTGCCAAGGCGGCTAGGCCAGCGAACCACTAACGGTGTGGACTACACCAGAGGATTACAGGTGCGAAGTTCATTTACCTGAGAGCTTCACGGCGTTGACGAGATCGCCGGTTGCCCCTTCGGTGCTCACCGCAAGCGCGGTAAGTCTCTCCCTCGCACTTGATCGCTTCGAGGGCAGTATATGCCCGATTCGGGATACTTGTCAACAGAAATCGAACGGACCGAACAGAAAGCAAACAAGAGAAAGGTGTCTGTTTATGGAAGAGAAGATTTGTTGCACACAGCCTACGACCGCGGCGCGGTGGGTGCCGAGAGCATTGAAGCGGCTGCCCGCCGCAGTCATGATAACTGACAACTTTTTATGCGATATTGACGGATTGGATTACGCGAAATGACTATGAAGAAATACGAGATGCTGATTGGCGGCGCTCCGGCCGCGCCGGCTTCCTGCGAATGGTTCGAATCCGTCAACCCGTTCACGGCTGCGCCCTGGGCGATGGTCCCGCGCGGGAGCAAGGCGGATGTCGATCGTGCAGTGGCCGCCGCACGGTCGGCTTTCTATTGCGGCTCGTGGCGCAGTATGACCGCCAGCGCGCGCGGCGCTCTGTTGCGGCGCCTCGCCGACCTCATTGCAGCCGACGCCGCGCGCCTGGCCGAGATCGAAACCCGCGACAACGGCAAGCTGCTGGCCGAAATGCGCGGGCAGCTCAATTACATTCCGCAGTGGTTTTACTATTTCGGCGGATTGGCAGACAAAATCGAAGGCCGCGTGATCCCCATTGACAAGCCGGGGGTGTTCAACTTCACGCGCGAAGAGCCGCTGGGGGTCATTGCCGCCATCACGCCGTGGAATTCGCCGCTGCTGCTGGCCGCGTGGAAACTTGCGCCAGCCTTGGCCGCGGGGAACACCGTGGTGTGGAAACCCTCGGAATTTTCCTCGGTTTCCGCGCTGGAATTTGGCGAGCTTTTCGAAAAGGCGGGCTTCCCTCCGGGAGTCGTGAATATCGTGACGGGCTTCGGCAATGAAGTAGGAGAGCCGCTGGTCACACATCCGGATGTAGCGAAGATTGCCTTCACGGGCGGTGACCGCACGGGTGAGTACGTTTACCAACAGGCGGCGCGCGGCTTGAAGCACGTCACGCTCGAGCTGGGAGGCAAGTCCGCGAATATCGTGTTCGACGATGCCGATCTGGATGCGGCCGTGAATGGCGTAATCTCAGGTATCTTTGCCGCGACCGGCCAGACTTGCATTGCCGGCTCGCGCGCGCTGATCCATCGGCCGATTCACGAGAAATTCGTCGATCGCCTGCTGGCGTTGGCGCGCACGGCCCGCATGGGTAATCCGCTCGAATTGACTACGCAGGTGGGGCCAATCACCACCCGGCCGCAGTACGAAAAAGTGCTGGACTACCTGCGAATCGCGAAAGAAGAAGGCGCTGTCTGCCAGTTGGGTGGCAGCCCGGCGACGCGGCCGGAGTGCGGTTCCGGATGGTTCATCGAACCGACCATCTTCACCGGCGTGCGGCCGGACATGCGCATCGCCAACGAGGAAGTATTCGGCCCGGTGCTTTCCGTGATTCCGTTTGCGGATGAGGAGGAAGCGATTCGCATTGCCAATGGCACCGTCTACGGGTTGGCTGCGGGCGTATGGACCACCAGCATGCGGCGCGCGTTGGTGATGTCCGAGAGGCTTGAGGCCGGGACTGTCTGGGTGAATACATATCGCGCCGTCAGTTATATGTCGCCCTTCGGCGGCTACAAGCGCTCGGGCATAGGGCGCGAGAGCGGTATGGACGCGATCAGCGAATATTTACAGACGAAAAGCGTATGGATCGATATTTCGGGCAACACGCCGAACCCATTTGTGATGCGCTAATGACGCAGAATGCCGGGAAGGGCATCGACCAGCCCACCACGGAATATGTCCTCGAAACGCGCCGCGCGTTTGAAGATCTCCGGCAAGTGGCCGCGCAATTGGCCGGGCTGCTGGTGCTGGCTGCTTCGGGGTCGCAATGCGCGGGGCCGCACCATCCCATGCTCACTTCCGCTGCGCAACTCTACCTCGAGGCGATGGATGCCGTGCGGCACGTGCGAGTTCCACCGGGCGCCCGCTCGCGCCATCAGCACTTATTAGAAGCCGCCGAGTTTTTGCATTGCGCGCTCCGAGCCGCCGGGAGCGGCATCGCCATCGACCCTGTGCTCATCCCGCTGCGCGCCGCCTATGACCATTTGCAAAAGGCGGCTGCGGGCCTTCCCGGATTTTCGATGGTAACCTTCGAGCTGGGTTGTTGTGGGGCGGCATCCCGGAGCAAAGTAGTGCAAGGAAATCATGAATAACTATTCCATTTGGGTTCTCGAGTATGCTTGGGTCCCCAACTACCATCTGAGCGGATTGATTTACGGCGCTCACAACCAGGGCCATTGCAAGCTGCCCTACGGCTACGTTCTCATCAAGGGCAAGGGGCAGATCGCATTGGTGGACGTTGGCTACAACCACAAAGCCTACGGCGAGGTGCTGGCTGCCACGTATGGCGTGGAGAACTGGCGCCCGCCGCGCACCGTGATGGCGGAGGTTGGCGTTCGCCCGGAAGATGTCTCCACGGTGTTCATCACACACGCCCACTTTGACCACATGGGCAACATGGAAGATTTTCCCAACGCCACGTTTCATCTACAGGAGCGCGAACTGGAGAAGTGGGTCTGGACACTGTCACTTGACCGCCGTTTCCGCTGGTTTTTGGGGGGAATCGACCCGGCGGATATTATGCGGGCGGTAGATCTGGCGCGCCAGGGGCGCCTGGTGGCGGTGAACGGCGACCGGGAAGACGTTCTACCCGGAATCGACCTGCATGCCGCGTTCGATACGCACACCTGGGGGTCGATGTACGTGCGGGTTCGCAACGACCTGGCCCGCAACTCCGCGAATACTTGGGTATTTGCCGGAGACCTCGTCTACACCCATGAGAACCTGCGCGGCACCGACACTTCCGACCCGCAATATATTCCCGTGGGCCTCGCGACCGGCAGCCAGTTCAACCTGGTGATGACTACAGACGCGATGGTGAAAGCGGTGGATGGCAACTGTTACCGGGTGATTCCCGTCCACGAAGAGCGGCTGAAGGACCTGTACCCTTCGCGGATCACTAAGGAGGGGTTGCGCATTACGGAACTGGCATTGGCGGATGGGGAAGTGAGTCAGGTAGTGACAAGATGACATTGCCGCCGGCGGCAACTGCTAACCTGAACCTTGCTGGCCCGAACCCCACTCCGCAACTAGCGATACCATATCTACGATGCAACGGCCAAAGCCTGTCCGTCCCAGCCTCTTCATAGCGGCCCTTCTCGCCGCCGTCCCTCTCTCCGCCCAGATTGACCTCTCCGGCGTTTGGGCCGACCGGATCACCGAAGATTCCTACGAGCGCTCCGGCGGCCCTCCGCTCGGCGATTATCAGGGCATCCCGCTCAATGATGCCGGCCGCATGAAGGCCGACAGCCACGACCACTCCGAGTGGAGTCTGCCAGAATTTCAATGCCGGCCCCATCCCGGACCTTATCAGTGGCGCGCGCTCGGCGCAGTGCGCATCTCCCAGGAAGTCGATCCGGTATCGCGCGAGATCACCGCCCTTCACCTTGAATATCTCCGCTCCATGGACCGCGTTATCTTTCTGGATGGCCGCCCGCATCCACCCGAGTGGGCGCCGCATAGCTGGTCCGGCTTCTCCACCGGTAAGTGGGAAGGCAACATGCTAGTGGTCACCACAACTCACCTCAAGGGCGCCTACCTCCGCCGCAATGGCGCGAGCTTCAGCGACAAATCCACCATGATGGAGTACCTCACCCGCCACGGCAATTACTTGCTGGTCACCATGATCATCACGGACCCCGTGTGGCTCGAGGAGCCGTTCATTCAAACCACCAATTACGAGCTGGACCCCGCCACGCAAATCCCCTACTACCCGTGCACCGTCAGCGAGGAGAACATCTCAACCGCGGTTCCTCACTTTTTACCGGGCAAGAATCCGAACCTGGGCGCCGACGATATTCCACCGCGAGCTGCCCGCGGAGGCGCCCAAAGCATCTATCCCGAGTACCGCGCCAAATTGCGCCAGCCCAACCTCGCGCTGAAGGTCCCTTCCACTCCCATCAAAATCCAAAGCGTGCCGGCCGAACCCACGGATGGCGAAATTCACGTCCTGCCCGTACAGGGCAACATTTATATGCTGGTCGGCGGCGGCGCCAACATCACCGCCTCCATCGGGCGCGATGGCATTCTGCTGGTTGATTCGGGCCGCAAGGAAATGACCGCTAAGATCCTTTCCAAGGTGCTCGAACTCGCTACTGCCATCACCGCCTCGCCCAATCCGAACCGCTGTGTGGGCCTCCATTGCCCGCAATCTCCATTCGGCTGGACCAGCCCTTCCATGGATGCCATCATCGCTTCGCCCGCCCCTCCCAAGCCCATCCGTTACATCATCAATACCAGCGGCGATCCCGAGGCCACGGGCGGTAATGAAAAACTGTCTGCCCTCCCCGCCGATGCCAAAATCGTCGGTGTGACCTTTCCGCCCGTCGGCGTAGCGCCCTCCGCCACCATCATCGCTTACGAAAAAGTTCTCGATCGCATGACCGCCGCCAAAGCCGCCTCCGACGCGCTGCCCACCGATACCTATCACGTGGCCTCCTATAAACTCAGCGAATTTTTCAATGGCGAAGGCATCAAAATCTATCACGAGCCCGCCGCCCACTCCGATGGCGACAGCATCGTCTACTTCCGCTACTCCGACGTCATCGCAGCCGGCGACATTCTTTCTACCGACCGCTATCCGATGATCGATGTTGACAAGGGCGGCACCATCGATGGCGAAGTCAATGCGCTCAATGCCATTCTCGATCTGATGATTCCCGAGTTTCGCTCCCAGGGCGGCACATGGGTGGTTCCCGCCCACGGACGTTTGTGCGATATCGGCGACGTGGCCAACTACCGGAACATGGTTTCGATCATGCGTGATCGCATTCGCGATATGATCGAGAGGGGTCTGACGCTCGAGCAGGTGAAGGCTGCGAAGCCTACCTTTGATTACGATGGCCTCTATGGCTCGCCCGGCAGCTTCATAGAGGCCGCCTACAAAAGTTTGAAAGCGAAACCAACGGGAGGAAACCAATGAAACGCAAACTATCTGCCACGCTTCTCACCGGCGCCTTACTTTTGGTGACGCAAGCCTTCGCCCACCACTCACTTGCGGCCACGTACCTCGATAAAGAGGTGAAGCTCGAAGGCAAGATCCTCGATCTGCTGCTGCGCAACCCACACTCCTTCCTGCAAATCGAAGCGCCCGACGAAAATGGCGTGATGCAGCGCTGGTCGCTCGAATGGCGCTCTTCCGGTCAGCTTGGGGCCCAGGGCATCAAGCGCGACACGCTCAAAGTGGGCGACGAAGTCATCGTCACGATCAATCCATCGCGCACGGCGGGCGATCACCGCGGCGCGCTCAAAACCTTGCACCGCAAGTCTGACGGCTTCGGATGGGGCAATAATCCCGGTGAGACCATCGAATAAGCAAACCGGGTGCGGAGCACCGGATCCGAACGTGGGGCCAGCCCTTCCGGGCTGCCGCCGGGCTTCTGCCCGGCGCACTCGGGCCCATCCTGCAACAACCGCGCCGAAACTTAGAAACTCATGACTATCCATGCAAAACCGACCCGCGGGCGTAAGCCAGCGGTCGAGCCCCCACTCCCCACTCCCCAGCCTCCGTTTCCCAACCGAGCGCTTACCGCCGCGCTCCTACTTGTCCTCTGCCTCTCCGCCTTTGCCCAACCGCCCGCCGGCCGCGGCGGACGTGGTGGCCGCGGCGGCCCTCCTCTTACTCCCAAAGCGGGCGCGGCCATCGATATGACCGGTTACTGGGTATCTGTGGTCACTGAGGATTGGCGCTACCGCATGGTCACGCCCCCCAAGGGCAAATTCGGCGGAGTCCCGCTCAATCCCGAAGGCCGCCGCGTCGCCAACGCGTGGGACCCCGATAAGGACCAAGCTGATGGGCAGCAGTGCAAATCCTACGGTGCTGCCGGGCTGATGCGCGTGCCTGGCCGTTTGCACATCACCTGGGAAAACGATACGACCCTGCGCATCGATACCGACGCTGGCACCCAAACGCGTCTCTTTCACTTCGGCAGCCTGATATTTGAGAAGGCAGCCAGTTGGCAAGGTGTGTCCCTAGCCGAGTGGGAATACGCCGGCAACGGGCGCGGCCCCAACCGCACCGGCGATCTGAAAGTGACCACCACTCTCATGCTCCCCGGCTACCTGCGCAAGAATGGCGTTCCGTATAGCGGCAACGCCGTGCTCACCGAATGGTACGACCGGATCGCCGCGCCCAATGGTGACACCTGGCTGGTAGTGTCTAGCGAAGTCCGCGACCCCCAATACCTCACCATGCCGTTCATCACCAGCACCCACTTCAAAAAACTGCCCGATGCCTCCGGATGGGACCCGCAGCCCTGTTCTGCCAAGTAAATGACAAGAAGCACCGATCGCATCCTCACCACCCACTGCGGCAGCCTTCCGCGTCCCCACGATCTGCTCGATATAATGAAGGCCAAACTGAGCGGCCTCTCCTATGATCACGGCGCTTACACGGACCGAATCCGCAGCGCCGTAGGTGACATTGTGCGCCGGCAGGCCGCCTGTGGCATCGATGTCCCCACCGATGGAGAGATGGCCAAGCCCGGCTTTTTCGCGTATGTGCGCGAGCGCCTCGATGGCTTTGAACCGCGGCCCGACTTTCACTTCCCCCGCTTCGCCGCCGAGACCGAAGCTTTCCCCGAGTATTACGCCATCTACATGCAGCAAGCCATGCTCGGTGGCGCAGTAGCTCCGATTGCGCCGCTGGTTTGTACAGGCCCCGTCAGCTATCGAACGCTCGAGTTTGTCCAGCGCGACATCGCTAATTTAAAAACCGCCCTCCAAGGCCTGGAGGTTGCCGACGTGTTCCTCCCTTCCGTTGCGCCGGGCGGCGTGGGATTCAACCAATACTACCCAACCGAGGAACAATACTTCCAAGCCGTTGGCGAAGCGATGCGCCACGAATATCTGGCCATCGTCGAGGCAGGCTTTCTTCTGCAACTCGACGATCCGTTTCTAACCGAAATCTTCGGCCGTCCCTCGATGAGCGCGGCAGAGAGAAAAAAAACCGCGGAGATGTGGGTGGAAACTCTCAATCACAGCATTAGGGGCATCCCACCGGAGAAGATCCGTTTCCACACCTGCTATGGCATCAATGAAGGGCCGCGCGTCCACGATGCGCCGTTGCGCGATGTCGCCGAAGTAATGATCAAAATCAACGCCGGAGCTTATTCGTTCGAAAACGCCAATGCGCGGCATGAGCACGAATACCACGTCTGGGAATCGCTCAAGCTGCCCGCAGGCAAGGTTCTCATTCCGGGTGTGATCACACATGCTTCCAATATCGTGGAGCACCCCGAGTTGATTGCGGAGCGCATTCTCCGCTTCGCTCGTCTGGTAGGCCGGGAAAACGTAATCGCCGGCGCCGATTGCGGCTTCTCTTCCCAAGCCAGCTACCACACCGAAATCCACCCCACCGTGATCTGGGCCAAATTCCACGCTCTCGCTGAAGGCGCGCGCCTGGCGAGTAAACAATTGTGGAATTAAGCCCCCACTACCTCTTTCTCCAGCGCCAGGTACCCACAAGCCACCACCGTAAGGAACACCGTCAGCACTTCCGTATCGCCGAGATTCAATTCGTAGAACCCCGCGACCATGGTGGCCAGCACCACGGCAATCCCTCCGTGCAGCAGAAACTTGCGGTTGCTGCGTTCTGCGGGCAATCCCCGCAAGCCTCTATAAAAGTCATACAGAATTTTCAGTAGCAGCCACATCAGCATCAGCATGGTAGGCACGCCCCGCTCTGCCGCATAATGCAGGTAAATATTGTGCAGGTGGCCATACCAGCCGGGTGGCAGCCGCTGAATATCGGCCGGCACGTACTCGGTGAAATGCAGCTTCACACCTTCCGGGCCCAAACCCAGTAGTGGATGCCGTTCGATCATGCGCATGCCGACGCGTCTGGTCACAACCCGAAACTCGTTGGAGTCCACGCCTTCTTTTGGGTGAAAAATCGAAGTGAATCGCTCCTTTACAGCCGCCGGCGAGAGCAGAAATACCAGTGCCGCCGCCACCGGAACCGCCGCTACCAACCAACGGCGCACGAACCACAGAAGGTACGCTCCCGCTACCGCGGTTGCCAGCCAGATGCTGCGCGTAAAGCCCAGCAGCAGCGCCAGCGACATCAGCCCGCCGCACGCGATCCACAGCCCGCCCCGCTTCAGCGCGCCCGGAGCAAAGAAGAGAAACGCGCCCAGCATCAGCAGCACGAACATCTCCTGGCCCGAGAACGTCATCCAGTGGCTCATAAAGCCCGTCATTCGTTCGGCCGGAGCGTAATAGTCGTAGAAATTCCGGTGCAGCTCCTGCGCTTCTTTCCATCTCTGCGCGAACTGCACAAAACCCCGCAGGGCGATCAGCCCGCCAATCCCCGCCCAGCAAAGCACCAGCCGGCGGATCCACACCACATCGCGCAACGAGGAATAGACTACCAGCAGCTCCAGAAAGACGTAGAACTTCCGTATCTGCGGCAGGCCCGCGGCCGGCTCCCCGGAAAAAGCCAGCGAGATCACGGTCCCCAGCAGGAACAATCCCAAAGGCAGTTTGATCGGCGGCAAGCGCAGCTTTTCGCCCGACACCAGCAGAGCCGCCAAAGCCAGGGCCAGCAGCGTCTGCGAAATCGCTATCGAAAACAGAATCGTTACGGCCGACCCGAAGGTCAGCCAGCGTGCGCTTGCCAACAGGAAGGATTCGGGCCGGTTCTGCGCCGGATCTACCCGTGTTCCAGAGTAGCCTTGGGATACCAAACCGTAGTATAGAATAGTGTCTGCTATGCGTTTGATTCCCATCACCGCGATCTGCATGTTTATGGCCTCGGGCGCCGTGGCCGGCATGGATGTAGGCAAACCCTCTCCGCCACTCGTGATCCCTCAATTGCACGGAGCCGCGATCAATATCAATCAGTTCAAGGGCAAGGTCGTCGCTTTAGCTTTCATCGACACCACTTGCCCGCACTGCCAGCGCCTCACCGGTCTGTTGAACGATTTTTCCAAACAATTTGCGAATAAGCCCGTGCAGTTCTTGGCCTGCGCCTTTAATGATGGCGCGCAGGCCCTCTTGCCCAAGTTCATGCTCGACTTCCAGCCGAAGTTCCCGGTGGGCTACTGCACCCGCGAGGTAGTTCTCAACTACTTGACTTATCCGGTGTTGCAACCTCTGTACGTGCCCCACATGGTTTTTCTGGACCGGAGCGGGATCGTTCGTGGGGATTATCTGGGAGAGAGCGAATTCATGTCGCATCCGGACACCAACATTCCCATGGAAATCGACCGGTTACTCAAGAGTGGCGTCACCGTGTCGTCGTCCGCTCCCAAGAAATCGAAGGGTAGCGTAGGCCCGTAAACCTACTTCGGGACAACGGTAACTCCGGTAACGTAGAACTTCAGATCGTTCACGACGACTGTCGCCTGGATGTGGTCGCCAACGTGGAGCTTCTGAAAATCCGCGTCCGGCTTGACAGGGTACTGCATGGTCATCGCTTCCATCCAATCGCCGATCTTGCCCGCGCTGATAGTAGCGCTTTTCGACGTCGGATCGATACTGCGGATCTCTCCCTGCATCGAATAGCGCTTTCCTTCCGGCTTAGCCGCGCAGGCTGCCAGCAATAACGCCAACATCATTAGTCCGATTCGTTTGCCCATACTCCCATCATCGCTGCAAAAACTCGTCCGAGTGCGTCAAAAACTCCGGATAGGCCGGCGCGCCGAGTTCATGCAAGTCCAGGCCCTGCCGCTCGCCCTCTGGCGTCGCGCGCTGCGGCAGGAAGCGATCGAGCAGCCGGTTCAAGCCATACGAAAGTGGCAGCACAAATCCCAAAAGCGTGGCCACGCCGACGAGCTGTGCCACCCATTGGCCCACGTCACTGCGGCCGCGAGCGCCAAAGCTCTCCATGGGAAACCGCGCGAACATGCCTGTCGCGATCAGCCCCCAGATGCCGCCAATGGCATGCACCGAGACTGCACCGCCGGGATCGTCAATCGAAAGCCGCGATTCGAGGTTCTCGATCGCCAGCGGCGCAAGAAGACCCGCGATCAGGCCGATCACAATCGCGGCCGCGGGTGGCACGAGCGCGCAGCCGGCGCTGCCCGCTACTAACCCTGCCACCCAGCCGTTAGCGGTGAGCGAGGCATCGGGCCGGCCAAATCGGATGCGCGTCACAATGGCCGTCATCAAAGCGGCCGATCCCGCGGCCAATGTCGTATTGATTCCTACCAGGCCCAGACGGCCCGGATCGATCGCGCCAATGAGCAGCGCGCCCGCGGTATTCAGCCCCACCCACCCGGCCCACGTCAGCAGGCAACCGAACAACGCAAACACCGCGTGGTGCGCGGGCATCGCCATCGGCAGGCCGTCCGCCGAATATTTGCCGCGCCGCGGCCCGAGAATCCAAACCATTGCCAGCGCCGTCAGCCCTCCCACGCAATGGATGGTCCCCGAGCCGCCCACATCTACAAATCCGTAGCCCAAGCCGTAGTTGACTCCGAGCTGGGCGAGCCACCCGCCGCCCCAGGCCCAGTGTGCGAATAAAGGATACGTGATCCCGGCCAGAAGGGCCGTGGACGCGCACATTGCGCTCAGCCGCCAGCGTTCCGCTCCTCCGCCCAAAGGGATCATGGTGGCCAGCGCCACGCAGAGAATCTGCATCCACACCGCCAGCCCTTGCGCAAAGCCGGTTACATTCACGCCGCTTAGAAACAATGGTTGCCGCGCCGCCCAGTTCCAATCCCTGCCGGCTACGGAAATCACGCTGGCTGGCCCTCCGGCAAGGCCCTGCCACGAGAATCCGCAGATGATATATGCGGCTGCCCCTACTCCCACGGCACACAGCGAAGCCATCATCAGGTGAGCGGCGTTGCGTGAGCGCACCAGACCCGCGTTGATGACGGCGAGTCCCGCAATCGTTAGTGGGATCAGCAGAACCGCGGCGGCCGCGAGCGCCGCGCTCATCCGTGCCTCCCGTGAGGCGTCACGTGCGATCGCAATACCATTCCCAGACCCAGGGCTTCGACCGCCATACCAGCCAATACGAACGCCGCCTGGGGCCAGGCTGCGCGCAGCAGCACCAGCGCGGACAGCACCAGAAACCATCCCGCAATCAGCAACAGGAATCCCGCTATTCTCATGAGCTTGGAATGCGCTTCCGCGCACCCACCTTATCACATACTGATTCACGGCTTCACATACAAAACACTTATTTTCACGATAAGAAATTTCCGTTTCCCTTCCTCTAAAGTTGCTGGCAGCATATAGGGAAGCTGGACCCCGACCTGTCCCGCTCACGGCCCCCGTCATAGCCGCCCACGTTTAGAAGGAGAATTCGATGGCGGACAACACCGCTCCTGAAATGAAACCCACTTTGGGTTTGACTGGTTTGACTATGAATGCCATGGCGCTGATCGCGCCGGGCGCCTTTCTCTGGCTCACCTTTGTAGCGCAAGGTGGGGAAGGCAACACCGCGCCCTCCATGTGGGCGGGCATCCTCTTCGCGGTGCTGCTCTGCCTCGCTACTGCAGTGTGCTACGCGGAGCTGGCAAAGCTGTATCCCGGAACGGGCAGTTCGTATTATTTCGCCGAACAGTCGTTCCTCAATCACGAAAAAGCCTGGCCCTATGCGCGCATTTCGAAGTTCATTGTCGGGTGGGGATCGCATCTTTATTACTGGATCTATCCCGGCATCATGTGTGGTGTCATGGGAGTGCTCTGCGGGTATCTCGCCGGAACCCTTTGGCCGAACTTCATGAGCGCCTCCAACCCGGGGCCAATGTTTATGATGGCCGTCGCCATCGTTACAGCGTTTGGCGTTGCTTACATTGCCTACCGCGGTGTCACAGGCGCTACGTCGGTGAATATCGCGATCAACGTAATTCAGATCAGCGCGCTGCTGGTGTTCTCGGTGATGGCCCTGAGCTATCGCATCAATCATCAGCCCGGGACTCCTGCCCTGAACTACGACGCACAGACGACCGCAGCTTATCCTTACCAGTTCGCCACCGAAAAACAGACTGTGAACGGCCAGCAAACCGACGTTGTATCGCGGGATGCCATGGGCAATCCGAAGCCTTTACTCGATGCCAGCGGCAAGCCCGTGACTTTCACGATCGCTTACCCGGAACATGATGAAAAGGGCAACTTCCTCTCGCACCCAACGGCAGGTTCCGTCGTGAGTATCCATAACTTCGGCTGGATGTTCGTTCAGGCAACCATCGCCATTCTCATCCTTGTGGGATTCGAATCGGTGACTGCAATGGGGGGCGAGGCCAAGAACGCCAAACGGGATATACCCATAGCGGTCATTGCGTCGCTTCTCATTCAGGGCGTCTTCTGTTATCTGATCGAGTATTTCGCGGCCAATTACTTTCTCAATAACGGATACCCCATGACTACGGCAACCGGGTCAGCGGCGCCTATCGGGGACATGATGATCATGGTGGGCGATGCGCTGTTTGGTGCTGGCAATGGCAAGATATTCATGTTGATCGAAGCGTTCACGGTGTTCCTTGCCATTATCGGCACCACGTTATCCTGCCTGAGCACGGGTGCGCGCGTCACCTATGCGATGGGGAAAGATCAGGAAATGCCGGACGCCTTGGGCAAACTGCACGAGACAAACCTGACACCGCACCGGGCGATCTGGACTCTGGCTACGCTTTCGGCCATTATCGGCTGCCTGACGGTTTCGAACCTTTTCGGCGATGCCACCGCCATTTCGGACGCGACTCTCAAAGCACTGCCGCAGGGTTTTTGGTCAAGTGTCGGCTACTTGTCGCATGACGCGATGGCCGCCTTGCCCAATTCGTTCATTGCCGTAAGTTTGGCTTCCAACTTCGGCACATTCCTGCTCTATATGTTGAGCTGCATCATCTGCATCGTGGCGTATCACAATCATCCGAAGTTCACTGCGGTTCGCCACTTGTTCATTCCGCTGTTCGGATTGCTGGCCAATCTGGCCTGCCTGCTCGCCTATATCGTCCTGCCCTTCATGGGCATCGGCACTAAGCTCGAACCATTCACGGCACTGGGTGTGGCCGTCGTCTGGCTCATTTACGGCGCCATTTACTTCCTGCGTTCGAGCAAGGTAACCGGGCGAACCACGCTGGTGGAGCGGCCGGCGGGCCGCGCACGGCAAGCCCTGGGTTAGAGTTCTTGGGCATAGTGTTCCGGGCTGGCTGTATCAGCAAGGCACGGCCGGCCCTATTTTTGCGTGGAAAGTATGAGTCCCCGAAGACTGCCGGACCGTGCCGTGGGTAGCGGGTCCGGCAATGCCAACCGGTCACCCGGCCAGCCACAAGGCGCCGGGCTAGAAATCGAATACGCGCAACTCTCGGACCCCGGGCGTGTTCGCGGCAACAATGAAGACTACCTGGGCCACGTCTTAGCTGACACACCAGCCCGCGCGCACACTCATGGTTGGTTATTTGCGCTGGCGGATGGCGTTGGCGGACACGATCAAGGCGAAGTAGCCTCCCGCATCGCCGTCGAAACGATTACCGCGGGATTTCGCGCGGCGGTAGCCGGCGAGGCGCATCCAGCGCTGTTGCAACGCTTGGTGCAGGCCGCCAATATTCAGGTCTACGAGGCGGGCCGCGCTGCCAGCCCCGGAGGTCTGGCCATGGCCACCACCATCGTGGCGTGTGCCTTCCGCTATGACCGCGTGGGCATCGCGCACGTGGGCGATTCGCGCTGTTACCTGGTCCGGCAAGGCCGCGCCAGTCTCCTCACCCGCGACCACACTGTGGTCAGTGACCAAGTCCGCCTGGGGGTCCTCTCCGCGCGGGAAGCGGCGCAGTCCGAAGCCAAGCATGTGCTGAGCCGTTCTCTGGGTAGCGATCTGTTTGTCGGTGTGGAAACCAGCGAATCCCAGATCTTCCCCGGCGATATGTTCCTGCTTTGCTGCGATGGCCTGCACGGCTCCATAGAAACTGCCGAGCTCGGCGAACTGGTGAGCCGCACACCGGACTTAAACCAGACCGCGGCCTCTCTGGTGGCGCTTGCCAACGAGCGCGATGGCAGCGACAATATCAGTGTCCAGCTTATCCGTGTCTGCGGAGTGGAACGTGTCGGTATGTATCGCGGACGGCCTTATCGGCTGCGATAATCGGCACTGGACAAACCCGTAGAGCCAAGATGATCACACTACTCCTCACGCAAGGCGTCTAGTATGGCTGCACCGCACCCGGGCGAAACGCTGGATCATTACCGCATCGAAAACCTGGTAGCGCGCAGCGGCATGGCTTCCATTTTTCGCGCTACCGATGTGCGCGATGGCAAAATTGTAGCCCTCAAGATTCCCCATCCCGAGATGGAGGCCGACGTCGTGCTATACGACCGCTTCCAGCGCGAGCAGGATATCGGCCGCAAGCTCGACCACCCTTATGTCATGAAGGTTTTCCCCAATGACGGCCGCACCGAAGTCTACATGGTCATGGAATGGGTGGAGGGGCGCCTGCTGCGGCTGATCCTGCGCGAGCAGGGGAAACTGCCCGTTGACCGCGCCGTCCGCCTGACCGTGAAGATCGCCCAAGCTCTCGATTACATCCACCAGCACGGTGTGGTTCACCGCGATCTGAAACCGGAAAACATCATGGTCAGTGGCGACGATGAAATCAAGCTGATCGATTTCGGCATCGCCGGCAACGAAGGCTCGCGGCGCCTGACGTTCGCCAAGCTCTCCCAATTGATGGGCACGCCCGATTACATTTCTCCCGAGCAGGTGAAGGGGAAGCGCGGGGATGGCCGGAGCGATGTCTACGCGCTGGGTGTGATGCTCTACGAAATGCTCACTGGCAAGGTGCCCTTCCAAGGACCCAATGCGTTCGCCATCATGAACGAGCGCCTGCTGAACAATCCGATCCCCCCGCGGGAACTCGATCCCAAAATCTCACCGCAGCTTCAGGAAATCATTTATCGCGCCCTGGAACGCGACCCCAAGAATCGCTATGCCACTGCGCGCGAGATGGCGTGGGACCTGGAGCACCAGGATCAGGTAGGTGTGGGCGAACGGCCTGAATTAACGGACTGGAAAAAGCGCCAGTCGCAGTGGCCGCGCCGGGTGGCGTTTTATGTGATGCTAGCTCTGATTCCGATTGTCGTCTTCGCCCTGCTGATTTGGGTGGCCAAGCATTCATGAAAGAGACCACACTGCGCCGCAGAGAAACATAACCTGCGAGGCCTTTGACGGGAATTTGACAGCTATCTTACGGGGCTATATACTCAACATTGGTTTTCACTTGCATGCAATATTGGTGCGTCTGTGGTTCGAACATATTCGGATGGCGCGACGCCCGTGGTGATCAGGAGTTACCGAATGTCCGAGTTTGACGCGCGTTCTCGACGCAAGCTGATAAGAACTGGCCAGTGGGGTGCGCTGGCGGGATTACTGGTGGTTCCCGCTCTCGTGCTGGCGCAAGAGCCGGCCCAGCCTCCCGCACAGACTCCAGGCCAAGGCCAATTTCAAGGACGAGGCCGTGGCCAAGGGCGCGGGAGAGGACAGCGGGATTGGCCTCCCGAGGGACCAGCGCCAAAAAACGCGGAAGGCAAACCGGACATTTCCGGTGCCTGGGAGCCGAATGCGATCCGCCAGAATGTGGACCTTCCGGCAACCGGCGTAGAGATTCCGTTTCAGCCATGGGCTGCGGAACTTTACAAACAACGTAAGGATAGTATTTCCAAGGAAGATCCGGAAGCGCGTTGCCTGCCCCCTGGTGTTCCGCGCATGAGTACCACGCCCTATCCTTTCCGGATCATGCAAACCCCCACGCTGACCCTGATTGTTTATGAAGGCGGCGCACACATATGGCGTCAGATTTTTACCGACGGACGCCCCCATTCCAAGGATCCGAATCCTTCCTGGTTGGGGGAATCCATCGGCCATTGGGAAGACGATACTTTCGTTGTAGACACCATCGGCTTCAACGGCAAGTCCTGGATTGATGAATCGGGCCTGCCGACGACCGAGTCCCTCCACGTGATTGAAAGATTTCATCGCATCGATCTGGGCCACATGGAAATCGAGCATACGGTGGATGATCCGAAGGCTTATACCAAACCCTGGAAGTTTACGACTCACCCACAAATGTTGCGGGGCGAATTGATGGAGTACATCTGCCAGGAAAACAACCGGGATGTGGAACACCTGGTTGGCAAGACCCAGAAGTAAGAGTTAGAGTTCACCGGTAACTCCTCATAATTTCCTTCCGCGGCGCCACACAGTGGCGAGTGCGGAAGGAATTCTTGTTTTCAGACCCCTTTGTTTCCATCGTGTGGATTCTTGTGATCTGTCGAATTGCATGCAAACTAACCGTAGTAAGATTCTGGCTTAACTACTATTGACTATTGACACTCGACTTTTCAGCGGGATATAATCGCCCCACGTTTTTAGTTTGCATGCAAACCAGCAGGGATGCCATGCCTCGGGGGGTTAGTCGAATGAAGTCCGTAAGGGCGAGTCT
>JASIAM010000276.1 GCA_030041985.1 Bryobacteraceae bacterium | reverse complement strand
CAAACGCCGCGTGCGCTCATCCAGAACACGAGCAAGAACCTTGAACTTGCGCGCCAAACCTGTTTCGGCGTTCGGCATCAACACCAGTATAAAACATTCCGGCCCTTGATTGTTCTATTTATTTTGTGACAATGCCTTACCATAGAGATCGCGGATTCCCGCCAGCCCGGCGCCGGCTGGCTCCAGTTCCACTTTTCTTTCCCGGAGCTTCCTATTGGAGGCAAAGTTTTGGCCCACCCAGGATTGGTACAGCACATTGATTTCGGCCTCGGCCTGCCGGCGTGGCACGCCCGATTTCAACCGCGCCAGCATGCGGACAGGCTCGTTGCGATAGGGAACCCAGACGTCGGTCCGATTTCCGACTCGCGGGCCGGTGTAGCTGCGCGGCGCGACACCTACGATGGTCTTGGACTTGCCGTTCACGAGGATCCGTTTGCCCAGAGCTAACGGATCGCGATCGAAGCGGCGGTTCCAGTAATCCCAGCTCACCACCACCACGTCCGCATCGCCGCTTGCAGGGACATCTTCCGCTGTAGTCAGGCGCCCGATGGCGGGCTTCAGCCCGAGCACCTCGAAATAATTTCCCAGAACATTCTCAAGGATTACCGTTTCCGGTTCGCCGCCTTCGGTGCGCGCTTTGGCCAGATTATCGAATGTAACTCCAGTGACGGCCGAAAACACGTGGCTATGGTCGCGGATGTTTTCATATTCGTCCCACGCCCGGTACCCGTCGCTCCGCGGTTGGTTGAGATCTTTATAGAGCAACTCGACAAGCTGTTCGGGATGCGCCACCGGCAGTTGATGCAGCATGACGGTGTAAAACAAGCTGAAGATGGCAGTGTTGGCGCCAATGCCTAGCGCCAGGGAAAGGACGGCCACCACGGTGAAGGCGGGGGCGCGCCGCATCAGCCGGAGGGCGTAGCGGAGGTCGCTCCAGAACATAGTCCTTAGAATGATATCGCCATTCTAAAGTTCCCTCCGGCGCCGTCGTGCTCTTGTAATTAGGATGAGGCGCCCCCGTTCAGAGCGCTTCCAAATCGCGGCTCGCTCGTTCGAGGATTGCGCGAATGCGATCCATACCGCCGGGCTGCCGGCCGACCCTCCCGGCGGCTTTCCAAACGGCTTTCATCAGCGGCTTGACGGAGTGCATCAGGCCCATCATAAATTCGGGATTCCCGAATTGCCCCCACTCCTCCCATTGCTCGGCGCGGCGCCAGATGCGCCGGACGGCTTCGGGATCCTTATCCAGCTCGGCACGGCCGGCATCGGTGAGATTGTAGATGCGCTTGCCGTCCCGCTGTTCCGCCAGAATCAGCCCTTCGTCTTCAAGTTGCTGTAGGGTGGGGTAGACGCTGCCGGCGCTGGCACGATACAGACCGCCCGAGCGCTCTTCCATTTCCTTCATTAATTGGTAGCCGTGCTTGGGTCCCTCGCTCAGCAGCGAGAGAATCGCCAGCCGGACCTCGCCCGATTCGAAAAACCTGGCTCGGCCGCCCCCGAATCCGAAGGGCGGCCACCATGAGCCACCATAAGCTCCTGAGAAATCCGGTCTCATATATCGGATGATATATCAAACGAGCTATCGAACGCAATAGCGCACCCGCTCGGCTCGGTGAAAGCAGAAACATTCGCCAGTCACGCATGGTTCAGTGACCTGATACAGTACTTTCATGGCACTATCCGCGCGCAATCAACTTTCCGGTAAAGTTATAGACGTTCAAATTGGCTCGATTATGGCCCACGTGACGGTTCAAGTTGGCGATAACGAGATCGAAAGCGTGATTACCCGCCGGAGTGCGGAAGAACTGCAGTTGAAGGTGGGCGATACGGTGAAGGTGGTGATCAAGTCCACCGAAGTGATGCTAAGCAAAGGTTAAGTCGCTACTGGATCTGGTAGGTAACGGTCACGTCTACGGTTTTGGGAGCGAAGCAGGCGCGATCGTTGCAAGCCTGATAGTGTAACTTGCCCGCCACTGCGCCCGGCCCGGCCGGAGCATTGCCGGAGATCTTAAAATTCGCCACCAGATCGAAACTGCCGGTGAACACGGAGAGTGGTTTTTCGGCAAACTGGTACTTTTCCAGGTTCGCCTTCGGATACGTCACAGTGCCCGGCTGGAGCGCGCCTGGCGAAGTCCAGGTCAACTTCAACGGGATGAGGTACTCTTCGCTGGGATGGTTGCTGTTGACGTGATAACCCGGCAGGACCGTGACCGGGATCGTGGCTTGCACGGAAGCGTTGCGCTTGCCGGCCACCTTGGAAGGCTCTCCGACGGTGAGGTACCCGCTACCTTGCGCCAGCAAAGATGGCAGGCACAGCAGGGCGAGCGGCAGCATTTGCCGGAGTCTGCAATAATTCTTCGATGCCATTTTCAAACTCCTTCCGGTCTACAAGGCCCACGTGTACGGCCGCGATCCGGCCTTCCCGATCGATGAGGAAAGTGGTGGGCAAAGCGTCGACGCCGCCGTAAAGCTGGGCTGTCTTATCGTCGCCGATCAACACGCGGTAATTCATCTTGAGACCCTTAATGAAAGGCTTGATGACGTTCCAACCATCATCGTCCATCGAAACACCCAACACGACAAGACCTTTGTCCTGGTCCTTGCGTTGAAAATCGATAAACCAGGGGATTTCGATTTTGCAGGGACCGCACCAGGTGGCCCAAAAATCGAGCAGAACCACTTTACCGCGGTAATCGGAAAGATGAACGACTTTGCCATCACCATCTTTCAGAGCAAAATTCGGAGCAAGGTGCCGGTTCTTGTCTGCTTTTACAGATTGATCCGGCCGCGGCGGCCCCGAGTGGTCGAAAAGGTAGCCAAGGGCGCCGACCACCACAAACGTTGCACCTATGGCGACAGCGAAGCGCAGTTTGGACACGCAACCTTCCTTTCACCCATTATAGAAGCAACGGCTCACCGGCGTGTATGCGAGCGACGTGGCGGGCGAACCATGCCTGGCGGCGCTGGCGGTAGCGGCGAGCGAGTGTGAACTCGGCGTGTTTTTGAATGCCCGAATAAAGCCAGGCCGCGGTATCACAGAAACTCTCGCAGCAATATTCGCGCCATAGGCGGCTCCGGGAATGCGCGTCGTGATCCGCAAGCTTGATTTTCCGCCATTCCGCCGACCACCCCAGTTCCCCGCGCGCACGGGCATTCCGTTCCTGCCGCAGAAGAGCTTCGTAGGAGCTGCGCCGCGGGTTACCGAGTCGCAACCAGACAAAATGAAACAGTTCGTGCACGAAAACGCGGGGAAACTCGTTGGCCGGGCAATTAAAACCGATAGACCGTTCCCGCAGAAAGGCTGCGGCATGAAGGGCCCGGCTGCCATCGCGCAAACCGTCGGCTGGAAACAAGCGGATAGGCGCGCCGGAGAGCGGAGGCAGGCGGCGCAAGAGGCGATGCGCATGCGTGGCAGCACGCGAATATTGCGGGAGCAGGACGAGGCGTAGATTGGTCATCGCGAGCCGGAGATCCGGAAGTTAGCGAGGCTGGCAACGAATCTAGCGCGCGCCGACTTCCGCCGTCTCCAGTTTTCCGACTTCGGCGGCGTAGCGTTTGATGTCGGCCGGAAGTACCGTGACCAGATCCTTTTCAATGTCGTCGCCGGTCTCTACCAGGTAGCGCAAATGTAACGCGGCGATGCGGGCACACCACGGGTCATCAAGCTTGCGCCCAGTTTCCCGGCTCACCTCCAAGAGATCGGCGTGGGACAAGGCGATGGTTTTGTGGGTCTGATTCCCTTCCGTATCCGTCAATACGAAACGGACATCAACGGTATCAGCATGGCGAATCGAAATCGCCGTCTGTAACCACTTGAGATAAACCTGAAATTTCCGCCCAAACGGATCGGGGCCTGCTTCAAACTCGCGAAAATTGAACATCGATAGGTATCTTAGCAGGGGGCTTCACCAGAGAGCTGAAACCAAACGCCTTGGTGCGCATAGGCTAGCCCCCTGCCGCCGGTGGCAGAATTGTGAATCGCTGGCTGAAGGGAACCGTCTAGTTGCCCGGGATCATCAGGTGAGCGGTGGTAGTGCCTGCCTGCATGATCCATATGCCGCCCTCGCGCCCATTTTCCGGCAAACCCATGGATTGGGTTGTAGCACCCGGTACGGCAATGGTAACGTGGCTGCGCAGGTGCTCCGCATCGCTGCCCATTCTATGGATCCATACCGAACCGAACTCGGGCTTCACGCGGGTCCCATCCTTTTCGGCGTCGGCGAATGCCTTGGCTCGTGCGTCTTTGTCAGCGATGGCTTCTAATTTCAGGTTCTGAGCAACCCGAGGGAGGTTGGCGAGGCTGGTACATTCGGCGAAGTATGCCGGGTGCGTGGGCCACCCTGACAGATCGTAGCAAACCAACTTGTTGGTCCCCTTCTTCACGGTGTCGTAGGTGAAATCGGACTTCCATTTAACGACGGTGGCGCCGTCCCGCATTTGGGGCTGGGCGGCAGCCAGGGGGCTTAGGGCTTTTTCAGTGTCCGGCGATTGGGCGAATGCGCCGCCCGCAGCCGCCAGTAGCGAGAGAAGAATCGGTGTTACGCGTTTCATTCGATAACCTCCAAGGGAGATTATCAACTATATCGTAGAACCGGCCTCAACGGTAAACGCGGGTCTGGTTTTACATGTTCGCTTCTGATATATCCTAGATGAGTCCAGGAGGCGAAGATGCTGTTCACACGAGTGCTTGCTGGCGCGGGATTGTTATCTGCCACTTTCTTGTTGATCCAACCCGCATGTGCCGACACGTATTCAGTCATTCTCACGGGTAAGGTGACCATGGAGGATGGTTCGGCGCCGCCTTTTATTGCAGGGATTGAACGGGTTTGCAGCGACGCGCAAGGCTCTGCGCCTGGGCCCATCACCAATAAGAAAGGTGAGTACTCCTGGCGGATGGACTTCGATCCCTTCATGATGCGCGCGTGCTGGATCCAGGCGACTTATCAAGGCTACATTTCCACCCGTCAAGAGGTCTCGGCCATCAACGCCACTTCCCACGATCCTACCTTCACACTACCGAATTTGGTGCTTTCCCCGGCTGTGCCGGATCCTTCGGTAATGAACGGTTCCGAAAGTAATCTGCCGGGCAAAGCAAAGACTCCCTTCCGGGAAGCCATGAAAGCCGCGGAGACCGGAAAACTGGAGGAGGCCGGCCACGACTTGGAGGCCGCTGCTGCAGCCGCTCCTAAGGCTCCGCAGGTTTGGCACGCGCTCGGGCTGGTGGATGAAAAACTGGAACGGCCGGCAGATGCACGCAAAGCCTATGAGCGCGCCCTGGAGGCCGATCCCAAATTTCTCGTCGCGTATGTGACACTGACTCGCCTGTGTGTGAAAACCAATGACTGGCAGTGCGCCTCGCAGACGGCCGATACTTTGATCAAATACGATTCCAAGCATTACTATCCGGAGGTCTATCTGCACAAGGCTGTGGCGCTATATGGCTTAAAGGATCTGGCGGGAGCGGAGGCGAGCATCGAAGAGGCTATTCGCCGGGACCCGGCGCACAAACGGCCGCGCGAGGAGTACATATTGGGGCGAATTCTGGAAGCCAAGGGCGACACTGCAGGCGCCCGCGAGCATATGTCGAAATACCTCGAACTGGAACCAGCGCCGGCCGATGGAGATTTGATCCGCGCCCATCTGCAGAACATGGGAAAGCCTGAAGCTAAAGATACTGACCCGGCTCTACTCGCTCCGTCCCTGCCCCTGGAAGTGTTTTGAGCATTGCGGCGGAATCGATGGCCGGCTACGTGAAAGAACTCCTCCTGCTGGTTGTGTTGTTGCCCGCAGCGAGCGCCCAATCCGCTCCTCAGGCCGCCCCCCAACCGGCCGCGATCGATTACTCTAACCTCATCGAACGCCAAGTCATTAACGGCTTCCGAACGGCGGCGGTGTATCTCGATGGCGCCGGCCGCGCCATGGGCGCGCGCTTCATCCAGGTACGCAGCGGGTTCACGCTCGACTTGCTGGGCATCCAATCGGTCCCCCAAGCGTTCGTTTGGGTGACTACCTATCCCACTTCGAACATGGGCGAGCCGCATACTCAGGAACATCTGCTGCTCGGAAAGGGAAACCGCGGGCGCGCGCTCGCGAGCGCCGAACCCATGTCGCTAGTGACTTCGAGCGCATTCACTATGCAGTGGATGACGTGCTTCCATTTCTATACTGCTGCGGGCCCCGACGTTTTTTTCGAGCATTTCGAACGTCTCTTCGAAGCGCTGAAGTATCCGGATTACACCGATGAAGAGATTCGCCGCGAGGTGCGCAATTTCGGTGTCAGCGCGTCGTCCGATGGCTCGCTGCGCCTCGAAGAACAGGGCACGGTTTACAACGAGATGACCACTTCGATGGATCAGCCTGCCTACCGCCTGTTCCATGCCGCAGCGCTGGCCATCTACGGCCCAGAGCATCCTCTGGCGTTTTCCTCAGGCGGTTTGCCCGAGGCTTTGCGCATTATCCAGCCCGCCGATATCCGCCGCTTTCACGGCCAGCATTATTTCGGAGGCAACATGGGCATGATCGCAGCGCTCCCCAAAAGCGTACCCATTGCCACCGCGCTCGACCGGATTAATGACGCGCTCGATCGCGTGGAACCGCGCCATCCGGTGCTTCCGGTCATGTCCGAAGACAAGCTCCCCGCTCCCCAGCCGGCCCCCAATGGACGAATCGAGTATGTACCGTATCCGTTCCGTAATCCGCAACAACCCAGTTCGGTGTTGCTGGTCTGGCCCGCGGAACGGAGGCTTGCCAATCGTGAGTTTGAGCTTCTGAATCTATTCCTCGACAACTTCAGCGGCGATCCCGGCACCAATCTTTACAACGTGCTCGTCAATAGCCGCACGCGCACAGCCGATTGGGGCGTTCAAGGCTTAAACGGCTGGGCTGATGCCGGTCAGGGCAACCCCGTATACATCATGCTGCGCGATCTGCCGCCGGCCCGCCTGAATGATAGCGGCCTGTCCGCTCTGCGCACAAAAGTTCTTGACGAATTGAAGCGTGTGGCCGCGTACCCGGATGGTTCGGAGCAATTGCGGGCCTTCAACAGGCGTCTTGAGAGCCGGGTGTTGGAGCGGCGGCGGGCGCTGGCGAAGTTCGTCGATTCTCCTCCCGGTTTTGGCTTCCGCGGCATAGGCGCGGACTGGATCAACCACCTTTATCAACTCAACAAAACGAGCGGTTTCCGCAAATCGCTGACGGAAACCGCCGATCTCGACGCCATCCAGGCGCAATTATCCGGGTCGCGCAACATCTGGAGGGAGTACCTGGCTGCCTGGAAGCTGTTGAGCGCGATTCCCTGGATCGAAGCCGCAAAGCCTGATCCGGCTCTGGTTGGCGAGGAACAACGGGAGCGGGCCGCACGCATCGCCGCGGAAGTCGAACGGCTCCAGCAGAAATACGGTGTGACAGACGAGCAGGCCGCCCTGCGCCGTTACCAGGTAGATCAAGAAGCCGCCGGCGAGGCGATTGCAGCCTCCGCCCGCGAAATTACGCCGCCGCGGTTTATCGAGAATCCGCCGTTGGGCCTTGATGATACGCTCGAGTTCCGCAAGCGCGCTCTCTCAGGCGGCGTGCCGCTGGTTACGTCAACTTTCGACAGCATGACGGGCGCGACCACGGGCATTGCACTGCGCCTCGATGGCGTAGCGCAGGATCAGCTTGTCTATCTTTCCTTGCTGCCGCAACTGCTCACTCTATCGGGAGTAATCGATGGCGGCAAACCGATTCCGTACGCGGAAATGGCGGGGCGCTTGCGCGATGAGATCCTCGGCCTGGACGCACGCTACCGCATCAACCCGCTCACCAGCCGCTACGAACTGGTCGTGCGCGGCTCCGGCAACAATACCGCGGAAGCGCGGCGCGCATTGGACTGGATGAAGCTGGCCCTTTTCCACCCGGACTGGCGGCCCGGGAATCTACCGCGCATCCGCGATCTGGTTGCAGAAACGCGGGGGGCTGTCCACACCACCATGCAGCGTCCGGAAGAGACCTGGGTGGAGGATCCCGCCCGCGCCTGGCGTCTGCAGGATCAACCGCTGCTGCTGGCCACTTCCTCGTTTCTCACTCGCGAACACAACCTGTTCCGCCTGGCCTGGATGTTGAAAGATGGCGGCGCGCCCGATATTTACCGGTTCCTCGAAACGCTGGGCACAATGGGCGGTTCGCGCGAGGAGCGCGAAGCAGCGCTCAGCCGCATCGAAAAGGCCGACTACCCGGGCGCCAACTATCCGGGCGTAGCCCAGCTTTCGGCATCTTCGCAGAAACTGGCGATCGAGGCCGCACACGACCTGGAGATGCTTCTGCCCGAAATTCCCGATTCCAGCCTTGCCTCCGACTGGGCAGATCTGTGTGCCGAGATGCGGCGCGATCTCTCGTTTGGACCGGAAAAGACGCTGCAGGCGCTTGATGCTTTGCGGCGTTCGTTGCTGATCACCGGCGGCGCGCGCATGTTCCTCATCGCATCCCCCGGCGCCCAGCAAACGCTCCAGGCCGGCATCGAAGAATTTCCCAAGCTGCTGGGCTCCGCCAGCGTCACGAAAGCCACATACTCGGCGGGCGCGACGATCACGGAACGTCTGCACTCGCGCGATGCCGCGGCTACACAACCCGTCTTCGTGGGCCTGGTCAATCCTAACTCGCAAGGCGGCGTATTCCTCAATTCCGCGCCCGGCGCAGGCTATCACGATTCCAGCCCGGGCGCGCTGCTCGATTTTCTGGCTTCCCTGCTCTACGCCGGCCATGGCGCTCACGGCATTTTCATGAAGACCTGGTCGGCGGGCTTGGCCTATAGCAATGGTATTCGTGTCCGGCCGCTCGACGCCCGCGTGAATTACTACGCCGAACGCACGCCGCTGCTGCCGCAGACGCTGGAGTTTGTCATCAGCGAGGTGAAAAAGGCACGGCTCGATCCTGCGCTGGTGGATTACGCCATCGCCGGCGCCTTCGACGGAACCCGTTCCGCCGAGTCGTATGAAGATCGTGGAGAAGCGATGGCGGAGGACTTGGCCGATGGTCTGACTCCCGAGGTGGTCTCACGATTCCACCGCGCGATCCTCGAACTGCGCAAACGTCCCGGCCTCGCTCAGGAACTTTTTCGCCGCATGCCCAACGTGTACGAGCGCGTTTTGCCCGGTATGGGGATTGCCGCCAAGCGGGTTCCGGGCGCCGTCTATTTCGTAATCGG
>JASIAM010000275.1 GCA_030041985.1 Bryobacteraceae bacterium | reverse complement strand
GGCGACCACAGTGTTTTGGGCGTAAAGGTCGAGCATGTCCTCAATGGGCTGGCGGAGCTCCAGAAAAAACTGATGACGTTTGCGGGAGAGCCGATACCGCAACGGGTCGATTAACCGCTCGCGGCGGAATCAGCCTCAAAACGCTACAATCAGACGGGAGGGTCATGCCGACTACTGCCACTGAAAGACCGTACCGTCCCGTCCCCGTCGAACCGCCGCGCAAACGCTGGACGCGCGCGGAGTGCGATGCTTTCCAGGCGGCCGGCCTGTGGGATCAGCAGCACCTCGAGTTGGTCGACGGAGAATTGATCGACAAGATGGGTAAAAATCGGCCCCACGTAAATACATTCATCGTGGTGTACGCCTGGGCGTTGCGGGTGTTCGGAGAGCAGTTTGTGAACCCGGAGGCTTCGATTGACGTCGCTCCCGAAGATAACCCAACCAACGAGCCGCAACCTGATCTTATCGTGCTCACCAAGCCATCGCGGGAATTTCCCAAGGACAATCCCCGCCCCGCTGATCTCCGTCTGGTCGTGGAAATCTCCGATTCCACAGTAGGCTTCGATCTGAAGACCAAGGCCGATCTGTATGCCCGCGCCGGAATCGTGGAGTACTGGGTCTTCGATATTCCGGCACGCCGGCTGATCGTCCACCGTGATCCCCAAAACGGACTGTACAAGTCGGTTAACGCTTATAAATCGCACGAAACCGTCGCTCCCCTGGCCGCCCCCGAAAACGAATTTCACGTGGGAGATGCATTCCCCGGATAACTATGCCGACAACCGTCACAGAGCGGCCGTATCGTCCGGTTCCTATCGAACCGCCGCGCAAACGCTGGACGCGCGCGGAGTGCGATGCTTTCCAGGCGACGGGCCTGTGGGATCAGCAGCACTTCGAGTTGGTCGAAGGAGAATTGATCAGTAAGATGGGTAAGAATCGGCCCCACGTGGTTACAATGAACGCGGTCCGCGGTTGGCTGATTACGGTTTTTGGGAACCCGTTTGTAGACACGGAGATCTCCATCGACGTGGCTCCCGAAGATAACCCGACCAGCGAGCCGCAACCTGACATCGTCGTTTACACAAGGCCGTCGAAGGAGTTCCCGAAGGGCAATCCGAAGCCCACTGATCTCCGCCTGGTCGTGGAAATCTCCGATTCCACCGTCGGCTTTGATTTGAAAACCAAGGCTGACTTATACGCCCGTGCAGGGATTATCGAGTATTGGGTGTTCGATATTCCCGCTTCCCGGCTGATTGTCCATCGCGATCCGCAAAACGGGTTATATAAGTCAGTTATTGTTTATAATTCGCAAGAGGCTGTGGCTCCCATGGCGGCGTCGCAGAGTGAATTTCACGTGGGAGATGCATTCCCTGGATGAACCGGCGAGCAGCGGTTTTTGGGGCTTCCGGACAACTGGGCGTGGAGTTGGTCCGCGAACTCGAGGCCCGCGGATATTACACGGCCGGGTGGGCCCGGCATCAGCTTGACATTACCGACGCTGCCGCCGTAGAGCGCGCGCTCGCGTCCGCTGAGGTCGAGATCGTGTTCAATGCAGCGGCCTATAACCAGGTCGATGTGGCGGAAAAGGAACCACTGGCCGCCCTTCAAGTGAACGCTCTCGCCGTGCGCAACCTGGCGCTGGCGTGCCGCCAGATCGACGCGCGCCTGGTCCATTTCTCCACCGACTATGTGTTCGATGGCCAGACCAGCCACCCTTACACAGAAGATGCGCCCACTCATCCATTAAGCGCCTACGCGGTCTCCAAGTTGGCCGGGGAGGTTTATGCGCAGGCGTATCTCGGCCAGCCGCTGGTGGTGCGAACGTGCGGTGTCTTCGGTCCCGGGGGCAAGTTCACGGCGCGCGGCAATTTCGTCGAGCTGATGCTTCGTTTGGCCGGCTCCGGGCGGCCCATCCGCGTGGTCGAGGACCATGTGGCGTCTCCCACATTTGCGCCCTGGCTGGCAGCGCGCTCGCTCGATCTGGCGGAGCGCGGACATTGCGGCGTATTTCACATTGGCGGCGGCACGCCCATTGCGTGGTTCGATTTTGCTCGCATGATCTTCGAAGCCGCCGGTTTGCGCCCTGAGTTGACCCCCACTAACGAACGCGAATATCGCACCGTGGCCCGCCGGCCCAAGTACTCGGCGCTATCCAATGCCAAGATGGAAACGGCGGGAGTCGAACCGCTGCCCCCCCTGCGGCAGGCCCTCGAAATCTACTTTGCCCAGCGCGACGCGCGGCCTTCCTGAATTACCGGTTCTCCGGCTTGATGGCGTAATATCCCTTGCGGGCCTGCACTTTCAAATCTTTGTTGGAAGTGCGAATGTCCAGGTGCCGGTAAGAACCATCTTTCACGTCGTTCGTAGGCGTGTACCCGATGGAGTACTGGCTGCGCATCTCCTCCTGCAGTTCCTGGAAAACATCGTCCAAAGTGTGCTTGCGATCCACCTTGTAAACGTGCCCGCCGGTTTCGTCCGACATGCGACGCAATTCGCTCTCGCCGCCGCCTCCGCCGAATCCGAAGCGGCCATATGCGCCCGGATCGTAATAGTCGATGCTGTAGATCACGGCATCGGACTTTTGCGCTGCTTCGACAGCCTGGTCACGCGTCAACCGGCTGCCTTCGTCGTTGCCGTCGGTGATCAGGATCATCACCTTGCGGCCCACCTCGCCCTTCAGCTTGTCGTTGGCCGCGAGATAGACCGCGTCATACAGCACGGTGCCGCGGGGCTGGCCCACCGTGGGAACCGGGCCAGGGCCGAAACCACCCACACCGGAGCTGACGTGTAACTGTTTGAGGCCATCCTCCAGCAGCCGGGGGCTGCCGGTATAGTCTTGCAAAAGTTCGGCTTCTTCCCCGAAACTGATCAGGAACGCCTCGTCTTTCTTGCGCAGCACCTTGGAGAAAAACTGGGTAGCTGCGTTCTGCTCGATGCCGATCAGGTTCCTCTGGCTGGCGCTCACGTCGATCAGCAACCCGATGGTCAGCGGCAGATCGGTTTCCCGCGTGAAGTACTTGATGGTTTGCGCCTGGCCGTCCTCCAGCACCGTGAAATCGTTCTTTTCCAGGTTGCCCACCAAGCCTCCGCGCTTATCACGGACTGACGCCAGGATGCTCACCACGTTCACATCGACGGTAATGGGCGCCGGCAAATCATCCGCTGATGCAGCATCCTTGGAGGCGGCAGCGCCAGGCTGAGTTTGCGCTGGCAGCGCCCCGCCGGGCGCCACCAGGAGCGCACATGCCGCGGCCATCAGGCAAAGGAATCCGGCCAGAAAGCCGCCGAAGGGGCGCGCCGTCCTGTGGCGGTTCCTCAGAAAACGGATCGAAATGGCAAAGAGCGGTTTCATGCTGTTCATCCGATACAATCAATGATGACGCATCTGGGCGTCCTTGTGTTTCCATTATGCAAGCCCGTTTGTCTCAAACCGCAGCCGCAGCCTTGGCCCACCTGAAACGGGGTGATCCGGTCCTGGGCGAAATCATCGCACGGGTGGGAGAGTACCGGATCCAGTTCCGGGAACCGTCTTTTGCATCACTGGTGCGGTCGATCGTCTACCAGCAGCTCAGCGGGCGGGTGGCCAGCGTGATTTTCGGACGTCTCGAAACGGCCGCTGGCGGCAAGCTGACACCCGCGGCCATTCTAAAGCTGCGGCCCGCACGCATGCGCGCCGCCGGGCTCTCCGCTCAGAAAACCGCCTACATCCGCGACTTGGCCCGCCACACCCGCGATGGGCGCGTGGTTTTCGAAAACCTCCCGGATTTGGCGGACGAGCAGGTGATCGAACATCTCACCGCCGTGAAGGGCATCGGTGTGTGGACTGCCCACATGTTTCTGATCTTTGCTTTACAGCGCCCGGACGTGCTGCCCACGGGGGACCTGGGAATCCGCGCCGCGGTCCGCAAAGCGTACGGCCTGGCGGAACTCCCGAAGCCGGCTGAAATGGAGGTCCTCGCCCAATCCTGGCGCCCGTATTGCAGCGTCGCAAGCTGGTATTTGTGGCGCAGCCTGGAAGCCAATGGCAAGGGGCCGATAATGATATGAATCCGGCCACCGAACCGTTGCTCGCATGGCCCGCCGAAGGAGTCACGCGCGCCCCTTACCGGGTGATGTCCGACTTGGAGATCTACCGGCTCGAGCAGGAGCGCATTTTCCGCGGGCCGGTCTGGCATTACCTGTGTTTGGAAGCCGAGATTCCGGAACCGGGCGCGTTTCGCACAACCATGATCGGCGAAACACCGGTCATCGTGGCGCGCAACAAAGATGGCGCTGTCCACGCTTTCGTCAATCGCTGCGCCCACAAAGGCGCAATGCTGTGCCTCGAAGCGCGCGGCAAGCGCCAGGCGTTCACCTGCGTTTATCACGCCTGGACTTATGACCTCACCGGCGCCCTGCGCAGCGTGGCTTTCCAAAAGGGTGTAAATGGCAAAGGAGGCATGCCGCCCGATTTCCAGCTCGCCGATCATGGCCTCGAACCGGTGCGCAGCGTGGCTTTCGAGGGCCTCATCTTCGGAACCTTCTCTGAAGCCGCGCCTCCTTTTGAAGAGTATCTCGGCCCCGCCATGGTGGCCCAGATCCGGCGGGTATTTCATAAGCCTGTCGAGGTGCTTGGTTACTTTCACCAGGTAATGCACAACAACTGGAAACTCTACATGGAGAACTCGCGCGACCCTTACCACGCCACCATTCTCCATGCGTTCTATACGACCTTCAAGCTCAACCGGCTCACCATGGAAGGTGGCATCACTCTGGAACACGGCGGCTGGCACAGCATGAACTTTTCGAAAGGCGCCACCATGCGCCAGGGCGAGTACGAAGGCACGGGCATTCGGTCGGTGGTCGAGGGCATCGGACTCGCGGACCCTTCCCTTCTTGAGAGCCGGCAGGAGTTCGCCGATGGCATCACAGTCGCCATCCAATCGATCTTTCCCACCTGCGTGCACCAGCAGATTTACAATACGCTCGCGTTACGCCAGGTGGTGCCGCAAGGGCCTTTCCAGGCGGAGCTGCACTGGACGGTGTTCGGATATAAAGATGATGACGCGGGGCTGCGCAACATGCGCCTCAAACAAGCCAACCTGATCGGCCCGGCGGGTTTTGTCTCGATGGAGGATGGCTCGGTGGGCGAGTATGTGCAGCGCGGCATTGCGGGCACGGGCACGGATTCGAACGCGGTGATCGAGATGGGCGGACGCGAGATCGCTTCCACCACCGCTTCGCGCGCCACCGAAGCCACCATTCGCGGCTTCTGGACCGGGTACCGAACGCTGATGGGTTTTTAGCGCATTTCGGAGCCGCCGCGTGACCGCCTCGATCCTCAATGACACACTGCGCCGCCAGATAGAAGATCTGCACACCCGCTACATCCGCACCATTGACGATGACCGGCTGGAAGAGTGGCCCGCTTTGTTCACCGAAACCTGTTTGTACAAGATCACTACCCGCGAAAATTACGATCAGGGACTGCCGCTCGCGGTGATGGAATGCCGCAGCCGCGGAATGCTGGTGGACCGGGTGACCGGCCTGCGGCGTATCAATGTTTATGAGCCGCAGCGCTACTCGCATCAGGTAAGCGGGTTGACGGTGGAGCAGATCGATGAGCGTACGGCTTCATGCCGGTCGAATTACCTGGTGGTGCGCACCACCGGCGATGGCTCCATGATCCTGTTTTCCGCGGGCATTTATCTGGATCGAATCGTGCTTCAGGACGGCTGCACGCTGTTTGCGGAGCGCGTCGTGGTTGCCGATTCGCGGCGCATCGAAACACTGCTGGCCATTCCGTTGTGAAACTTCACTTCAAACTCACCGCCGGAAAGTACAAACCCCGCTCCTGGCGCTTCCACCAGCCTTTTTCGCCGAAGCCGGTGAACTGGTAAAGATACAGGCGCGCGCGAATGTACTTGGGCGGCGATTTCGGGAAGGGATTGTATTGGAGCAGCCGCAAAACGGGCGGCTCGCCTTCGAGTAGCCGGATCATGAAATTGACGAACCAGCGATTCTGCTGGTAGTTTTCAAGCGCCGCAAACCACATTTGCCAATCGAGACGCGGCTGGTGCGGCTCTATAATGGGCGGCGCCCGCATCACGTTGCCCGGTTTATAGGGGAACTCGTAGGCGCGCCAGTTTTCACCATCGTCCGAGCCTTCCACGATGATTTCCGGCCGCTCCACTGTCATCTCCGTGAACAGGCCATAGGTATTGACGATGCGGAGCGGCGCAATGGCGTGGAGAACTGCATTGCCGCCGGGCGGAGGCTTCACCGTGAACAGGTCCAGAACAAGCAGGCCGCTGGTGACGCCGATAAACGCCACCAGTCCAACGCTCACCGCCTGGTGCAGCCGCGTGCGCGGAATCTGCTTCGGTTCGATGAACAGGAACGCGCAGAGAGCGATCGTCAGGAAGTTGAAGAAGGTGTAATTGCCGGTAGTGAGAATCAAAAGTTGCAGCAGAATGGTGATCCACGCGCCGATGTGACGCACGCGGCGCGGCGCGAAGAAGAGCACCGGCGCCCCTATTTCCGCTACAAAAACGAACAGAGTAGAAGCCTTCTGCGCAGCGAGCGGCAGCTTGTCCATGATCCAGGCCAGCGGCGTGGGCAGCGGCTGCGTATGGTAGTGATAGGTCATGGCCGTGAGCGCGCGCCAGGTCCGGTCGCCGCTCAGCAGCTTGCCCAACCCGGAGAAAATCATAAGCCGGAAGATCAGCCACCGGTACAACCACACACGCACCGGCGAATCGTCCACGAATACGGCCAGAAAGCCGGCTTCGAGCAGCAGCACGTCCCACTGAAAGGAAAGAAAATCCTGTCCCACCGCGCACAGGGAAAGCCATAGCACCAAAGCAGCCGCGAGACTAGTGCGCTGGTGCCAGGCGAATATGGCGGCGAGCGCGCACAAAGCACCCGCAATCCATAGCGCGGTGAGCGCGGTGTCGCTGTGGTTCAGCCACAAAACGGTGGGGATTTCCCAGTACGCCCTGCGGCCGAGCGATTGCCGCATGCCCGCAAGATAAACTCCATAGGGCAGGATGCCGTGCGAGCCGATCAATCCCGATGCCTGCACGGCGAACGAAGTGAAGGCGATGAAATAAATGAGGCCTAAGAAGCGCAGGAACGTCCGGACCGGCGCCATCAGCCGGTTTTGCGCTTCACGTTGCGAAAGATCACCGGCATCGTCCCGAAGTTTTCGAGGGCTATGGTTTTGTCTGCGCCGTCCAGCGTGACCTTACCGGTAAGTGAAGCCTTGCCCTCGCCTTCGCCCTTGGCGTTCACCTGCAGCTCGATGAGCGAGAATTCATAGTCATTGGCGGGAGCACTGGCAGCGGATCCCACAGGCTTCCACTGGTCGTTCCACTCGCCAAGGGGCCGGTCGGTAATGAGGATGATACGCTCGCTACCATCCGGCTGCGGGAGGCGCACGGCGTAGCGCACGGAGTATCCGGCAGCTTCCGAAGACCACAAATAGCCCACGGTGGGCGCTTTGGCCAGTGCGGATGCCAAGGCCGCCTCCGGAGTGCGCGGCACTGAGGCGGCTTCGCCTCCTCGCCCACGTCCGGCTCGGCCTGCGCGTCCAGCGGCGCCGCGCCCGGCACCGGGGGTTGTACCGCCTCCTGCTCCGGCAGCAGCGGCTGCTTGCGGGGCTCCGGCTGCGGCCCCACGTCCGGCGGGAGCCGCGCCGCCTCCTTGCTCACCCGCGGCCGCTTGCGGAGCGGCGGCGCCGCCGCGTCCACCACCCCGGCCGGCTGGAGTGGTTCCGGCCGGCGGCGTCATGTTCCATGCCGCCAACAATTGATCGCGTTCGGCATCGGTTGACCAGCGCAGCAGGTCGATGCGAATGGATTCATGGGCGTCACTGACATTGTCGGTGGTCGCGGTGAACCGCAGAATCGGTCCGCCAGCCGGCGTTTGTGCAATCGCGATAGCGCCGGCGACTATCAGAGAAGAGACTGTCAATTCGATTTTCATTGATCTGGGCCTTCGAAATGCTCGTTTGCGGAGAAACGAGCACATTCGTAATGACACGGGTATTTTATCGAATCGCGGCGGAAGTGGGTAGTTCGATGAATCCAAAACCGGGAGAGCAACGCGGCGAACCGGGCCTTCCGCGTCATTGCCGATCCCACGCGCCCGGAGATCCTCGGATTGCTGCGTGGCAGGTTCGCGCCGCCGCGTTCCATTCGGCCTCAAAGTCTCAGTTCGCTGGCATGAGGCGCGCCGTGGCGCATTCTTCGGCCACCTTCAAGAAGTTTAGCGCTCTGGCATTGCCGACAATGTAGGGGTTGGGACCGGAGAACGTGCCTTTGGCCAGTATGGGCAGGTTGATTTTGGAGCGATCCCAATCGGTGTGATTGGTCAGGATGATATCGGCTCCAGCCTGCTTCACGATGCCGCTGAACCGCTCGGCCGAGCGGATATAGGTGCGCACGGCTTCGGGGTCGGTATTGAGTCCCACGCCACCCCAGAGGGCCGCGAGGTGCGGCGTTCCATGGTCTTTGACGGGGAATATGGTGGAGATGGTGCCCGGAGTATGGCCGGGAGTGATGTAGAGGGTCAGGGTGGTGTCGCCGAGGGTGAGTTTCTCGCCGTCGCTGGCCTCAAGGTCGCGTTTGGGCTTCGTGCCGGCGGTTATTTTATCGAGCACATCCCAGTCTGCCGGCGACATGATGATGCGCGTGCCATAGTGCTCCTGCAGGTAACGGGCGCCGCCGTAGTGATCGGGGTGGGCATGGCTGACAACCGCATATTTGATATTGGCGGGGTCGAGGCCCAGTTTTTTCATGCCGGCGTCAACCTCGTCTGCCACG
The DNA here is from genome assembly GCA_030041985.1 of Bryobacteraceae bacterium. Classification (GTDB taxonomy): domain Bacteria; phylum Acidobacteriota; class Terriglobia; order Bryobacterales; family Bryobacteraceae; genus PSRJ01. The sequence goes on along the minus strand of JASIAM010000275.1, from coordinate 955 downwards.
GCATAGTCGAAGATGGTGTCGAGGACGATAATGCCCTGGGAGGTGGTGATGGCCCAGACGGAGTACTCGGTCTGGCCGAAAAAGTAGAGATTATCGAAGACTTTTACCGGATCGGTGTACCACGTGGAGCGGTCGGGCGGTCCCGCCCGGCGTTGCGCACCGGCGCGTCCGGCGCCGCGGCCTTGTGCGGGCTGTGCTCCTGCTCCCCCGCGTGCACCTCCGGGACCGGGCCCGTAACACTGGAAATTGAACAGATTTTGAAAATCATCGCCGGCTGCGGCTTTGGCAGCAGCGATATGGGCATCGCGAGTATCGCTGGCAGTCTGAGCGGGCAGGGTGGCGGCCGCCAGCAGCAAGGCAAGCGAGACTTTAGCTGATAGCTGAAAGCTCATAGCTGATAGCTTCTAGCATTACATGATATGATCCTCATTGCGAGTCGCGAGGAGAATTTTTCGATGAGAAAGCACATCGTTGGATGGAGCGGAATGGTGATTGGGGCCGGCCTGATGCTGTGTGTTTTGGCCGCACCCGCAGGTGCGCAACAATCGCAGCAGCCGGCGGCGAACAAGAATTACAAACCCCCGAAGACCCCGTGGGGAGAGCCTGACCTTCAGGGTACCTGGCCGCTGAACAATCTACTCTCCACGCCCTTCCAGCGGTCCGAAAAGTATGGTAACCGCCGGTACATGACCGATGAGGAGTACGCCGCTGCGCAGAAGAGCGCAGCCGCACGCAATAAGCGGTTTGAGTCCGGAGCGATCCCGCAGGCCGACTCGGGGAGCACGGTGCTGCGGCAGACGTCTTTGATGATTGAGCCGGAGGACGGGCGGTTCCCTGCGCTGACGCCGCTCGGCAAAGAGATGTACGACAAAATGCACGGGAGCTACAAGCCGGGCCAGAAGGTATTCGATACCCCAAACGACTTCGATAGCTGGGACCGGTGCATCACCCGCGG
>JASIAM010000274.1 GCA_030041985.1 Bryobacteraceae bacterium | reverse complement strand
ATGTCCCGTTGGGTAGTGGCACTGGCGTTGGCCAGCGCCGTAGCGGTTTCCTGGAGGGCCCGGGCGGATGACGGCTTGAAAAAGGATCGGCCGGTCCCCACTGCAACCAAGGAGCAAGTACCGCAAGAAGAAGACGAAAACCTGAAGACTGAGGAATACTCTTTCAATCCCTTGCGGGCCGAAAAGGAACTCACCGTCGGCAATTATTACTTCAAGAAGGGCAGCTACCGGGCCGCGGCCAATCGCTATCGCGAGGCCACGAAATGGAATCCGGGGTATGGCGAGGCTTGGTTGCGGCTGGGCGAGGCGGCCGCGAAGCAGAAAGATACGACTGCCGAAAAGGAAGCGTTTGCCAAGTACCTGGAGATCAGTCCGGACGCCAAGGATGCGCCGGAAATTCGCAAGAAACTGGAAAAATTGAAATAGGACTCATCCCTTGGCGGCGCGCGCCACCGCTTGGTTCACGGCTTCGATCAGGACTCTGGCAGTGAAGGGTTTCCGCAGGAAACGGCCGTTGGCTTTCGTGAGCCGTTGCACTACGGGATCCTCAGCGAAGCCCGACATAAACAGCACTGGCAATTCCGGATGCAATTGTGACAAATGATCCGCCAGTTCAGTGCCCGTCATGCGCGGCATGATTACGTCCGTTAGCACGAGTTGGATTCTGCCGCCTTCGCGGTTTACTATGGCCAGCGCTTCAGCGCCATCGGCTGCTTCCAGGACCGCATAACCGTTATCGTGCAGCATGCGGCCGATCATCTTGCAAAGCGGACCGGTATCTTCTACCACCAGCACGGTGATTCCAGTTGGCCTCCCGGATATTTCCATCCAGGCTCCTTTCCCGATTGTGCTATTGCAAACGCCTTGCCAAAGGCGTCCAACTTACCAGCCGCCACTTGCCCGCCGCGCCTGTGGTGCGCTATCCTGGGAACTCGAACAATGGCAAATACTTATTCCGCACTCAAGCGCGGACGGCAAACAGAGCGGCGCACCGATTACAATCGCAAAAATAAGAGCAGGTTGCGGCACCAGATTCGCGCCATGCGGCGAGCCATTCAGGAGAAGGACCCTAAGAAAGCGGGTGATCTCCTTCCGGCGACGTTTTCCCTGATCGATCGCGCCGCCAAAACCGGCATCATCAAGAAAAACACCGCAGCGCGTTATAAATCAAAACTGCACCTCCGTATAAAAGCCCTCACCGCCTGAGTGGAGCCGCTGCTTCTGCCTCGTGGTGGCCCGCACAACACCAATAACCATATTTTCTTTCACGGGCCGCCCACCATTCACCAAACGTGCCGGTAACCAACCCCGTTCTGTAGGGTGCCCTGGCTTCACTCGAAGTCACCTAACACTTCAGTTTCGTGTATGACGCCTGGCGGTTTAAAACAAATCCAATAGCGTTCAGTGTTGACGAAGCATTTTTCCGTAGCTTTGTTTGGAAGAGTACACCCGGCCCAGGTGTCACTCGCCTCGCAAGCTTGTGTCACTCGCTCGTAATGTTATCATCGCAATCAGCCGCAACTGACAGAAACTGCCGAGCTTGCCGAGGATGGCCTTTTGGGGCTATTCCGGGTTGAATCGTGTAACTTCCATCGAGCATCCGTCATCCTTTCTAGTGAGTCGATGAATTCACTAACCAGCAGGAGGTTCCAAAAACACATGTTTCGATCATTGTTATTGTTCGCGGTTATGGGCCTGTCAGTGGCCGGCGCGAAGAGTTATGACGTTACCTTTGACAGCGCTACTAAGGTTGGCAACGTAGAGCTGAAGGCAGGTAAGTACAGCCTTGCGGTAATGGATGACGCCAAGGTTCGCTTCACCAATTCTAATGGCCAGGCTGTCGAAGCCAGTGCCAAGGTTACCACTTCTGAGAAGAAGTACCAGAACACGCAGATTGATATGAAGCAGGTAAATGGCAGTGCTCAGGTCAATGAAATCGACCTCGGCGGCACTAAGACTAAAATTCAGTTTGAGTAAGTGCCGGTTACTTCCTCGTTAGAAGTTATTCTCCTATTTTCTCCCTTCCCAATAGCTATCAGCCATCACCCCGAGTGTCTGTGATGGCTGATAGCGCGATATTATGAGAGCCGATGGCGGCGCCTCGCCTCGAACTTCGCCGGGTTTCTAAAACCTATTCCAACAGTGGAGAGCCGGTGCCCGTGTTGCATGATATTTCGCTCACGCTGGCGCCCGGCGACTTAGTTGCGCTTGTAGGCCGCAGCGGTTGTGGCAAAACTACCATGCTTAATCTCGCGGGAGCCATGGATCTGCCCACGTCCGGCGAAGTGCTCATTGATGGCCGCGCTACTTCTTCCTGTTCCGAAGCCGATCTCACCGCGCTCCGCCGCCGGCGTATCGGTTTCGTATTTCAGTTTTTTCAGTTGCTGCCAACGCTGACGGTCCTGGAAAATGTCGAATTGCCGCTGCTGCTGGCGGGCCAGAGGCACTCCTTCAAGGCTGCGCTCGACCGGCTGGCATGGGTCGGCTTGGAGGAAAAGCGCAGCGCAATGCCGTATCAGCTTTCCGGAGGGCAGATGCAGCGTGTCGCCATTGCGCGAGCGCTGGTGCACTCTCCGGACTTGCTGCTCGCCGACGAACCAACGGGCAACCTCGATACCACCAGCGGCAATCGTGTTTTGGATCTGCTGCGCGAGAGCGCCGTGCGTTTCGGCGCCACCGTTTTGCTGGCCACGCATAGCACCGAAGCCGCGGCGTTCGCCGACCGCCGCTTGCACCTACGCGATGGCCGTATTTACTCGATCGACTAGAGTCAGCTCTTGCTACTCGCGGCAAACGAAATTCGCCGCGTCCTCAATGCTGCCGCTATCTTTGTAATGTGCTTGCTTGGGATATACACATAGCGGCCGGGTTCGCCCGGGCCATGGCGAGGCCGGCCCTGCGGTGGCCACGATCGCATCCGGCGCTACTCCCTTTTCCACCCAATTCACGAGCGCGCCAAACGCATCGAACTGATCAGTTGCCGGACCGCCAGCGCAGTGATTCATTCCCGGAACCGCGAACAGCCGCACAAAATCGGAGGAGCTGCCCTGGTTCACGCGATTCACTTCTTTCCACCAGTGGATCGTATCGCGAATGGAAAAGACCGGATCACTTACCCCATGCACAATGATCAGCTTGCCGCCCCGTTTCCGAAACGCCGATAACTCTGTGGAGCTGGCCATCATGAATTCCGAAACCGGTTCGGTATATTCTCCCGCCTTGGCGCCGAGTTTCGCCCCCACGCTGTCGAAATTGATTCCGAGCAGGTATGCCAGCGGCGCCGCGCCGCTCGTGGCCACCGATGTTGGAGGCGTAGTAAACAGGGCTGAGACCGAAGCGCTCCCCAGTGTGGCAATGATGGCCGAATTTACCGGTGAATCGTAAGCGCCCATTTTCCAAATGCGCCATCCCTGATAATAAGCGTCGCCCCCGGGGTGGCCTTTCGGAAGGGTGCTCCCCCCGATGCCGCGGTCCCACTGCCAGTCTGCATAGAGAAGCTCGCCTTTGGAGTCTTTCGGACCGGCGAAAATCTTCTCCAATGCCGTCACCTGTACGGGCGCAAGGCAAGTGACCCTCTTAGGACCACGGCAGGTGATCGCCGACAACTGCGGCGCGACTACCGCCGCCGTACACGCGTCAAAATTGCCGATGATCCCGTCCTCCAGGCCGTCCAGCTTGTCGCAAGCCGCGAGCACCGCCTGCGCGGCCAAGTCAAGATCTTCATCGGTGAATGTCTTGTTGAGAAAAGGTCCGCCGAAACGGTCGTAAATACCCGTGGCCTTAGCCACCTCGCTGAGCGCCTGCATATCCCACGCGTGGCCGAACACTGCCGCCTTCGGAAGATTGAAGCCGGGAGAGCACGCTAAAATGCCATCGAAGTATTCCGGGAAGCGCTGCGACATCATCATCGCTTCGCGCCCTCCCTCGGAACAGCCGACATAATACGAGCGCTCCGGCGGCCTCCCGTAGAATGCCTGAATCAACGCTTTGGCCGCCTGTGTCACCTGGTCATAGGACCGGTAGCCGAAATCGAGGCGCGCTTGCGGATCGAAACCAAATGTGACCGTGCCATTGCGGTTCGGCTCATTGTTCACTGCATTATCGTGCCCCGAATCCTGCGACACCACGGCATAATCGAGCGCCAGCGCGTTGGTCCGCTGCTGGCCCTGAAGATTTCCAAACGCCGTGCCCAGATTGCCGTTTGATCCGCCACCGCCCTCGAAAAAGAAACGGCCATTCCAGTTGGCGGGCAAACGCAGATGGAAACGGATGGCATAGCGCTCGGAGTTGACGCCGCTCCGCTCGTTCATCTTGCCGAAGACTTCGCAGTGCTCGGGCAGCGCCGGCGTGTTTCCCTGCGCTTGTTTGGCAGGGTTCCATTCGGCTGCTGTTACCACAGTAGCCGGATTCGGAAGCGCCGCGCCGCCCAGGGCCGCAAGACTCGCGCACTTGGTTGATCCCGGCGCCTGGCTGTAAGCGGCGCGGGCCACAATCATCAGCCATGCTGCCGTAACCGCGAATGAAAAGAGTTTCCTGAGCATTGTTACTGATTTTAACGCCTGCCGTTTTGGTCTAAGATAGTCCGGGATGAGTTATTTCCTCGCGAAAACCGACCCGGACACTTACTCCATCGACCATCTGGAACGTGAACGGAAGACCCTGTGGGACGGCGTTACCAACCCGCAGGCCGTGCGCGCCATTCGCGAAATGCGCCCGGACGATCGTGTCTTCATTTATCACAGCGGCGGTGAATCCGCGATCGTTGGCCTGGCCACTGTGCGCTCCGAGGCGCGGGATGATCCCAAAAATCCCAAATCGGCCGTGGTGGAATTCGAATTCACAGCGCGCCTCAACCCGCCCACCACACTTGCGGAAATCAAGCAATCGAAAAAATTCGACGATTGGGCGCTAGTCCGCCAGGGCCGGCTTTCCACCATGCCCGCGCCGGAAAAGTTTGTCGCCTGGATGCGCGCGCGCTATCCCGACGCCGGTATCTGATTCTGGGGCTTTAGTGGCGCTGGCGGTCTCCGCCGCCGGCGAGCGCATTGCGTTCGTGACAATGTCGAGGTTTGTCACTTGGCGGCTCACTGAAGCCGGCGGCAGAGACCGCCAGCGCCACTAAAAGGCCGCCGGTGCCCCTAAATCTTAGAACACCACCCGAAATCCGAATTGCACACGCCGCGCATTGGTGCCGTCCGGAAAACCCTGCGCCGCAATGCCGGCGCCCAATTCCGGTACGGGAAATAGCGTGCCGGTCCGCGTTCCGCTCACCAGGCCGGACGGCAGCTCCCCTATGGAGGTGTACGCGATTGTATTTACCGCCGTGTTGAACTGCTTATTGAGTACGTTGTACGCCTCAACCAGCAGCGTCGCTTTAATGCGCTCGGTGATGGGTAGCGGCCGCGAAATCCGCACATCCACGTTGTATTCCGGCCCGGTTGGCAAACTGCCGATCGCCTCAAAGGGCACGCGGTTCCAGCCATCGGAACCATTGATCGTACTGGTGTAGACCATCGAGATCCCCGAAAACTGCTGGCCTTGGACAACGATTATAGGCGTATCATATTGCCCCGAAGCAAGCGTCGCGATGCCGGCAACCTGCCAGCCGTTCAGTAGATAACGGGCTGTCACCGAGTTGCTGTTGGTGACCTTCGGCTGCCACAACCATTGAATGACCGCGTGCTGGCGCTGGTCGAATGCGGAATTGCCTTTATCTAACATGTAGTTCTGATTGTACGTGCTCGAAAACCCTGCCCCAAACGGAGCGTTTTGACCGGTGTCGTCGAGGGAGTGAGAAAACGTGTAGGACGCAAGCAGACTCAGCCCGTGTGACATGTTCCTGCGAACCTGCAGCGAAGCGGCGTTGTACCATGACGAGCCGCTATTCTCAATCTGAAAAACATGCGCGAAGTTTCCGTTGTTCTTGGCATACCACATCTGCGTCGTATAAGTATTGACCGTCTGCCCGGCGGCATTATCGATGTTGTAAGTCGCGGTAGTGACCTGATCGCTGCTCGGATTGGCCTGATTGTAGTCCTCGGTAGTCCACAACTTATACCCTCGGTTGTGCATCAGGCTCAGAGTCACTGTCGTATCCGGCCGCACGCGCCGTTCAATGGCCACCGTCATTTCCGCGTTGTACGGGTTACGGAAGGTAGTGAGGCCGTAGGTCACATTCTGCGATCCGGTGGGAATGGCGCCGGTAGTCGGAATAATGTTGGGATATATCGGTGCGCCGGTTATGCCCGGCGGAATCAGTATGTTGGTCTGATATATGGCATTGCCGAGATACAGAGAGTCTAACAGTTGGCCGGAAATGGGCGCGTAATACCAGCCGTACCCGGCGCGCACTACCGTGTGGTCGTCGAGCATGTAAGCGGCGCCAAACCGCGGTGAAAGATTCAGCCATGGCTCGGTGACGGTGTCAGTCAGGTAATAGTTGGTGTTGACTTGGGTGGGTTGCGTCAGATGCGTGCGGTCATAACGCAGGCCGTAAGTGATAGTCAGCCGGTTCGTGCCTCTCCAGGTGTCTTCGGCAAAAACACCGAGATCTCTGGTCGGCAGGCTTCGTGTGGGATCACCCAGGGTTTGGCTGAAGTAAGTATAATCTCTCTGACCTGTCAGCCCAAAGTCCTCCGCGAATGCCGTCAACGAAGGATAGGTATAGAGACCCCCTTCGTCAGCCAGCGAATCGATGAAATCACGGGTCCAGATCATACTGCCGCCTACGCGGATGGTGTGGGAACCCAGTGTCCAATAGCCCTGATCCATGGCCTGATAGCGGCGCTCACTCGGAACAATTGCGCTATAAGGCTGGGTGGCCCCCACCGTGGTTCCCGCAATCGAAATCCCCAGAGTGCCGGTCGGCAATCCGGTAGGGACCGCGTCCTCGCTCACGCGGTCCTGAAAATAGCCCAGTCGCATGTCATTGGTGACCTGATTGCTCCCCGTTGCCGTCCAGCCGATTTTCACGTAGCGTGTCTGGTCGCTCAGAATGGGATCTCCGATCATGCCGCCGTTGGGAGCGACCACTTCGGTTTCCGCCAGACTGGGTGCGCGGAATTGCATGGCGTTGCCTTCCAGAGTGAAGTTGTTACGCAGGCTTTTGTGGTAATCGAACCGTGCCAGGCCTCGGTAATCGTGGTCCCACAGCGGCTCGAGCACGTTCATTTGCTTCTGGATGAATTGTTCGGCGATAGCGCACTGTGCCGCCGTTGCCTGGCAATTCGATGCCAGCACCTGGGTACCCGAAGAGTTGGCAATCATGGGATTGGTAATGCGGTTGAGGCCCTGACCGCTGCGGTCCAGAAAGTCCAGGTTCGCGAAGAAGAAAATCTTGTCCGGCTGAATCGGTCCTCCCGCGTCCACCCCGGCCTGATGTTGTTTTTGCCTCACATTAAATCCGGATGCGTAACGATTGTCCGCCTGGAGCGAGGGATCGCGGAAATATCCATATGCCTCGCCATGATAGGCGGCCGTGCCGGCCCGCGTGGTGGCGTCGACAATGCCCCCCATGGTGCCCGTGAATTCCGTGAGGAAGTCGGCGGAAGCAATGTCCACCGATTGAATGGCATCTTCAGATAATTGATTCGCCATTCCCGGTTTATCCAGCAGATAGGTATTGGTGGTGGAAAGTCCATCCGTGAGAAACACGTTGGAATAGGGCACCGCATGAAACACCGGCACTCCTGGAAGTGAATCGGCTTCCGTGGTTCCCGCAGCCAGTGGCACAAAGGCATCCACTCTGCGCCCGCTGGCAGGCGTATCCGCGGCCTCATCTGCGGGCACGATCGCGCCCACGCCGGCCTTCGTGTCTTCCACGAAGCGCTCGTGGCCCTCGCCCTGGCCCTTCGCGCCACCTTCCACCGACCGCAGCGTGATATCGAAATTCAGCTTCTGCCCCGCGGTTACCATGAACTCGCCGCTATCCCAATTGGTGAAATTCTTGCGCGTCACGCTCAGCCGGTAGCCCTTTGCGGGAACCACCGTGGGCGCGTAAAATACCCCGTCGTCGGTGCCGTCCAGCGGACGTCGAACGCCCAACGATTGGTTCGAGAGAACAATTCTCGCGTCCGGAAGGCCGTTGCCATCGGGGTCCATTACCGTGCCTCCCACTGCCCCGAAGCCCCCCGGCGCCTGTCCCCAAGCGGGCGCAAACGGCACACCAGAAGCCCAAAGGGCACACAAAACGATAGCCAGAAATAATCTTTGCCGGATTCTCATAAATGCGTTTACCCTTGAATCTACTTGAGTCGAATCGACACAAAAATCTGCGATGTTTGCAGGCACCCGAAGTAGAATAGGTTACTACGACTCTTAGGGAAGGGCTGCTGGCAACTCAAATGCCAGGGAAGCGTGTTCGCGCGTCCGCTTTCAGTTTTAAGCTTTCGGATCCATGAGCTCCTATCGTAAATCTATCTTCTGGTTGATTACTGTTTCATCGCTTGCGCTCTCGATTGGCCGGGCGCAGCCGGTTTACACTATCGCTACCGTGGTTGGCGATGGCACACTGGGCTATTCCGGCGACGGAGGTCCCGCCCTTCAAGCGGAACTCAATAACCCCTGCAAGATCGCTACGGACCAGTCCGGCAATCTGTATATCGCAGATCAGATCAATTACCGCATCCGCAAGGTGAGCGGCGGCGTTATCAATACCATCGCTGGAGACGGCACGAGCGGCTATGCCGGTGATACGGGAGCGGCTACCTCGGCCTATATTTCGTCGCCTTGTGGCTTGGCCGTGGATCACTCCGGCAACGTGTATTTTTCTCAAACCGCTCCCGCCTCCAATGCCGCGATTCGCGAAGTGAATACCAGCGGCATCATCAATACCATCGCGGGCACTACGCTCGGAGGTGGTTTTTCGGGCGATGCCTACCTGGCCACCGACGCCCAGATAAACGGCCCTACCGGCTTGGCTACGGATAGCTCGGGAGATCTCTTTATCGCCGATACGCTCAACAATCGCATCCGCGAAATCCAAGCCAGTAATCAGTACATTTACACCGTTGCCGGCAACGGCGACAATCCGCCGCTACAAGCCCAAAGCGATGTGATCGCCTGGTACACCTCGCTCAATAATCCGGAGGGCGTGGCCGTGGACGCGAGCGGAGACGTCTTTATCGCCGATACGTACGATCACTGCGTCCGCGAAATATATGGGCCCAATACTACCATGAACCACGTGATCGTAACGATCGCGGGCATCTGCGGATTGACGGGCGGCTATTCCGGCGATGGCGGACCGGCTACTAAAGCGCAACTCAACTACCCGGAAGACGTCGCTGTGGACGCTTCCGGCAATGTGTTCATTGTCGACACTTTCAACTCCCGCATCCGCGAAGTAACTACCGACGGCAACATTCACACCATTGCGGGCAGATCCAAAACCGGATACACCGGCGATGGCGGGTTGGGCGCCAACGCCACCTTGAATTTTCCTAGCGGAATCGCGCTAGGGCCGAGCGGAATCATCTATATCGACGACCGGCAAAACAACGTTATTCGTCAGCTTACGCCAAGCGGCACCGCAGGCGCTCCGATCATCCCGCCGATTATCACTAGCATGAACAGCGCTTCCGCGTGCGGCGGTTATGCCGGTGAGGTAGCGCCCGGAGGCTGGATGGAAGTGCATGGGACCACTCTCGCCACCGACACCCGTTCCTGGACATCGGCCGATTTCAACGGGAACATAGCGCCCACGTCGCTCGATGGCACCTCGGTCTCTATCGCCGGCCAAAACGCCGTGCTGGACTACATCAGTCCTACGCAAGTCAACGCCCTGGTGCCGCTGAATGTCAGCCCCGGAACGCAAACCGTTCAGGTCACTGCAACGAGCGGAACCAGCCCCGCCATTTCTGTCACTGTGAATGCCGCCCAGCCTGGCTTGTGCCTTGGGTATACCATCAGCGGCACGCAATACCTGGCAGCCGTGGTGAACGGCACCTCGACTTATATTTTGCCCTCCAGCGCGAATCTCGGCGGCATATCGTACCGGCCTGCCAAGCCCGGAGAGAGCATCACATTTTTCGGCAACGGATTCGGCCCAGTTACGCCTGCGCCGCCCCAAGGCCAAATCGTACAACAGACCAATCAATTGACCATGCCGCTGCAGGTCTTTTTCGGATCGGCGCCGGCCACGGTCCAGTATGCCGGCTTAGCGCCAGGCTTTCTGGGTCTCTATCAATTCAATGTGATCGTGCCCAATATTCCCGATAGCGACGTCGTTCCGGTGACCTTCGCCCTGGGCAACTTCGCCGGCGCGCCAACGCTCTATACGTCCGTGCATCAGTAAGGCATCTGGCCAGGGCTTCGGCCGGCGGCTTCTGCTGGGGGGCGGCGACGGCTACCCCTCGCCGCTCAGCGGCTAGTGGGCCTCACACGATAGAATTTTGGTGATGGCGCAGGCGGTCGAGTCTACCAACGTCGAAACAGTGGCGATTCCGCTCACCGGCATCCCGGTAAGTTCCACTACTTCGGCTGGCGAAGAGGGGCGGTTCGTACCCGGCACACTGCTCGGAGGGCGCTATCGCATCATCGCGTTGCTGGGCCGCGGCGGCATGGGCGAGGTGTATCGGGCTACTGACCTGATGCTCGGCCAGTCGGTGGCGCTGAAATTTTTGCCTGAAGAGGCGGCTCGCGACCAGCGCCTGCTCGAACGGTTTCATGGCGAGGTGCGCATCGCCCGTCAGGTGTCCCACCCTAATGTCTGCCGCGTTTACGATATCGGCGAATTCGCGGGCATGCCGTTCCTGTCGATGGAATATGTCGATGGCGAAGACTTGGCCGGCCTGCTCACGCGCATCGGCCGGCTGCCATCTGATAAAGCCCTAGAGACCGCGCGTAAGATCTGCGCGGGCCTGGCCGCGGCGCACGATCGCGGCATCATCCATCGGGACCTGAAGCCGGCCAATATTATGATCGACAAGCGCGGCGATGCGGTGATCATGGATTTCGGCCTGGCCGCTGTGGCTACCGGGCTGACCGGCGTGGAGGCTCGCAATGGCACGCCCGCCTACATGTCGCCGGAGCAGCTTAAAGGCGCGGAGGTAACAGCGCGCAGTGACATTTACGCGCTCGGTCTGCTGTTGTATGAATTGTTTACCGGCAAGCGCCCCTACGATGGCACTACTCTGAAAAAACTGCTGGAACAGCAGGAAGCGGCTCAGTTGACCAGCATGACCTCGATCGCCGCCGATATCGATCCCGCGGTGGAACGAGCCATCCGGCGGTGTCTCGATCCCGATCCGGCCAAACGGCCCGCCACTGCGTTGTCGGTCGCGGCTGTGCTGCCGGGCGGCGATCCGCTAGCCGCCGCCCTCGCTGCAGGGGAAACCCCTTCTCCGGAGCTCGTTGCCGCGGCCGGACATACGGAGGCATTAGCGCTCAAGTACTCGGTCCCGTGCCTTGCTTTGATCGTGGTATGCCTGTTCTCGATTCCTCTCGTGCGCCAGAGAAGCGACGCTTTGCTCCATGCTCCCCTCGATTTCCCGCCACAAGTGCTGGAGCAGAAAGCCCGTGATATCGCGTCGTCGTTCGGATACGCGCGGAGGCCGGCCGATCAGTCGGCCGAGCTTAGCTACCGCGACGGTCTGCTCAGTTATCTCAAGTCACTGCCAAAACCCCACCAGTGGACAGAGTGGTTGGCCGCCGAAGCACCCATCAGCATGCACTACCGCGAAAGCCCGAAGCCGCTTTATGCCGCCCCGTTCGGCCAAGTCACCAGTGACAATCCCGCGCCCGTGCAACCGGGGATGGCCTCGGTCGAGTTGGATGGCAATGGCCGGCTGCGCGATTTCTCTGCTATTCCCTATGAAGACGCGGGGACCCTCCATGCGCCCATCGAACCGGAAACGGTATTTCGCGCCGCGGGACTCGATCTGGCTACGTTCCATGAAGCCACGCCCACTGCTTTGCCGCGCGTCCCGGCGGACCAGCTTCGCGCTTGGACGGGTCCTCATCCGGTGCTGCCGCATACCGAGCTCACGGTTGCCATCGGCTCGTGGAGAGGCCGCATCACGTATGTCAAAATAGTTTCGCCTTGGGACAAACCGGCGGGCCCATCGCAGAATCTCGCCGGTGATCTAACGCTTTACACGCTATTTGTTTTACTCTTGTTTGCAGTGCTGCTGGCGCGCCGCAATTGGAGATTGCAGCGAGCCGATCGCCGGGGCGCCTTGCGGCTGGCGGCCGCCTGGTTTCTCCTGATAGGCGTGGCATGGATAGGGACGGTCCACCCCACTCCCGATTCCAACATGCTGGTTATGTTCTTTCAGGAGATTGGCCAATTGGCGCTCGGCGCCGGTGTCTTGTGGATCTTATATGTCGCGCTCGAGCCCGAGCTGCGGGCGCGCTGGCCGCATTCGATAGTCACCTGGAACCGCCTGCTGGCAGGGCGTTGGAAAGATGCGCAAGTGAGCGCTCATATTTTGATCGGTGGCGCGGTGGGAATTGCCACCCTGATGGGCATCAGGCTAAGCGAGATCTGGCTGCAGAAGCGGGAGCTTGACTCCGACGGTGGACTGGATGTCGTCTTGGGGACGCGCCAATGGATAGGGTCCCATGCCAATACACTCGGCAATCTGCTGATCGTTGGGTTTGCGCTCTTCCTCCTCATTTTTGCTATCCGGCTCCTGGTCCGAAAGAATCTGCTGGCCGCGATTCTGGCAGCCGGCGTGGCCGTGTTTATCAATTTCGGCGGCGACCTGAGCCGGTGGCAGCATTGGCAGGTTTTCGTGCCGATCTACTTCGGCTTGTTCTTTGTCTTGATGTTCGTGTTGCTGCGCCTGGGCCTCGTGGCCTTCAGCGCCGCGATTTTCTTTTTGAATACCTGCGGAAACGGAAAGATCATTCTCGGTGTAGATTGGACCACCTGGTACGCGCCCTATGGTTTAGCGACCATTGCCCTGCTGCTTGGGATCGCGCTCTTCGCGTTCTGGCGATCGCTGGGCAATCGCGAACTGCTGGGCGGGGCGGAAGCGGTATAGCTTTTCGGGTTAGTAATAGGGACCGATTTGCCGGATGGGGTGCCGCTTCAGATACCAGCACGGAGTGTAGCCGAAATGCGGCATTAGTGCTTCGAGGCACGTCTCCATGACCGGCGTGCCGATCGAATACTCTACGTAATTCCAGTGGGTTACATCGGCGTATATACGGTCGACTTTGACCTGTTCCACCGGACGCCCGCGGAAGCGCGACCAGAGGTCGTCGGCGGCAAAGGTCAAGCCCATCAGGCTCACTAGAACCAGGCATCCCCACGATACGATTCTTCTGATAGTCCGCATGATGGCTCTTTCAAATATTTTTTCACCCCAATAGCACGCCGCGGCCCAGCAGGTTTTCGGGATCGAGCCGTCGTTTCACGGCGCGCATCGCTTCCAGATGTTCTGGGGCGTATTGCAGCTTGAGCAGGTTTGCCTTGCGCTTGCCTAAACCATGCTCGGCGGAAACAGTGCCGCCCAACTCGACAGCTTTGTGGGCAAATTCGAGGATCAGGGCGATGGCATGTTGCGGGTCCCCGGGCGAGGAAAACAGATTTACGTGAAGATGCGCATCGCCGATGTGCCCGAAGATCACATAGCGCCCCGGAAATTCCTGCTCGAGCCGCTCGCGGTAATAGCGCAGCATCTCGCGATTGCGGCGAAGCGGCACGGCGTAATCGGTATTCATCTTCAGCGCGCCATTGCGGCGAACAGTGTCGTTGACCAGTTCCGGCAGCGCGTGGCGGAAACGGCGGAACCGTTCGCGATCGGCGGCGGAAAGCGCAACCCAGGAATCGTTCGCGAGCGCGCCCGATTCTTCGATGCGCGTGGACCACTCATCGATTTCGCGATCGTCGTCTGCGGCGAGTTCCTGATCGAACAGGATGGCAGCGCGCGCCGCTCGAGGAATCTCGGGGAACCTCCCGCGCAGCAGGTCCAAAGACGCCACGTCGAAGTACTCGAGCATGCGGACGGGGGCAGATGCACGCCAGTCATCGACAGCATCCAGCGCCGCATCATCGCCGCCGAAAAAAATAATGCCGGCGAGCACTGCTTGGGGGGCGGGCACGAGGCGCAGGCGTGCTTCGGTCACTACGCCCAAAGTGCCCTCCGAGCCGGTGAACAGGTCGATCCAATCCATGCCCGGGTGGAGGAGGTAGCCTGCAGTGTTCTTGGTAACTGCGGGCAGCGGAATGGCCGGACAATCGAAATCGATGGCATCGCCGCGGCCGATATCCAGCACGCGGCCATCGGGCGCCACGACGCGCAGCCGTTCGATCCAGCGGCGGGTCGCGCCATATTGGAAGCTGCGCGCGCCGCTGGCATTGGTAGCGATCGTGCCGCCGATGGAAGCGCCCGTTTCGGTGGGATCGGGCGGATAGAGTTGGCCACTCGCTTGCGCCGCGGCGTGGAGGTCGCGCAACAGCACGCCCGCTCCGGCAGTAGCGCAGCCCTTCTGAACCTCCAGGCGCGTGAATTTTTCGAGCGACACGACCCAACCGCCTTGCGGTACACGCCCGCCGGTCACACCGGTGCCCGCGCCCGCAATAGTAACGGCTGTTCCCGCATCGGCCGCTTCGCGTAAAGCGGCAACCACCCCTGCTTCATCTATAGGGGCGATTACACGCTCCGCGTAACCGTGGAAGCCCGAGGCGTCTTCGAGATAAGCAGGATTGATGGCAGGCGCCTCGGGCATCGGTTCGATTCTAGCGCTAATAGAACGGGATGCGCCGTAACTTGCAGAAATTGGCGGAAACCCAGCACACGCAGGCACGCGATCAACTCTCTGCGTTTGATCGCGCCGATGGCCGGCAATTAAGCGACTTCCCGGATTTCGACGCGGTTCCCGTCAATCTCCGGAATCGGGGAGTGATCGGCAACGCTGAGCAGCACCCATCCTGCAAGCACGCTCTCCAGTTCTTCACGGCAGGCCTCGAGAGTTTCGGCATGCGCCCAGACGCCCGGAATCGCCGGATACGAAGCCTGTGCCCGAACCTCGGTTCCATGTCAAAACGCGTAAATCAGGGCCAGTTGCAGGATGCGCGGGTCTTGCGCGCTGGTGATCTGGCCGAAAGTGGGCGTGCCGAAAGTCAGATTAAGGCCTGATGCGCCGGCGGCCAGGCTGGGAAGCGAGATGCCGGGACGCATGCTGTTGGTCAGGTTGAATGCTTCGGCACGAAACGTGAGTGTCTGTCTTTCCCGAATGCGGAACTGCCGGGAGACATCTGCGTCGAGTCCGAAATAGCCAGGACCGGGAATATTGTTGCGAAGCAGCCCGCTGAGCGTGCCCGGCGCCAGATATTGCGGCGAACTCGAGAAGGCGGCCGGATTGATCCAACAACTCGGACCCGGATTGGCGCAAAGCGGATTTGCCAGTATCTGGGCTGGCCGCTCATTTCCGGAATCGCCATTGAGCGCTACATCGCTGGACAGGATGGGCGTCACCCAGTACGCCGACATCGCATGGAAAATTCCTGCTACTTTCCAGTTGGACATCAGCCAGTCCTGCCAGACGTTGGAGAATTTAGGGGTCTGATAAACGAGAGTCAAGTTGAAAATCTGCCGCCGGTCGGAAGAGAAGGTGCCGCCAATTTCGTTCGACTGGCAGTTGCTACGGTCGTAATTCCGGCTGTTGGGGTTGGCCAGTCCCTGTCCGGCGTTACCGGTGCCATCGCCAATCGAGAGGTCTCCAATGCAGTGCGACCACGTATAGTTGGCGAAGGCGCTAAAGCCTTGGCCGAAGCGCTTCTGCACTTCGAGGATCAGACCGTTGTAGCTGGAGGTCGCTCCGGAATCGAACGAGTCCACGTAACCGTAGGCCGGGGTGGGAATGCCAGCGGTTGAGGTTACTACGGTGCCGGGTAATCCGCTGAGGGTGAACACCCGGCGGAAGTTTTGATTGGCGGCGGTGGAGCAAGGACCAGGGGCAGTGAGTCCGTACTGCCCTGTTACACAGTTTCCAGGGATGTAGACAGCCGGGTTCACTTGGTATGAGTCCCATAGATGCGTGGCTTCACTCGCCATGTAAGTGGCTTTCACTACCCAATCCTTCCCCAATTGTCGCTGGACGGCGAAGTTCCACTGGTTAATGGCGGGAGTTTTCAAGTTAGGCGGCAAGTATATGTAAATTCCCCCGGGGGCGAAAGGCGCGTTGCGATTGACCGTATAAGGATAGATATTTCCACCCGGATTACTGGCGAAAGGATTGCTGAACTGACCCGCCCAGATCTCGGTGCCGCCGTAAGGCGGAGCATCCGCCGAGTTCACCATCAACTCACCGGCCACATAGTCATAAGAAATGCCCCAGGAAGCGCGGATCACCATTTTGCCTTCTCCTGTGGGATCGTAGGCAAGCGCCACGCGTGGGGCAAATAAGTCCCACTGGCTTTGCTCCCCGGTCTTGCCGATGAATCCGGGATCTCCCGGATAAGTTAGGCCCGGCGGCGCATTCACGAACTGCGTGCTTCTTACGCCGTTAATTAAATTCGCCAAGCTGAAGTTATAGACGGAACCATTAAGTTCTGAAGGAGGGAGGAAAGGCTCCCACCGCAAACCGGCATTCACCGTCAACTTGGGAGTGACCTTCCAGGTATCCTGCACATACGCATTCACAAACCACTTCTCCTGCAACAAGTCATTGGGCAGAGACATGGAATTCGCGCTGAACTGACCAAGTAAGAATGCGGGGAGGTTATTGAAAGTCCAGTTGGTCTGGGCGTAGACGTTGCCATAAAACAGCATTTTGGATACTTCGCCGCCAGCACCGAAGTTTATCTGATGATTGCCGTGAATCCAGCTTATATCGTCGTTGAGTTGAATGGGAGTGGCATGAGACTCGGCTTGGCCGCCAGTGCCCGGGCCCACAGAAAATGCGCCGGTCACGGTGAAATCGCTCTGGTGCGGCACATAGCCGCAATACACCGGCACTCCCAGATCGCACGCAGAGACAAAGTTGGAATCGTAGCGATGGATGCCGATGCGGTCTATGGTGGCATGGACGGAGTTCACTAATGTTGGACTGATCAAGTAAGTATCGCCGAAGGCGTAAGACTGGTCTGCATCATTGAGCGCGCCCTGCGTAGTTGTTAGGAGATTACCGGAATTGAACTGATAGGACGGAGGGCGGAAGTAGTGATCCCGGAGGTAACGCCCAAACATATTGTTTTTGGCGCTGTGCTGGTAATCAATGCGAGGGACAAACTGATCCTCATTGATCTGGGTAATCAGGCCATAAGACGTGTTGCCACAGGGAGCGTTAGAAACCGGAAGCATGGCTGCCAGTTTGAGCGCCGCCGGATCGAGCAGAGTCTGCGGCAGTTGATGGGAACTGATCGCCTGGGCGCCGGCGGATGCGGGGAGGCCAGCCGCTTCGAGGCCTGTAATCACCGAGGCGCTGAGATCAGTGGGGCAGCCACTGAAATTGCCCTGCATCATGGCAGCCGTCGGAACGAAAGTGGCCGCGGTGTTAGCGGTGGGATCCTGGCGGGTGATGGTGTTCTGATAGCCGAAGAAGAAGAAAAGTTTGTCCTTCTTGATCGGGCCGCCGATGGTGCCGCCAAACTGGTTGCGCTTGAGGGTATCACGGGTAGGGGCGAAGAAGTTGCGCGCGTTCATGTCGCCGTTGCGGAAAAAGTCGAAGGCATCGCCGTGAAACTCGTTGGTGCCCGCCTTGGTTACTCCCGTGACGGTGCCGCCCGCGTGTACGCCGTTCTGCGCGGTGAGCGAATTGGTTTCGACCTTGAATTCCTGCAGGGCGTCGGGAAAGGGCAAGGGCATGTTTGCCAGGTCCCAGGGGTTGTTGTACACGCTGCCATCCAGCCAGAAGGCCACGCCGAAAGCCTGCCCGCCAGCGATGACGAACTGCGACGTGCCGGGGAAACCGCCGTTGCCGGCGACGCCTTGGGGAATCACGCCGCCGGTGTACTGGATAAGGTCGGTAGCCATGCGGCCATTCAGCGGCAATTCCAGGATACGCTGGTTTTCCATCACGTTTCCGAAGCCGGTGGCCTGGGTTTCGACCAGCGCCGCGTTGGCTTCCACCTGCACCTGCTCGCTTACGCTGCCTACTTTGAGTGTGGGATTAATGGTCGGATTGGTGGCGATCTGCAAAACGATCCCGGTCTGCGCGAAGACCGCGAAGCCCTCCTTGGTCACATCCATGCGATACGGTCCGACGGGAAGATCAGGCACGACATATGTGCCATCGGAGCCGGTAACCACGGTGCGCACGAGGTCAGTGGCCGTGTTAGTCACTTTCACGCTGGCATCGGGAATGGCGGCCCCGGTGTCATCGGTAACCGTTCCCTGGATCTGCGAAAGCTGCCCCTGGGCAAACGCGCCGATACACAAAGCGGCACCGGCCAATAGAATCAGCGAGCTTTTCACACTCACCCCCTGTTACTAGCCGGAGGAAGCTATCAAAGTGACTGTCCGGAGTCAAGGCTCGATGCGGTCGTCTTTTGCATGCAAATGCAACGGCCGCAACAATCGGGGAATGTGCGCTGGCGCGCTGCGCGGTTTTTTATAACAATATGGCCCCAGGAGGATTCCATGCGCAATCTGATCGGTGGCGTTACTTTGTTCGCAACGGGGGTGGTGGTTGGCGGTTTGCTGATGCAACCAGGCGCGGCCCAGCAGGTTTCCAATCCGGGTCTGCGGCTGAACCACGTCGGAATTTATGTCAAGGATTTCGACGAGTCCATGCGTTTCTACACGCAAGTACTGGGCTTGCGCGAAGCATTCACGATTAAAGATAAAGACGGCAAGCCCACGCTCGCCTATCTGCAAATGACACGCGACACATTTCTGGAACTGGCTCCGGCGAATGCGCAGAGGCCCGCGGGGCTGAGTCACATCGGCATCTGGCCGGCCAATTTGAACGCTGCGGTGACCACGCTGCGGGAGCGCGGTTTAAAGGTGGATGATCCGCGCACCGGCTCAACGCAAACCAGCATCACCAGTGTGATGGATCCCAACGGCGTGCGGCTGGAACTGGTGGATTTCCTTCCGGGGTCGCTGCCGCGTAAGGCGATGGACGACTGGAAGTAACGGCCAGGCGAACGCATTATCAGATTTTTATTTCGCCGCTTGCGTTACCCTAGTTACTGAGATGAACCGGCGAAGCTTCGTAGGGGCCGTTGCCGCAGCCCCGTTTGCGGGCGCTTTGCGGGCCGCTGGCGCCACTACGTTGGAAACGCACATTGTGCGGCTGAATTTGCGGCACACATGGACGACTACCATGTCGTCGAGCGAGTACCGCGATACTTTGCACGTGGCCTACACGCGCGATGGCCTTACCGGGCATGGCGAAGGCGCGCCCATCGTGCGGTATAAAGAAGACGCGCAATCGGCTCGCAAAGCCGCCGAATCGGTGCGCGACCTCCTGCTGGCCGCCGATCCCCTGCAGTTCTCCAAGGTGATGGCGGAAGTGTTCCGGCGCGTGGATGGAGAGTGGGCCGGTAAAGCGGCTATCGATATCGCGCTCATGGATTGGGTGGGCCAAAAGCTGGGAATCCCGCTCTACACGTATTTCGGCCTCGATCCCAAGGATACGCCGCTCACTACATTTTCGATCGGGATCGATACACCCGAGATTACGCGCCAGAAAACGCGTGAGGCCGCCGAGTATCCCATCTTGAAAGTGAAGGTGGGACTTTCGACCGACGAGCCGACCATCGAAGCCGTGCGCAGCGTCACCAGAAAACCCCTGCGCGTGGATGCCAACGAGGGCTGGAAAGACAAAGAAGAGGCGGTTCGCAAAATCAACTGGCTGGAAAAGCAAGGTGTGGAATTCATCGAACAGCCGATGCCGGCGGACATGATCGAAGAGACACGCTGGGTGCGCAGCCGCGTGCATATTCCGGTGATTGCCGACGAGGCTTGCCGGCACGCCTCCGATATTCCCAAGCTGCGTGATGCGTTCGATGGCGTCAATGTGAAGCTCGATAAGGCCGGTGGTGTGCTCGCAGCGTACCGCATGATTGAAGTAGCCAAAGCGATGGGCATGAAAACCATGCTTGGCTGCATGGTATCGAGTTCCGTTTCGGTGACCGCGGCGGCGCACCTTTCGCCATTGGTGGATTATGCCGATCTGGACGGCAACCTGCTGATCGCCAACGATCCTTTCCACGGCGTGCGAGTGGAAAAGGGAAAACTGATTCTTCCGAATCGTCCGGGCCTCGGATTGACTCCAATTTAGTAGGTGGAAGGTTGCCAGCTCATCGCGTCATCATCTTGGGCGGTGGCTTTGGGGGCCTTTATGCGGCGCGCGCGTTACGGCGCGCGCCGGTTCACGTTACGCTGATCGACCGGCGCAATTTCCACTTATTTCAACCACTCCTCTATCAGGTAGCGACGGGGTCTCTTTCGCCGGGCGAAATCTGCGCTCCGCTGCGCAGCATTTTGTGGCGTCAAGCCAACACGCAGGTGCTGCTCGGAGAGGCCGCCGATATTGATCCGCACGCTCGCACCATTCAACTGCGCGATGGCGGCGTCTTTCCCTACGATTCGCTCATCGTAGCCACAGGTTCGGAGAGTTTCTATTTCGGCAACGACCAGTGGTGCCAGTGGGCGCCCAGCTTAAAAAGCGTCGAAGAAGCGACAGCGATCCGCCACAAAATCCTCTTTGCGTTCGAGGCAGCCGAGCGTTTAACGGATTCGGAACTGCGGCGGCAGTGGATGACCTTCGTGATCATAGGCGGCGGCACGACGGGCGTGGAGCTCGCGGGCGCGCTGGGCGAAATTGCGGCGTTCACCTTGAAACACGAATTCCGCTCCATTGATCCGCATACCGCGCGCATTCTGATTCTGGATGGCTCGAACCATGTGCTGCCCACATTTCCGGAGGACCTGGGCCGCCACACGGTAGAGGCTCTCGCGCGCCTGGGCGTGGAGGTGCGAACCGGCGTGAAGGTGGTGAATGTGGATGGCGATGGCGTCACTTTGGAAAACGAGCATCAAGAAATGGAGCGGCTCGCCACCAAGACAGTGCTTTGGGCGGGGGGCGTGCATGGCGGCGGATTCGGGCGCGTACTGGCGGAACGAACCGGCATCACCAGAGATCGCGGCGGCCACATCCCTGTGGAACCCGATCTCACCATCCCCGGCTTCCCCGAAATTTTCGTAGTGGGCGATCTGGCAACCCGGCCCGGCCCGGATGGCAAGCCTTTGCCCGGGGTGGCGCAAGTGGCGATGCAGGGCGGGGCGTTTGCCGCGCGGGTGATCGCCGCGCGCGCGAATGGCCAGACGGCCCACATTGGCCCGTTCCGCTATGCCGACCGCGGCGATATCGCTGTCATTGGCCGGGCGGCGGCGGTAGCGCGTATTTTCGGCGTGCATCTCCACGGCCTGATTGCCTGGCTTGTCTGGCTCTTCATCCACTTGATGTATCTGGTTCAATTTCAGAGCCGCGTGTTGGTCTTCATCCAGTGGGGTTTTCAATATCTCACCTTCAGCCGCGGCGCCCGCTTGATTACGGGGGCATCCATTACGGAGGCACCCGAAGTGAGCGCTTCCGTCCATAGCGCGAAGCGGTAGCGTTTCACACCTTTCTCAACGCCATTCGCAACTCGCCGCCGTTCGCTGCGTTTAATAACGATAGAAGCTCCATGCGTAACCGAGGAATGTTAGCGGTGACATTGGCAGGCGCGGTGGTGCTGCCGTTGGTGGCGGCGTCCGCCAGAAAAAATGCGCCGGACTTTCACCGGCAGATCCCCAAAGAAGATCGCATCGCGCACGCGTTGAACCGGCTCACATTCGGCCCGCGGCCAGGCGATTTCGAACGGGTGAAAGCGATGGGGCTGAAGAAATGGATCGGCCAGCAACTGCATCCCTATCGCATCGCGGAAAATCCGGTGCTCGAAGAGAAGTTGAAGCCGCTCGATTCGCTGTTCATGACATCGCGCACCCTGGTAGAAAATTATCCCGAGCCGCAGATGGTGCGGCGCATGCTGAACGGACGCTTGTCATTTCCTAATGATCCGGACCGCCGCATGATGGTCGAGCGGGTTGCGGAACGCATCGAGCGCCGGCAAAAGACTGGCGATCAGAGGACGGCCGAGCAGGAGATGGCCGCATTGCTTACACCCGAACAGGTGAGCGCGCTTCGCCGGGGCACGCCCGAACAGCGCCTGGCGGCCTTTGAAGCCATTCCGGCGGACCGCCAGGATGACGTGCTGCTGGCGCTGCCGGGAGGTATCCGGCAGGCGATCTTTGCCCCGGCGCCTCCGCAATTGCGCCGCAAGATTGATATGGCCAATGGTCCCCAGCAGGTAGTGACGCTTGACCTCACGCAGGGCAAGTTGCTGCGCGCCATCTACAGCAATCGCCAGTTGGAAGAGGTGCTCACCGATTTCTGGTTCAACCATTTCAATGTGTACCTGGATAAAGGCGCGGACCATGTTCTGGTGACCGCCTATGAGCGTGATGTGATCCGGCCCCACGTTTTGGGCAAGTTTCGAGACCTGCTGGAGGCCACGGCAAAAAGTCCTGCCATGCTGTTCTATCTCGATAATTGGGAGTCGCGGGCCAATCCGGAGCAGCGCGACCGCGTGAACCGCGCCGTTGGCGGGCTGAACGAAAATTACGGCCGCGAACTGATGGAGTTGCACACGCTCGGAGTGGATGGCGGCTACACGCAGCATGATGTCACGGAAGTAGCGCGCTGCTTCACCGGTTGGACGATCGAACGCCCCAATGAAGGCGGCCCCTTCACATTCAATCCGCGCATGCATGATCAAGGCGAAAAAATCGTGCTGGGCGTCAAGATTCCGAAGGGCGGCGGCATCGAAGATGGCGAAAAGGTGCTGGATATTTTGGCCCATCATCCTTCCACGGCGCACTTCATATCGCGCAAGCTGGCCATGCGGTTTGTGTCCGACGATCCGCCGCCGGTGTTGGTGGAGCGCATGGCGCAGACCTTCCTGAAAAGCGGCGGCGATTTGCGCGCTGTGATGAGCACCATGCTCGAATCCAAAGAATTCTGGTCCGTGGGCGCCTATCGCGCCAAGCTCAAATCGCCGCTTGAAATGGTGGTGAGCGCGGTGCGCGCCGTGAATGGCGATGTCGATTTCGCCTCTAACCTGGTCAGTCAGGTGGAGCGGATGGGCGAGCCTCTATACCGCAAGCAGGAGCCGACCGGCTATTCCAATTCCAGCCAGGAATGGCTCAACTCCGCCGGCCTGTTGGCTCGCATGAATTTCGCATTGAACCTGGCGGACAACAAGGTTCCAGGCGTGAAGATAGATCTGCAGGCAGCGGGGCAGAACACCGCGGCTCTGCTGGAGTCTCCCGATTTTCAGAGGCATTAGGAATTATGAACACCCGCCGCATTTTTCTCCGCAATTCCGCGTTGGCCATGATCGGCGCCGGCAGCGCGCCGCTGTGGCTCGAGCGCGCGCTATATGCAGCCGGCGCGCCTTCACCGCGCAAAAAGATTCTGGTAGCAATCTTCCAGCGCGGCGCAGCCGATGGTTTGAACATCGTGGTGCCGCACGGCGAGAAGGCCTACTACACGATGCGGCCCACCATCGCGATTCCGCGGCCGGCGCCCGGAGCCCAAGGGCTGGATGCGGCCATTGACCTGGATGGATTTTTCGGCCTGCATCCATCGCTCACGCCCCTCCAGCCGCTCTTCGCGCAGGGACATCTTGCGATTGTTGATGCCGCCGGGTCTCCCGATCCCACGCGATCGCACTTTGATGCGCAGGACTACATGGAATCCGGCACGCCGGGACTGAAAGGCACGACTGACGGCTGGATGAACCGCGCGTTGACACCGGCAGAAGCCGGCGCGTCGCCGCTGCGTGCGCTTTCGATGGGGGCGATCCTGCCGCGCGCCATGCGTGGCAACCGGCCCGCATTGGCGCTGCAGAATATCGGCGATTTCCAAATCCGCAACGCGGAGGCCGCTAAACAATTCGAGCAGTTCTACATGGAATCGAGCGATCCCGCGCTCCACGCCGTAGGCGGCGAGACCTTCGAAGCGATGCATCTGCTCGCAGCCATTCAGAAAGCGCCCTATCAGCCGGCCGCGGAGTATCCGCGCGGACGCTTCGGCGATTGCCTGCGGCAGATTGCGCAACTGATCAAGGCGAATGTCGGCCTGGAAATGGCCTTTGCCGATATCGGCGGGTGGGATCACCATGTCAATGAGATGGGGCAGCGCGCTTCCGAGGGGCAGCTTGCCAACCTGCTGCGCCAGTACGGCGAGGCGCTCAGCGCGTTCTGGCAGGATCTGGGCGACCGCATGGGAGACGTGGTGCTGGTGACGATGTCGGAATTCGGCCGCACCGCGCACGAAAATGGTGACCGCGGTACCGATCACGGCCATGCCAATTGCATGTTCGTAATGGGCGGACCGGTCAAAGGCGGCAAGGTTTACGGCCGGTGGCCGGGCCTCGAAAGGGAGCAGCTCTACGAGAATCGCGACTTGGCTCTCACCACCGATTTCCGCGATGTACTCGGCGAACTGGTGGCGCGCCACCTGGGCAACCCGACGCTGGGAACGGTGTTCCCGGGGTATGATGCGAAGTTTTTGGGCATCGTGTAGACGGAATTATCCGTCTCAGTTGCCAGTTACCCCCGGCCGACAAACGGCATCTTCGTAGCCATCACCGTCATGAATTGGACGTTGGCTTCGAGCGGCAGGTTCGCCATGTACAGCACCGCTTCGGCCACATGACGGATCTCCATGCGCGCCTCTACCGCCCTGGTGCCGTCGGCCTGTGGCACGCCCGCGGCCATGCGCTCGGTCATCTCAGTGACTGCGTTGCCGATATCGATCTGCCCGCAGGCGATGTCGTACTTGCGGCCATCGAGCGAAATGCACTTAGTGAGGCCGGTGAGCGCGTGCTTGCTCGCGGTATAGGGCGCAGAGTTGGGCCGCGGGACGTGGGCAGAAAGCGAGCCGTTGTTAATAATGCGCCCTCCGCGCGGGGTCTGCGCTTTCATGATGCGAATCGCCTCCTGCGCGCACAGAAATGCGCCCGTAAGGTTCACCGCAACCACTTTGTTCCACTGTTCGAAAGTAAGATCCTCCATCGGAATCCCAGGCGCGTTGCTGCCCGCGTTATTGAAGAGGACGTCCAGCCGCCCGAAAGCCTCCACCGTTTTGGTAAACAGCGCCCGCACGGAATCGGGGTTGCTGATGTCAGCCGGCGCCACCAGCAGCCGGCTATCTGGCGGGCCAGCCGCGGCGGCC
Source organism: Bryobacteraceae bacterium (assembly GCA_030041985.1). Taxonomy (GTDB): domain Bacteria; phylum Acidobacteriota; class Terriglobia; order Bryobacterales; family Bryobacteraceae; genus PSRJ01. Next base: position 25,647 of record JASIAM010000274.1, on the reverse strand, counting down.
GTCGCCTCCAGTCTTTCGGCGCGGCGCCCCGCCAATACCACCGCGTACCCCGCGCCGTGAAATGCCAGCGTCACTGCGCGCCCGATACCGCTTCCAGCGCCGGTAACCAGCGCGACTTTGCCATTGTGTGTCATGAAATGTCGAAAAGGGAAAGCTGCCCTGTGTGCATCGCATTCGATCCCGGGCGCTCGCGCGCGATCACAGCATCGATCTGCGCTTCCGGTTCGCAATGCTCTTCCACGGCGCGAACGAATCGCTCCAGGCGCCGAAAGCCCTCGAGCTTCTCGGTATCGCCCACACGCGCGCGGTCGAGCGCATGCCGCATCACCGCGATCGATCGGTCGTAAGTGTCCAGCCGCACGGGGAAGGGATGCCCGTCTTTACCTCCATGCGCGAATGAGAAGCGCGCGGGGTCGGAAAACCGCGTGGGCGTGCCATGGACAACCTCGGCAATCAGAGCCAATGACTGCAGCGTCCGCGGCCCTAGCTTCTCCAGCAGCAGCAGCGAAGCAAAGTCGCGGAATTCCCGTTCGTACGCCACCGCCAGCACGGCTCCGAGACGCCTTCGATCCACGTCTGCGGCGCGCACCTCATGGCGGCGCGGCAAGGTCAAATGGCAGAACTCGGCCAGTGTTCGGTCCGGCGGCTCGCGTACCAGCGCTAGCATTGCGCTTTGCGCCGGCTTCGCCGCGCGATCCACCAGGTTCATAATCACTCCCGGAATCGTGCCATCGCCGGTAATGCCGGTGTGTGGCTCGGCGGTGAAATCGCGCACCGCGGCGGAATGCCAGTGATAGCGGCGCGCCCAGCCGTTCGAATCATTCAAGCCCTGCTGCACCACTACCCAATCGCCCGCGGCGCTCACCACGAAACTATGCAAGTAGATTTGGAATCCGTCCGCGATGGCGTTGTTATCGATTCGCGCCGTAAGCCGGCTGGTGCGCACCAGCGCTTCCCCATCCAGGCAGCGCGCTTCCGCTACTGCGCGAAGTTCATCGGGCGTGCGCCGCGAATGCCGGCCGCGCCCGCCGCAAACATAAATGCCAAGCTCGTGTGCGCACGGATTGAGGCCCCGCTTCAAAGCGCCCAGCACCGCGGTGGTGACGCCGGAAGAGTGCCAGTCCATCCCCATTACGCAGCCCAGCGCCTGGAACCAGAACGGATCGCTGAGGCGCGACAGAAACTCCGCCAAGCCGTAGTGATGAACGATACTCTCGGTGATGGCGGTCCCCAGGCGCGTCATGCGGCTCGCCAGCCGCCCGGGCACGTGCCCGGAGTGCAACGGGAGATCCGCAAATCCGGAACGCTTCATGATTGGTCTTACTTGCCGCGGCCTTTGGGACCCTGGGCGATCATCTGGATCGCGATGATCCAGTCTTTATTCTGCGCGTTGTCCCTCGATACCGCATACAGCGTCTTTCTATCAGGGCCGCTGAACGCTACGCTGATTACGCCGCGTGGCGTCGGGATCAGGCCCAGGTTCTTGCCATCGGGTCCAATCACCTGGATGCCGGGAGCGGTGGTTGTTACGTAGATGCGTCCCGCGGCGTCGAACGTGCTGCCATCGCCGCCGCCATCCAGTTTAGCGAGCTCGCGCTGGTTGGTGAGAGAGCCATTCTTCTGCACATCGAACGCGGCCAGCGTCTGTCCATTGGTTACGTATAAGTGCTTTTCGTCGGCACTGAGGACGATGCCATTGGTGAACAGATTCTCGCCGTACCGCGTGATGACGCCCTTCGGGTCCGCATAATAGAGGCCGCCCATGGTGAAGTAGACACCGCCTTTGCTATCGGCGGTAATGTCATTGAGAACGCCGCCGATACAATCCATGGGATCGCCGTTGTATTTGTTGGCGAAAGTGTGCCGCTTCGGCGCGAGTTCCTCGATGGATGGATTCAAGCCCCGGTTGGCCACGAACAGAACGCCTTTGGAGTTCATCGCCAGCGACCCGCCCGTATTAGTGCCCATATACGTTACCGAAGCGTTGCCGTCTTTATCCAGCTTCACGACTTCGCTCTTATCATTCTGGGCAATCAGGATGCCGCCGTCCTTGGTAGCGATAATGCCGTCGGCATTATTGCCGTCCACTTCCCATACCTCTCTCCATTGCTGCCCCGCCGCGATGACTCCTGGGATTGTGGTGACATCGCGCGGAGCTGAAGGCGCAGTGGCCGCCCCGCCGCGCCCTCGGCCTCGGCCGCCGCCCCGCCCGGCCGGCGCTGGAGGCGGAGTCTTGCAGCTCTTGAGCACGTCGGCCTCTCTGGCGTCCTGCGGCGCCTGCACTCCCGGCCCCTGGCGCAGTCCCCCAGGAGGCTGTATCTGCCCCCAGGCGGCCGTTGCACCAGCCACGCCCAAAACCGCTACCGTGAGCATCCCTCTCCCTTTCATAAATCCTCCTGGTTCCGCGTCTTAGTGTACCCGAAACCGAGGCGTGCACCCGGCTGAAGCTGCCCTACAGCCACTTCAGGTTAAGCTGATAGCTGACAGCCGATCGCTAACAGCTATGAACTCTCACCGCATCGTTACTACCATCAACTGGCTGATCGCCGCTTTGCTGGTTGTCGCGCTGGCTGTTGTTTACTGGTACGCCTGGCGTCCCTTGCCGCAGCGCTCGGGAACGATCCGTATCCCGGTCTCTCATCCAGTTACTGTTTCCTTCGATTCCCTGGGTGAGCCGCACATTCGTGCTTCCACCGAAGAGGATGCTCTGGTGGCCCAAGGCTACGTCACAGCTCAGGACCGTTTATGGCAGATGGATGCCCTGCGGCGCGCGGCGGCCGGAGAGCTTTCCGAAATCGTGGGTACCGCCGGATTAGAAAATGATCGTGAAGTCCGCCGGCTGGGGTTGCGCCGCACCGCCGAAGCCGCTTACCTCAACCTGCCCTCGCAGGATCGCCAGGCGGTAGCTGCCTACGCGCGCGGCGTGAACGCGTTTATCTCCACGCACCTCACGGATCTTCCCCTGGAGTTTACATTGCTCGGCTATCAGCCGCGGCCCTGGAGCGGGGTCGATTCCCTCCTCATCGGTCTCGAAATGTTTCGCATGTTAACCTCCAGTTGGCGCACCGATATTCTCAAACGCGAGATGGTGCGCGACGGAGATCCGAAAAAGGTCGATTATCTGTTCTCCATCCGCACTGGCGCAGAGGTGCAGCCGGGATCGAATGCCTGGGCCGTGGCCGGAAGCCGCACCCAATCGGGCCATCCCCTGCTCTCCAATGACATGCATCTGGGCCCGACACTGCCCGGCATCTGGTACATGACACACCTGCAGGGCGGTGATCTCGACGTTGCCGGCGTCTCTCTGCCCGGCACGCCGGGCGTCGTGGTCGGCCACAACCAGCGCATCGCCTGGGGATTCACCAACGTGGAATTCGACGTCCAGGATCTTTACGTGGAAAAGCTGGATCAACGCAGCGGCCGTTACCTCTATCGCGGCCAGCTCGAGCAGGCGCGCCCGCAAATCGAATTCATCCGCGTGAAAGGCCGCTCCCAGATGGAAGAGTTGTTGACCTGGGTCACCCGGCACGGCCCGCTGTTCCTCAACGAGGGCGGCCAAACCATGGCGCTGCGATGGACCGCCAACGACCCGGCCATCTTCGCATTCCCTGTTCTCGAATACGATAAGGCGCAGAACTGGCAGCAATTTTTGAAAGCTATGGAGCGGTTTCCCGGACCGGCGCAAAACGTCGTGTATGCCGATGCCGATGGCAACATCGGCTACCACATCGCGGGCAAACTACCCATACGCAAGGGGTACGCGGGCGACCTCCCCGTAGATGGCGCATCGGGAGATTACGAATGGAATGGCTATATTCCCTTCGACCAGCTTCCCGCCGCTTTCAATCCCCCGCGCGGGATCATCGTCTCCGCCAATCAGGATTCGTTTCCGCCCGATTACCCCTACCCAGTGAATGGCGAGTTCGCACCCGGCTACCGGTCCAGCCAAATCCTCGATCTGCTCTCCGCGCGAAAAGGCTGGGAGCCGGCCGAGATGCTCGCCGTACAAACCGACGTTTACTCGCCATGGTTGCATTTTCTGGCTTCGCAACTGGTGGCCGCTTATCATCACCGCGGCGCCCATAGCCCGACCCTGGATGAGGCGGCCGGCCTGCTTCGTTCCTGGAATGGGCAGATGGACAAAAGCCTTGCGGCGCCGTTCCTCATCTCGCTGGCGTACCAATATGTGCGCACAGCCGTAGCAGAAAGCGCATCGCCGGGACACGGCGCGGCCTACGATGTGCAAATCGCCTCCGCGTTGATCGAAAAACTGCTGCGCGAACGCCCGCCCGGCTGGTTCCGCGATTATGATGAGATGCTGCTGCGCGCGCTGGCGGATAGCGTGGAAGAGGCCACGCGCATTCAGGGACGCGATTTCAAGCGCTGGCAGTACGGCGCCTGGCTGCGCGCGGAAATCGATAATCCCGTCATTCACCAGCTTCCCTGGATTGGCAAGTATTTTGACATTGGCCCTTTGCCCATGAGCGGGTCGGCGACTTCGGTGAAGCAGACCACGCGCGCCCTGATGCCGTCCATGCGCATGACTGCCGAACCCGGCGATTGGGACCGCTCGCTGCTCAACGAACTTACAGGGCAATCCGGCCAGATGCTCTCGTCCCATTACCGCGACCAGTGGCCCAATTACAATGCGGGCCGCAGCTATCCGATGCAGTTCGACAAAGTGCAGGCGGCTGGCACTTTGCAATTGCAACCGGCTCCCGGCCTGTGAGCGGCGTATCGGAACTGGTCCGACAGCCTAGCGGAAAGGATTCTGGATTCGCAGAGCGCCGAAACGCTGGCCATGGTTCATGTCCTCGCTCCACAAGATGTGACAACCCAGCTCCATCGCGCTGTGGATCACAAGAGCATCCCACCAAGCGAGCTTGTGCCGGCGGCATAGCAGGGAAGCCCTGATCAGGTCTGCGTGGCCAGGACGATGAATCGTCCAGCTTCCGAGATCGGAGAGCACGGCTTCTGCCTCCATGGGATCCATCCCTAATTTCTTAACGGACGCAGAGTAGAATTCGGCGAGGACCTGGATACTCACCACGCCGGCCTCTTCCTGAACCAGGCGTGTCAACAACTCGACCGATTTGCTATGTTTGGCGCCGGCGCTCCCATCGTACGCATAGATGAGGATATTCGTATCGATGAATTCAACGCTCATGCAACTCGTCACGAGTCCAGCGGATCTTGCCCTGAGTTCCGCGGGCGGGAGCATTCCGGATTCGCTCGAGAAAACGCTGTCCAGCCTTCGACCGATGGCCCTGATCTTCGAGCAGATGGGAGATGGCATCTTCCATCAGGCGGGTCATGGATTGATTCCGCTCGGCGGCATAGACACGGAAGCGCCGCAGTAGGGATTCCGGCAAGCTTAAAGTGACGTTTCTTCGGGCTATCACGCTTTTCAGTGTAACACGTGGACACGTGTCAGCCCGCGAAGGGCGCAGTGGTGCCCTCAAGCCGCAGGCCCAGCCGTTCAAACAGCTTCGTATCCGCGGCCTGGCCGGGATTGGGAGTTGTCAGCAGACGGTCACCCAGAAATACGGAATTGGCGCCAGCCAGAAAACACAGCGCCTGTGCTTCTTCGGATAGCGCCAGGCGGCCCGCGCTCAGGCGCACTTTGGCAAGCGGCATCAGCACGCGCGCAGTAGCGATCGTGCGCACCAATTCGAGCGCGTCATTTTGGAGCAGATCGGCGTCTGCCTGCCCGGCTAAGGGTGTGCCCGGAACCCGCACCAGCATATTAATAGGAACGCTTTCCGGATGTGGATCGAGAGAGGCCAGTTGTTCGAGCAGGCCGCAGCGCGCCGTGGCGTTCTCGCCCATCCCGATAATGCCGCCGCAACAGACGGTAATCCCGGCGCGACGCACGCGATCGAGCGTATCCAGGCGATCCTGGTAAGTGCGCGTGGTGATGATCTCGCCGTAAAATTCGGGCGAAGTATCGAGGTTGTGGTTATACGCGGTCAATCCGGCATCTGCCAAAGCCTTGGCCTGGTTGCTGGTCAGCATGCCCAGGGTGCAGCATGCCTCAAGCCCCAGCGCGCGCACGCCACGCACCATGGCTAGCACCCTCTCGAACGGCTCACCATTCGGGACGCTTCGCCAGGCCGCGCCCATGCAGAAACGGGTGGCGCCGCTCGCGCGAGCCTCACGCGCTGCTGCCAACGCTTGTTCCACGCTCAGCAATTCCTGGCGCGCCACGCCCGTGTGGTAGTGAGCCGATTGGGGGCAATAGGCGCAGTCTTCCGGACAGCCACCGGTTTTAATGCTGAGCAGCATGCAGCCCTGCACTTCGTCCGGGCGATGATGCTGCCGATGCACTACCTGAGCCTGAAAAATCAGCTCCAGCAGCGGCATGTTATAGATCGCTTCAATCTCCTCGATGGTCCAATCGTGCCGAAGGAGAGGCCGTTCAGTTGTAAGGGCGGACATGAGCCGAATCCCATTATGTCATCGCTGAAACAGCGAAATTCCCGCAATGCCGGCTGCACCCGCCTCGAGGCACTGGGCCGCATTTTCGCTGTTGATGCCGCCCAGGGCCAGCACGGGCAGGGAAACGGCGCGCACGGCTTCGCGCAGCCGTGAAATGCCTTGCGGCGCGCCATAAGCGATCTTTGAAGCTGTGGCGAATACGGGACCAAACACGGCGAAATCCGCGCCTTCCCGTTCGGCGGTACGCAGTTCGTCCACAGAATGCGTGGAAACGCCAATCAGGAAACCGGGCGGAGCCGCTTCCCGAACAAACCTGGCTCGCAAAACGCTCGGAGCCACGGAATGCGCAGGAAGGTGTACGCCGGAGGCCCCACAGGCCAGCGCGATATCGGTCCGCTCGTTCACCAGAATTCGCGTCCCGTGCGGATTGGGGAGAGACAGGGCGCGGCGCACCAGTGCGCACAATTCGCGGGCCGCAAGGTCCTTTTCGCGAATTTGGATGTAGTCAACTCCGCGAGCCAAATTGCGCTCGATGCATTCCAGAAGCCCCGAGTGCAGCGGGTCAAGATCCCCGAGAGCGGCACGATCGGTGATATAATAGCGCAGCATCCCACCAGTCCCCAATCTCCCCAGCCCCCAGTCCCCAGAGTAGTACACTGAAATTTCCAAATGCGGAAGTGTTTGCGGCTGTGCGCCCTGGCGTTACTTGGCCCACTCGCCGTAAAGGCTGTGGACTGGAAGGCCCTCAAGCGGCAAGGGTGCGCCAGCGATTTTGCGGGTGTGATCGATGCCGCGAGCCGGCAACAACTGGAAAATTACTGCCGCGCGGTCGCGCAAGCGGCCGGCGTCGAGATTGCATTCGTTACTATTCCCTCCCTTCAGGGGGAACCCATCGACGATGTCGCCCGTACGATTTTTAGGGGCTGGGAAATTGGCCAGGCGAATGGTGATGGCGCCCTGCTGCTGCTCGCCATCGGCGAAAGGCGCAGCCGTCTCGAAGTGGGAGACGGCATCCGGGCGCTCGTGCCGGGCGGGCTTGAGCAGAGCATGCTTCGCGAGATGCGGCCCGCGGTACGGCGCAGGCAGTATGGCGAAGCCGTGCTGGCCGCAGCGTCCACGCTCGGCGACGCCATAACGCGGACGAAACACGTCCGCGTGAAAGCCGCCCTCGAACGTAGAATTCATCCCACCGTTTGGGACTCGATTGCTTGGCCGGTGCTTGTGGGAGCGTTCGTTCTGCTTGCCTGGCTTATGGTCAGCGGCGGAACCCACGGTTATAGCGGGCATAGGCGGGGGAGGCGGTGGAGCCGCAGCGCCGGTTTTCTGCCTGGCCTTTCCAGCGTCATCAGCCGCGCCAGTTGGGGCAGCCGGGGCAGCGGCGGATTCGGCGGATACGACTCCGGCGATAGTTTTGGCGGATTCGGCGGAGTACCCAAAGGGCAGTGCACCCACCCGGCGCCCGGCGGCGGCGCTTGCGGCGATTGGTGAAACCGTGCCGGAGCCGCTCGATCATCTGGTTCGCAAGTTGCAGCAGGCCTATTCGGAACGCCTGGTGTCGGTGGTATTGTACGGCTCGGCCGTAGATACTCGTGAAGGCAGCGCCGGCGAGTGCCAGCCGAAATATTCCGATTTCAATGTTCTCTGCGTATTGAACGCCATTACACCGCGCGAACTGGCGGCGGCCGAAGAACTGTTTCATTGGTGGCGCGGCTTGGGAAACCCGTCGCCGCTCTTGCTTACCGAACAGGAAATGGCCGCTTCTACGGACTGCTTCGCGATCGAATTTCTCGATATCCAGCAGCAGCACCGCTTGCTGTATGGTAAAGACGCGATTTCCGGACTGCGCATCGATCGCGGGCGGACGGGATCGCTCTACCGCGCGCAGGTCGAGCGCGATTTACGGTCGAAATTGCTGCGATTGCGCCAAAAAGCGGCAGGCATGATGTCGGATCACAACCTGTTGCGGCGTCTGCTGGCCGACTCGGTTTCTACGTTTTGTGTGCTGTTCCGGCACGCGCTGGCGCTACAGGGAGTGGATGTCCCTCCACGCAAGCGGGAAATCGTCCGGCAGGCGGCGGCATGTTTCGGCATCGACCCGCAGCCCTTCGACAAACTTCTGGACTTGCGCGAAGAGCGATTCCCTCCGCGGCAGGTGGATCCCTGGGCGCTGCTGGCCCCCTACCTGGAAGGCATCACCAAGGTCATTGAATCTGTGGACCGGCTCGAACGTGACTCCGCCGGTAGTTTGGAACATAAGAAGAGTCTGGAACAGGAAGAGCCTGGAATAATAGGAGAGCCGACGTGAGAGCCATCCTGATTCCCGTGCTGGTGTTTGCGGCTGTCGCATTAGCAGCCGCCAGCGAGTTTGCCAGCGTGCGGCATCGGCTGGTGATGGAGCGCGATGAGGTCACGAGCGAATGGCTGCAGGTGCAGGAGGCTCTCGAACGCCGCGCTGAGCTCATTCCCAGCCTGGCGGAAATGGTGAAACGTGCCGCCCGGGAACAGGAAAGTATCGCCAAGTCCGATCTCTTCGGGAGTGTGACCGAGACGCAAGGCGCTCTCGCCGGCGCCCGCACCGCGCAGGAAAAGATCGCGGCCAACGAGCGCCTTTCGAACCTTCTCGCTCGCCTGCTGGTGCTCACGGAAAATTATCAGCAGTTGCGGGCCGATAAACAGCTTTTGCGATTGGAGGACGAAATCGCCGCCGCGGAAAACGGCATCGCCGTCGAGCGGCGCAAGTACAATGAGACGCTGGAACACTACAATTCCTCGCTTCAGATGTTCCCTAATAATATGGTTGCGGCCCTCGCCGGCTTTCATCGCAACGATGCGTACTTTCAGACCGATCCCGGAGCGCTCACGGGGTCAGGCCTCGGTCCTGCTCACGTGCCGTGACAGTGCCGCCAGAGCGTAATAAGGAGAATCCACAGAAATGGCCGATGTGCCCAGATTGCAGCAAATTGCCGCGGGATTACACATTCCCGCAGTCCAGCGTCATATTTTCGTGTGCGCCGAGCAAGCTAAGCCGAAGTGCTGTAGCGAAGAGGTGGGCGTAGAAGCTTGGGCTTATCTGAAACGCCGCCTGGCGGAGTTGCAGCTCATGGACAAGGTGTATCGCACCAAAGCCAATTGTCTGCGGATTTGCGAACAGGGCCCGATCGCCGTGGTCTACCCGGAAGGCGTTTGGTACCACTCGGCCACCCCGGAGGTGCTGGAGCGAATCATTCAGGAACACCTGATCGGAGGGCGCGTGGTGGAGGAGTTTGCCTTTGCGCGCAACCCGCTATGCGGCGGCTCACTCGGGTGCGATGGTGTCGTCCGGAGTCTCGAAAGAGTCTAACAATTCCGGATTGCGGGCGAACCGTTTCAACACTCGCAGGATCTCGCCCGGACGAAAGCCGGCGCGCAGCAGCCTGCGATAGGCGGCGGCAACATCCTTGTCCTCTGCAAAGAGATTTTCGCGGGTGGCAAGACGGTACTTACGGCGCACCCAATCTTCGATCAGCGCCTCTTCATTAACCTCGCGATAGACCTGGCGCACGGTGCGCTCGGCCAAAGAAGGCGCGACGCGGCGCTGCCGCAGATCGCGCAAAACGCGCGCGCTTCCCAGCTTCTCGTTAGCCAGCCGCGTCGCGGCGAAACTCTCCGCGAACTTGCGGTCGTCCAGGTAGCCATCGTCCTTCAGGCGGGCGAGAACGGCATCCACGCCGGCCGCGCGCGCCGCCCTGCGCCGCAGTTTTTCCCGCAATTCGCCCTGTGAATATGCCCGGGAGGCTAGCAGTTTTAGTGCGTATACCCACAGTGCGTCATCATCCAGCGGCTTACGTTCCGCCATGATGTAGTTTTCTCATGCCGGAGTATACTGAAACAAGGCTCACACAGGCGGCTTCCCAGTGGTGTGTGGAATCCGTATCAACAGGAGAATCAAGATGGATAAGAACGGCTTGTCGAGCTTCTTGCTGGGATTAGGTGTGGGAGTTGGGATTGGTATGTTGCTCGCTCCCAAGTCCGGCGCGGAGACACGCGACTACATCAAGAACAAAGCCAACGAGGGAGGGGATTACCTGAAGCAGCGTACCGAGGGTATCCGCCAAACGGCATCCGAGTGGGTGGATCGTGGGAAAGATGCCATTAGCCGCCAGCGGGAAACCTTCTCCGAAGCGATGGAAGCCGGGCGGCAGGCATATCGTGAAACCGTGAACCCGCGCGGCGCGGAAGGCTCTTCAACGGCAGAGGACTTGCCTCACTAAAAGCCGTCAAGGATCTTTTTCATGCCGGACGATATCTTCCGAATTGTTATCACCGTGGCGGTGATTTTGGCATGCATCGCTTTTCTGGTGCAGGCATTCGTGGTATTTGCCCTCTACCGCTTGATTCGGAAGACGCAGGAGACAATTGCTCCCCTGGTGGAACAGGGTGGGAATGCTGCAAAGAGAGCGTTGCCCGTAATCGACAAACTCGAGCCGCTAGTGGATGTGACCAGTGCGGCGTTGAAGAAGGCGGCTCCCGTGATCGAGAAGGCCGGCCCGGTGATCGAACAAGCCGCGGGTGTTTTGACCAAGGTAGAGCAGATCCTAGACGAGAGCCGTCCGCGGATTCGAGAGATCGCAACCGAGGGAGTGGCGATTGCCAAAACCGGGCGCGAGCAGGCAGAGCGTCTCGGAAACTTACTGCACGATGCCAGCGAGCGCGCCCGCACCCGCCTGGAACAGATCGATCAATCGGTGGATAATACGGTCGAACAAGTAGAGCAAATTGGGGATGCGGTAAAGCGCGCGGCAATGCGGCCGGTGCGTGAAGTAAATGGAATTGCCGCCGGAGTCTCGGCCGCTGTTTCCACCCTCGTCCACGGGTCGCGGAGACCTTCCGTTGACCACGCCACGCAGGACGAAGAGATGTTTATTTAACGTCCCCACTGATGCCGCTGCTTTCGGCTATCAGCGATCGGCTATCGGCGGCCAAGCGGGGGCAATCGTTGCGCGGAAGGGACCAGCGCCAGAGCCAGTCTTAGTTCCGCACGGCCGATGAGACGGCTCCAGAGGGTGCCTGGCGCGGAATCAAAGGCGAATTGCTCGCCGTGATCGAAGATGTACCAACTGCCGCTGTTCACTTCATTTTGTAACTGGGGAATGACCCAGCCGCAATAACCAAGGTACACACGCAGGCCGTCGGGACCTTTGGATGCTTTAAGCGCGGCTTCGAGGCCGGGCTTGCTCTGGACGGCATAGAGATCCCCGGACACGTGAATTGCGTCCGGAGGGGCAGTAGGCGTGCGTACAAGGGCCGTTACTTGCTCGATCTCGACAGGACCGCCGACATAGAGGGTGTCGGACCGTTTCGCGGTGCCTTCTACCTCGCGCAGTCGGGACAACGGCACATCCGAAGAGTGGTTCAACATGACACCTACCACTCCGTCGGCGCTGTATTCAATAAGCAGAATCACCGACTGCCCAAACACTGGATCGGCCGTCTGCCGCTCCATGACCAACACTTTTCCCGCGCCGAGATCTTCCACCTTTTTGCTCTGCGCCGGCAGCGCGCTGCATCCGAGCGCCATCCCGCATCCGACCACCCGGAGGAGCCGAGAGATGGACAACATATTCATTCATTGTCTACCAGAAGAAGGCCGGAGGCTAGCTAGAGAAGCTCTCGCGCCTCTTTCCAGATCTGCTGCACGAGTTCCCCAGCCGGAACCGGTTTGGCCATCGCCCCCGATTGTCCGGCCCACACCTGCATCCTGTGATAGTCACCAGCAGCGGTGCCAGCCTTCTTCATCGCAGCAGTTAGGCCCCGTTGCACCGGATACGGCGCGGGCCGGGGAGCGTCTGGCGATGCTGCCGCGGTTACAAACTCCGTGGCGATGGCGCGCCCCAGGCGTCCCGTAAAGGCTCGGGTAAGTGTGGTGCGTTCCGGTTCGAGGTTGTCCAAAGCACTGGCCCATGCCGGATGAGTCTTCGCCTCGGAACAACGCAGGAAGATCGTCCCCAGTATGGCCGCACTCGCGCCCAGCGTAAGCGCGGCGGCCACGCCTCGCCCGTCGCCAATCCCGCCAGCAGCGATAATCGGAAGGTCGATATGGTCGGCCAGCCGCGGTAATAGCGCGAACAACCCAATGCCTTGCCGCTCGGCGGCTGCCTGATCGAAGGACCCTCGATGCCCGCCGGCTTCGTAACCCTGCGCGATGATGGCATCCGCGCCCGCTTGAGCCGCGGTTCGGGCTTCCGCGAGCGTCGTGGCCGTGGCGAACCAGGCAATGCCGCGATCCTTCAACCGAGTCACAAACCCCGGCGGAAACACGCCCATAATCGAGGAAATGGCTGCCGGCGCCAGGTCCAGGAACGTCTCACATTGCGCATCGAAGTCGGGTAGTACGGAATCGCCCGCCAATGGAGGTACCGGTGGGCCCCACTTTTCCAGAAAAACGCAGACCCTACGTTCAGCGTCAAGATCTCTTATTAGTTTCGGATCGGGAATCCAAACGTTTAACTGAAAAGGGCCACTGCTTTGGGACCGGAACTCTTCCACCCAAGCGTGAATACCAGCGGGCGGTGTGAGCAGCGCCCCCATTGCCCCCATACCGCCAGCGTTCGCCACAGCGATAGACAGACTGGGAGGGCAGGCACCGGCCATGGGAGCGAGCAGAATCGGAACTTTGAGGCCATAGCGTTGAGCGAACCAATGGCTGCGTTCGAGCGGCAGTGAGGTTCGGTTGGATGGGCGGCCGTGGCTGGTTCGGTTCGGCATTAAGCCTATAGTATCGAAGAGCCGGCGGGAGCCTCTGTTTTTGGAATGCAGTATTCGGCGCCTTCACCCCGTATTTCAGTGGATCTGTAGATGTCTTTGAATCCAGGTGACGGAACACGAACACCAGGTCGCACTCATACGGCAGGAGCGCAACCTGTCGATTGCGGTCCTCCAGCGAATTGCCATCAAAACCCCCGGTCGGCGTTGAGAAGCGGCCGGTTACGCCCGATCCGACTCGTGGAGCATCGGTTGCCTCACATTGGTTGGGCGGCATCCCGCAATCCACGCCACCTGTTTGGCACAACCAACGATGGCGCCCCAAGGGAGATAGTGAATGGTCATTTTTCACGACATCGCCATGGTGCTCGCGGCCGCCCTCCTCGGAGGCCTATTGTTCTGGCGCATTCGTCAGCCGCCGATCTTAGGCTATGTGTTAGCCGGCCTTATTCTAAGTCCACTTACGCCAGGGCCGCGCATTTCAGACGTGCACTCGTTCGAAGTGATGGCCGAAGCCGGAGTCGTGTTACTGATGTTTTCGGTTGGAATCGAGTTCTTGATTCCCGAATTGCTCCGCGTGAAGTGGGTCGCTCTGATTGGAGCGCCCATTGGCATCTCACTCTCCATCGCACTCGGCCTCGGGGTGGGCATGTTGGCGGGCTGGCCTATAACACAGGGCATTGCGGCCGGCTGTGTTATCAGCGTCGCCAGCACCATGGTATTGACGCGCCTGCTGGTCGATTGCGGGGAACTGGCGTCGGAAGCGGGCCGGATCATGGTGACTCTCACCCTGATCGAAGACATCACGGTCATAGTTCTCACTGTCGTCCTGCCTGGCCTCGGTTCTCATGGCGCAAGTTATGGCGAGGTGCTCTGGCGTGTCGGCAAAGCCGTTCTTCTACTGATTCCCGTGATCGCGGTGGGTTGGAGGATCGTTCCACGCCTGCTGGCCCGCGTCGAAAAGATCCGCAGCGATGAGATTTCCGTCCTGCTGGCACTGACAATTTGCCTGGTAGTCGCCACCATCACGGAAGCCGCCGGCCTATCGCTGGCTCTGGGCGCGTTTATGGGCGGCTTGCTTGTGGGCGGCTCCGAATACGCGCACAAATTCGCTGAGAAGACGTTTCCCATCCGCGACGCGTTTGTCGCCGTCTTCTTTGTGACTATCGGGATGCTGATCGATCCACAAACCTGGTTTTCGGACTGGCGTTTGGTGCTGCTAATCGCGGGTCTTGTAGTCATCGGTAAGTTCGTGGTCTGGTTCGGCGTCGTCCGGGCATTTCGCTACTCCGTGGACACCGCTGTCCGCGTGGGGGCCGGCCTGACTCAGATCGGCGAGTTCTCTTTCGTGCTCGCCCAAGTCTCCCGGCAAGCTGGTCTCATAACCGCCGGACTCTACCACGCGATCCTCGCGGCATCGCTGGTCACAATCTTAATTAACGCAACCCTGGTTAAGTTCCTGCGAAGGAATCCGCGCCACTCCACTGCGCCCGTATGCGCGGGAGTGACTGAGTAAAGGTTGGTGTCGGACCGCTTGTGGTGACGGCGCAAGGTCAGAGTGTCGGATAGGCTCGGCGCTCACAAGCAGGCGATGAACTTAAGCCCTTGTCAATGATGCGGGCGTTCTGGAGGCATGATTGCCGCTTAGTTTTCGAGTTCGATAGTCAGTTCGACTACTAAAAGAGAGAAAATTATGAAAAAGAATCTGAAGCGCACCTTACTGACCCTTGTCTATGCCTCCGTGCTCGTTGGTGGTTCTGCCTTTGCGCAGGAGCATCAGTGGGCCGGGCGAACATTGGATAGCTTTGAGTGGTCTATCCACGAGAGGCTCGCGGAGTTGCCGTTTTATGGCGTATTCGATACGATCCGCTTCGAAGTCCAGGGTCACACTGTAACCCTGTCGGGACAGGTTACCCGGGACACCCTCAAGCACACTGCTGCGCGCGCGGTGGGGCACGTTGCCGGTGTCGACAAAGTGGTGAACAAGATCGAAGTACTGCCGCCGTCTAAGAGTGACGATGCTCTGCGCAAGCGTCTCTATCGCGTGATCTATGAGAACGGTCTCCTCGAGAAATACGGGGCCGGGCCAACTCCTCCGGTTCATCTCATCGTCAAGAACGGGTGGGTTTCGCTCGAAGGTGTCGTGGATTCGGAAGCCGATCGGAACATGGTGCACGTCCAGGCCCTGCAAGTGACCGCGCAGGTGAGGAACAACTTGCGGATTGCCTCCCAGGGATCCTAAGAGAGTCATGCAAAGTTCAGCAATTCTTGTTTCGGCGATCCTGGTGTTGCGCGCCGCTCCGGCTCATGACGGCGGCCCGCCCCGCCAGGATCAGCGAGTTCGATCAAAGTCTGAGCTTCCAGTCCCGTTTTCGGCTACGGTTCGATCAAGCCCTTACGGATGGCGTAGCGGATGAGTTCCGCGCGATCGTGCATATCGAGCTTGCGCATCATCTTGTCCATCAGAACGACATGGGGATGTAGGCGGAGCGCCATTCTTACCGCTTCCCGGCCGTTGCCTGCTTCGCCCACTACTTCCATATCGCGCTCTCCGCTTAAAACGGCCTTAGCGCCCTCGCGGAAGAGAATATGGTCATCGGCAATCAGGATGGAAATCTTTTTGGGCGCCGCCAGGCTCATCTTGATCTGCTGCCGGATTTAGTGCTTCGAAGGGGAAGAGTCACCTCGATTTTTGTCCCATAAGTTTTTGCCCCAGCCGCTTGGGGCCGGGAGCGGAACCGGATCTCGCCGCCCAGGGCTTCCACTCGTTCCTGCATAGCGGTTAAACCGAAGGAGCCGGCGGCTAGTTTGGCGCTTACATTGAATCCGACCCCATTATCCGCGATTACCATTCTCAGTGCTGAAGGCTTCGCCCGTCCGAGCGATACAGTCACATGTTGCGCCGAAGCGTGCTCGACCACGTTCGACAGTGCGCTCTGCAAAACGTGGTAAACAGCCAACTGGTAGGCGGAGGGAATCTCCGCCGGCAGGTTGCGCGTCCGGAACGAGACCTTAATTTTAACTCTCGACGAGAACTGCCGGATGTATCCGCGGATGGCCGGAAGAAAGCCTGGATTTTCCAGGACTGCTGGCCCAAGATCCCGAGTCAGGCGCCGCAGCGCGTCAATGGCATGCGAAACCAAGGCGATGGCCTCGGCCAGGCGGGAACCGGACGGGCTACTCCTGTACCGCGCGATATTCTCCAGATGCAATTTGATCAGCACAAGATCGTGACCGACCTCATCGTGGAGATCGCGCAAGAGCCGGCGCCGCTCCTGATCATCGATCCGCGCCAGATGGGCAGGAGCGGGGGGTGGCTGCCGGGATGCCATTAGCGGCGACCTCGCGAGCATGCGGCTCGAGTAGAGCGAGTGCCTCGGCCGCAGGCCTTTGGATATCGGTGTAGCATTTCGGCTGAGAGGGTCGCGCCATCGCGCATTGGCCTGGACCAAAGATTGCAAAACGGTGGCCATTCGGCAATTCGCGCCTGCTGCGGGAGGGGAATCCCCAAGCTCACCGGAACGGAAATCTCCGCGCGAGAACTGGCTTTCCACAACTGGCACCGCGGCTGCCCTTTCGCTCCGCCGCCCTGCATTCGCCCGCCTCGCTGATGCCGGGATAACCCAAATCCGGCCAATGCCGTAAGTACTGCATAGTAGGCTCGCTCCCGCTGGCACACCTCGTGCAGACACTAGCCCGTTTATTGATAGCGCTTTGATACTTGCGCCCGCACGCGAGTGAGCGGTAGCTGTGCTGAATCGGGCAATTATGAACATTCCGGATTCCGTAGTGTCCCCAGCGCTGCTGGGCGAAGCATTGGGCCCGCCGATTGCCGGCAAGAAGGTCCCCGCGCTGGCAGATCTGAATTGGTTTGCACTCAGCGTGAAGAATCGCCACGAGAAAGTAGTTCGCCAACTGCTAACCAATAAGGGCTTCGAAACCTTTTTGCCTTTGTACACGCGCCGGCACCAATATGCCCGCCGGGCCCGCGAGTTCGATCTGCCGCTGTTTCCCGGTTACCTGTTCTGCAAGTTCGATCCTACGGCATGCCTGCCGATTGTGACTACGCCAGGAGTGCTGCGGTTGGTGGGTTTCGGACGTACTCCAGTCCCTCTCGACAGAGTAGAAATCGCGTCGATTCAAAAGGCCATCGAGGCCAGAATTCCGGTGGTTCCCTATCCATACTGGCACTCGGGCCAGAAAGTCAGGATCAGGTCCGGCGCGCTTGCGGGAGTGGAAGGTGTGGTGGTGGGTGACAGGCCTACCTTCCGGTTGGTCCTTTCGGTGACATTGCTGCAGCGATCGGTCTTGTTAGAGATTGACGCGAGCCGCGTGGAGATGGCGGAAGAAGCGCATGCCGGCTCTTACTTGTGAAGCGCGGCGCAGCATGTCCGGACAAGGGCCGGCCGCCGCGCGGCTAGGGCGTGTTTTGGATGCCTCCTGCGCGCTAATTGCCCTTGCGCTGCTTGCGCCTTTGTTCGCTCTCATCGCTTTGCTGATCGCCATGGAGGACGGGCGGCCGATTTTTTTCTGGCAAAAGCGGATTGGCAGACATGGAGCGCCTTTCCTTATCCGGAAATTCCGTACCATGCGCGGGCAGCCAGGGTTCGCCGATCACCGCCCGGCGCGACCCCCGTGTTACGCACGTGGGCGCTTGGCTGAGGGCGTTCAAACTCGACGAACTGCCTCAGTTGATGAACGTGCTCGAGGGCACGATGAGTCTCATCGGACCACGCCCCGAGGTTCCGGAGTACGTGCGGTCCGGCGACGAGCTTTGGTGCAGGATTTTGGAATCGCGGCCTGGGATTACCGATCTGGCCAGTCTGGTATTCCGTGATGAGGAATTGATCCTCGCCGCCGCTGCGGATCGCGATGCCTACTACCGCGCTGTGATCCTGCCCGAAAAACTTCACTTGAATGCGCGTTATCAGCAGTCACGGTGCCTGCGCAGCGACCTCAAGCTGCTCTGGATGACCGCGCGCTACAGTTTCTTCCCGCTCGGTTTCGACCGGGAACGGATTCTGCGAGACCTGAGCCGATGACCGCCGGGGGCCAATGCGTGCCGGCCGTCCCTAATTAGGGTAATTCCCATGACGATCCCAAACGAATCTTTCATTCCCTTTCATGTGCCATCCATTGGTGACGAGGAAGTGCGCGAAGTCGAAGCAGCCTTACGGTCAGGCTGGCTGACCACCGGTCCCCGAACGGCCCAATTCGAAGAAGAGTTCCGGGCCTACGTGGGCGCGTCGCAGGCTGTCGCGGTCAGTTCCTGCACGGCCGCGCTTCACCTGGCCCTGGCGGCTTTAGGCCTTGGGAAAAGCGACGAAGTGATCACCACTCCGCTCACGTTCTGTTCGACAGTGCACACCATCCGCCATGTCGGCGCTAAACCCGTGTTAGCGGATATCGGAGAAGATGGCAACATCGATCCGGTGGAGATCGCCCGCGCCATAACGCCGAATACCCGCGCCATTCTTCCCGTACACTTCGCCGGTCTGCCTTGCGACATGCGGGCCATCTGGGCGCTTGCCCGCCGGCACGGCTTGTTTGTGATTGAGGACGCCGCCCACGCTGCCGGCTCCCGCTATGAAGGACGTCCGATTGGCTCCATGCCCTCCGATGGCGCCGATGATGTAAGCGATGCGGTGGCTTTCAGTTTCTACGCCACCAAAAATATGACCACCGGCGAGGGCGGAATGGTGGTCACTCCGCGTGCCGCACTGGCCTCTCGCATGCGCATGCTTTCGCTGCATGGAATGAGCCGAGACGCCTGGAACCGCTATACGCGGCGCGGTAATTGGTACTACGAGGTCCTGGACACGGGCTTCAAATATAATCTCACCGACCTGCAGGCCGCCATCGGCATTCACCAGTTGCGCAAGCTCGAACGCTTCATCGAGATCCGGCGCCGGTATGCCGGCATTTACAACCAGGAGTTCGCCGGGGTCGAGGAGGTGGAGACTCCGGCTCCAGGCGAAGGAAACAGCCACTCGTGGCATCTTTACGTCCTGCGCCTCAATCTGAATTCTTTGGCTATACCTTTGCGCCGCAGTTCTTCGATGAAAGTGTCCCGATCGATTGGCGCCAGCGTGCACTTTATTCCCATACCACTGCATCCGTTCTTTGCCCGCATATCGCCTGGCAGGAGCGCCTGCGATCGCGCTCTGCGGCTCTATCAGCGGATATTATCGCTGCCGCTCTATCCCGCCATGGCCGAGAGCCAGGTGCGCTACGTGGCGGCCTGCGTCAAAGACATCGTCGCCGCAAACTGCGCCCGGCGCTCGCACGGCATCCTGGCAAGCCAGATGTAGCGGTTAGCCCCTCTCCGCGAGCTCCCTAATTGCGGCCGCGATCTGTTCTGTCTCGGCCGGCTTGGTCAGGCATAAGTCGAACCCGGCTGCCCGCGCCCTTTCGATTTCCGCCTTCGCGCCGAAGCCTGTCAAGGCGATGGCAGGCGTTGCATGGAATGCCGGCTCGCGGCGGATCGTGCGAATGAGCTCATATCCGTCCATGAAGGGCATTTTGATATCGGAAATGAGCAGGTCCGGAGTGTCTGCCTGGATCATCTGCAGGGCCGCACGTCCGTTACTGGCGTTCACCACTATGTGGCCCAAGCTTTCCAGGCCGGTCTTCACCAGAAACACGATATCGGCTGAATCCTCAACGAAAAGAATGCGCAAACGCTTGGTTACGGCTTGGGCACACTCCGCGCTAGCGCCTGCAGGCCTCGTGGAGATGGCCTGCGCTGCTCTCGGCAGGCGAACCCGAAACGTACTGCCGCAGCCCAATCCCGTGCTCTCTGCCCAAACCCTGCCTCCATGCGTTTCCACGATCCGGCGTACGATGGAAAGTCCCAGTCCCAGTCCCGATCTCGACGTGAGCCAGGACGCGGCTCCCCGCCGGAAGGGCTCGAAAATCTGATCGAGATACTCCGGCTCGATTCCGATCCCCGTGTCCGTTATTTCGACCTCCGTGTATTCGCCAAACGCTGCTGTGCGGATGGAGATGCGCCCACCATTCTCGGTGTATTTGACCGCATTGGTCAGAAGGTTGGCGAGCACTTGCTCCAGCCGTATCGCGTCCCCTTCAACTGCCACTGGTACCGGCGCCAGCTCGATTCTCAGGCTTAGGCCTCGTTCGGAAGCCATGCCGCGGATTCCCTCAGCCGCCGCGGTCACAACCTGGTTCATATCGACCAGACCGTGCTCGATTCGAAACTTACCTTCGGAGATTCGGGTCAAATCAGCGCAGTCGTCCGCCAGGCGAGTGAGTACCAACGCGTTCTTCTCCATAACCAGAAGGCCTTCCGCCAGCGTAGGATCCTCCGCTATAGCCGGGTAGCGTTTCAACCTCCGCGTCCATCCGACGATCGGAGTCAGCGGATTGCGCAGTTCGTGGCCCAGGACGGCCACGAACTCACTTTTGGTGCGGCTGGCGATTTCCGCCTTGTCGCGCTGCGCTACCAGCTCACGATACAACCGGGCGTTTTCCAGGGCCAACGCGCAGCGCCGCGCCAGGTCTTCTTCGAGCGCCCGATTGGCCGCGTTGTTTGGGCGTGAAGCAAGGGTGCGCACCAACATCATCAAGCCAACCAGCCGCTCGTGCAGGCGCAACGGTAATATGGTCGCCATACGGCCAGTGGTCTGGCGTAGCAGTCCGGCGTGCGCGGGGCTGTCAGCCACCCGGTCATACCACTCCGTCAGGTGCGCTTCGATTTGACAGGGCGCCTCCGGCAACCCTTCGGTCTTTCCATCAAACAGAGAGTGTGCCCGCAGTTTCTCGGACACTTCTTCAAACTCTGGCGATGGAGGCGCTGCCTCCAGTTGGCGTAGCGCGCCGCCCGGTTCGACGATACTGATGAAACACCATCCGCGGAGGAAGGAAGCCGCCAAGCGAGCGACGCTGGCCAAACTGGCTTCCACGTCTTGCGGGCCCACCAGCAGGGCGCTGGCTTCGGCCAGGAATTTGAAACGCCGCGCGGCTTTGGCCTTCGCCCGGCTCAGCAGCCATCGAGTCCTCTCATGCTCCAACCGCTTGCGTTCAGTGACATCGCGCAAGAGCCAGCGTAAGCCCGCCATGGGCGCCGGAACTGCCCGCTCCGCCACAACCGTCACAGCCGCGGGCATGGCCGCGCCGTGCCGTGGGACGAGGGCGATTTCCCAATCCTCCACTTTTTCAATCGCTCCGGCATGCAACGCGTGCAGCCGCCCCCGAAACTCGCTGCGGTATGCTTCGCCTACAAACTCGTGCAGAGATTGCCCACGCAGCAGTTCCTGGGGCATGCGCAGCAGAGCGGCGGCCGCCGTGTTGGCCTCCCAGATGGCTCCCTCCATGCCGGTTACGAAGTAGGCATCCGGTGCGAAATCGAAAAGCTCCTGGTAGCGGCTGCGCTCGTGCTCTATACTGTGGTGCGCTGCCATGAGTTCTTCGTTGTGGCGGCGGAGCTGCGCTTCCACGGTTTCTGAACCGCCGCGATCCCTTGCCGGCCAATCATTCGTCTCGCATATGCAGGGCGACAGGCTCCTGGCAAGACAGACGGCGGCTCGTTCCAGAATTGCCTCCCGCATGCCATCGCTGGCCAACTGCAACGCCTCTGTCAAGACATTCTGGTGCGTGGCTGTCAACCAGCGCAGCCCTTGTGAACCCGCAACAATGCTACGCACCGCGGCGGCCGCCCGATCGAGCGAGCGCTTTTGATTGCCGGCAAGATATTCCTGCAATGCAGCCGCGTATTCCGTGCAGTCCAACCTTCCAATCATGAACCGAATCCGTCCGATCCCGCCATACCCGATGGGGAGGCTATCGTCTCCTTTCCCACACAAAATGCCAGGATCATCAGCTTCCGAGTGGCCGGATGTCCATGGAACAACTGGAATGTAACCTGCTATTCCGTGGGCATGAGCTCAGGTGCGCAGTACAACGAGCACGCCAATCTGCTGGTTGAAGTTACACAATTGTCCGCAGAGATTCGTGGTTTAATTCACTAATAGTAAAAAACCACATGCAAACTGAAACTGGTACCCTCCATTACGGCAGAAATATTGTGATGTATCACCACACGCTAGCCCGCGATTGCGGCGTCAGCCTGAGTAAGATACCGTAAATAAGGTCGCTTTGTTGCGAGTAATGGGTGGGGGCCTCAGGTGAAACAGGGAGTAGATAAGTTTGCATTCAACTCTTCGGAAGCCCTGGAAATAATTCGGGAACACTGGTTGTCCAACTTGGGTCATAGCCTCTCCGGCCCACTCTTTACGGCTCGCGGGTATCTACGTATGACACTGGCGTCGCCGCAGGATAACTCCTCAGCAAATACCTTGCGGTATCTTAACTTAGCGCTCGAAAATATCGAACATCTGGTGGTCATCTTGCAGCAGCTCGCCGATTTTTCAACCGATTCGAAATTGGAATTGGCGCCCTTCCAGCTTGATGCTGCGCTTCAGGAAGCGCTGGCGGAGATACTTCCGCAGTTGGCGGGTAAGAACATCGCCCTCGAACAAAACCTCCCGGACATAACCATGATCACGGCAGGCGATGCTGACAAGCTCACGCAGGCCCTCCGCGGTTTCATTGCAGCGGTTGCGCAACGCGCGAATTCCCCTGGCTTGATCAAGGTCTCTGCGGCCGAATCGGACGGCCGAATCGGCGTGCAACTAATAGCCTGTCCTGTGGATGGCATAGCCAATATAGTACCGGACCTTTCAGGCCCTGCCGGTCTCTGGCAGTTACATGGCGGTACGGTTCATGCCACCCAAACCGAAGGATGTTCCTGCATCATGTGTGAGTTGCCATTAATCAGATCTGTGGAGCTATTAGGGTGAAGAATTCTACCGTGTGGGTTGTGGACGATGATGCCGGGGTTCGCACTTACCTTTCGGACTTGCTTGCGATGCGAGGCTACGGTGTGTCATGTTTTGATTCCGGCGAACAGTTCTTACGGCGGCTAAGTAATGGCGTGCCGCCTTCTTTGCTCTTACTGGATATCCGAATGCCGCGCGCATGCGGCCTTGATGTGCTGGCCGAGATGAACCGCACCGGCGCTCGCGTGCCTTCTATTGTCCTCTCGGCAGATAAGCAGATCCCCACGGTTGTGCAGGCGATGCGTCTGGGCGCTCTGGATTACCTGGTCAAACCGGTAGAGGAAGTCGATCTGGAAATGCCATGATCCGGGTTCTGGAATCAGAGCGGGACGAGCCGCTGCGGGGTGCTGAAACGGAAGATCCTTTTCAAACCGCCAACGAACGGATGCTGCAAATCCAGGCCATTTGCGACCGCGCCGCTCCGGTCAATGTGCCGATCCTGATTCTCGGTGAATCCGGCGCCGGTAAGGAGATGATTGCCCGGTACATCCATTCCCGCTACCGGAGCTCGGAGCCTTTCGTGAAAGTCAACTGTGCCGCTCTGCCGGCGGACTTGATGGAATCGGAGTTATTCGGCCATGAAAGGGGGGCCTTCACTGGGGCTTTGCGCGAAAAACCGGGTAAGTTCGAGCTGGCCGGCCGCGGAACCATCATGCTTGACGAAATAGGGGAAATGAGTTCGTTGTTACAAGCCAAGTTACTGCACGTGTTACAAGACGGAGAATACTCCCGTTTGGGGGGAACTCATAGCTTAACATCCGAAGCCCGAATTATCACAGCCACGAACAGATACCTGAAGGACATGGTGGCTAGCGGGGAATTACGCGAGGATCTGTATTTTCGCCTCAATGTCATCACGCTGGAAGTCCCGCCCCTGCGCGACCGCAAAGAGGACATTCCCGCGCTTTGCGAGAAGTTCATCGAGCGCTATGGCGTCACTTACTCCAGCGCAGTAAGACAATTGCCTGCGCCAGTACTGGAGGCCTTTCAGAATTACCACTGGCCCGGCAATGTCCGCGAATTGGAAAATGCGGTCAGGCGCTTTCTGATTCTTCCTGATCTTCAGCACGTGCTCGCCGATCTCACAGAGAAAAAGCAGAACGTATCCGTGGCTGCGTCTTCGCGGAATTCGTCCCTCGCTATGTCGTTGAAAGATCTGGCTGCCAATGCCAGCGAAAAGACGCAGCGCGAATTAATCTTCCAGACTTTGAACGAAGTCAACTGGAATCGCAAAGAAGCTGCGCGCCGTCTGGGCATCTGCTATAAGTCGCTCTTGAACAAACTCCACCGTTGGCAGTCGCAGAATCGGATTGCAACCGAAGATTCCAAAGGCGATGTCGAGCTTTCGATCCCAGATCGATCCTAGCCAGATCTCTCTCCTTCGAAACCTAGCCCGTATTTAGCTCGATAGACCCAGCGCCCGATTATGGTGTGCCCGGGCAGTTATAGTATGCACCGGCCAAACTCTCTGAGCGCTTCGTTGCAGGAGTATGCGAGTTCCACTTTTTAGTATCTTCGCGGGCGCACTCTGCACAAACCAACTTACTCCGGTTCTCCTGGATTGCGCGTAAGTTTTCTATAAACGGGAGCCTCGAAGCTTGCGGGATTTTTTTGACCCGTGGCGCTGTTCTTGCACTGGATGTCCCGACGAGCCGGTTATCTAGTGCTTAATTGCGCAAATTAATAATTGTATTTTTGAGTTGACTGCCCTTGACGTCGCGCTTGCGCCAGCGGAAGGGCTTGGCGCGCTCATTGTGCCTTCGGAAGAAGGCTTCAATGGCGTCGCGCAGCTGATCTGTGGTTTTGAAGCTTGCTCCGTTGAGTGTCTTGCGTTGCAGCAGACTGAACACAATTTCAATCTGGTTCAGCCAACTGGCCGCGGTGGGCGTGAAATGAAATTGCACGCGCCCATGGAACTTCGCCAGCCAATCGTCGTTTCGTTTGTGCGGAGAGTAGTTATCCAGGATGACGTGGATCTCCGCGTGTTGCGGTTGCTCGGCCAGCACGCCATCCAGGAACCCACAAAAATCCTTCCGCTTCTTGAACTCAGTGAACTTCGTCCTTACCTGGCCAGTACCGACTTCGAGGGCGGCAAAGAGATTCAGCGTCCCGTGGCGCTTGTAGGTACTCTTCAGCCCGCGCACCACTTTACCGCTGTCGGTCTCCACGTAACCCGAGGCCCGCTCGATTGCCTGTATGCTCGGCTTTTCGTCCACGCTCAGAACCACGGCGTTTAACGGAGGATTCAGATACAGCCCCACCACGTCGGCAGCCTTGGGAGCGAACTCCTTGTCGGTGCTCACACACCAACTGCGCCTTCTTTGCAGATAGATTCCTTCGCGGCGTAAAACACGCCAGACGGCATGAACGCTGGCGCCGAGTTTTTCCGCCACAGCCGGCCCGTCCCAGTGGGACATCCCGGGCGGCGGTGTCTCTTCCAGCAAGGCCAGCACCCGGTTGCGAAACACCGCGTCATACTTGACCGGCTTGCCCGGCCGCGCCTGGTCCCGCAGTCCCCTCAACCCCCACAGTGCAAAGCGCCTGCGCCACTTCGTAACGGTGGGAATGGAGACCCCCAACTCCCGCGCTACTTGCTGGATTTCCTTGCCGT